>NZ_JABELD010000022.1 GCF_018853445.1 Acidithiobacillus concretivorus
CTCTACCTCAAACCCAGCACCCCCTGGAACATTGTCTGGGGTGGACTGGCAGGTGCCCTGCCGCCCCTGATTGGCTGGACCGCCATTACCGGCAGCATCGCCGCCCTCCCAGTGGTTCTGGTCCTACTGGTGTTTGTCTGGACCCCCGCACATTTCTGGCCGCTGGCCATCAACTGCCGGCGCGACTACGCCAAAGCCTGCATTCCCATGCTGCCTTGCACCCACGGCATCGACCGGACCCGCAAGGAAGTCCTGAACTACGCCATTCTCACCTGGATCGTCAGCATGATCCCGGCGTTTTTGACCGGAGACTGGATTTACGGCGGCATTGCCTGGCTCTCGGGAGCCTGGTTTGTGGGCATGGCCTTACGCCTGAAAGCCCTGCCCGAAGGTCAGGAAATGGATCAATACGCCCGCAGCATGTTCGCTTATTCCATCTCTTACCTGTTTTTGCTTTATACTGCCCTGATCCTTGGTAAATTGGTGATGGGTTATGGCTTCTTCTGAAAAACGCCGTGGACGGGTGAAAGGCCCGTCCATGAGTCCGTTGGAAAAACGGGCTGTCAGTGGTCTGAGCTTCATTTATGTCGCGCGCATGCTCGGTCTGTTTATGCTCATGCCAGTGCTGGCTCTGGATAATGATCAGTTACGTTACAGTACACCCCTGTTACTGGGCTTGGCTATTGGGGTTTACGGGCTTGCCCAGGCCGCTCTGCAATTCCCTTTCGGGGCAGCCTCCGACCGCTTTGGACGGAAAAAAGTGCTGGTTTTCGGCATCATCCTTTTTATTCTGGGCTCCTTGCTGGGCGCAGTTACCCACAATATTTATGGCATTATTCTGGCGCGGTTACTGCAAGGTGCCGGTGCCGTGTCCTCGGTGCTTCTGGCTACGGCTGGAGACCTGACTGGCGATCAGCATCGTACTAAAGCTATGGCGGCCATTGGTGGCAGTATTGCTGTTGCCTATGTACTGGGTATCGCTATCGGTCCGGTATTTTACGGACTTTGGGGCTTGACTGGGGTGTTTCTGGTTGCGGCGGCACTGGGGTTGCTGGCGCTATATCCGCTCTGGAAAATTATCCCACCTATTGCTCACGCGCAGCAGAATCGCATGGGCGGCTGGGCAGATGCCATGAAAATGTTCCGCCACCCACCGGTACTCACGGCCAGTGTGGGTATTTTCATTTTGCAGATGGTTCTGGGTGCGAGCTTTGTGGTGCTTTCTCCAGAGCTGGTCAATGCCATGCATATTCCTGAAAGTGGCATTTGGGAAGTCTATTTGCCGGTCATGCTGCTTTCGGTGCTGCTCATGCTGTTTCCGGTAATTTATGCGGAAAAAAACAAGCAACACGGACAGATGCTGATTGTCAGTGGTCTTGCAATTGCGGTCGGAGCCCTGATTATGGGAGTGGAATCTGGAAACTTTTGGCCCGTAGGTATTGGCGCGGTTATTTTCTTTGCCGGCTATAATATTGCTTCGGCGATATTGCCCTCAATGATGAGCCGTAGCACGCTTCCCGAACAGCGTGGGGCTTCCAGTGGTGTTTATTCCATGATGCAGTTTCTGGGTATTTTCGTAGGGGGCGTGTTGGGAGGATGGGGTCTTGGTCTCGCGGGAGACCAAGGCGTATTTTACATTCTCACCGCAGTGGGCATTATTCTGGCTATCCAGAGCTGGAATGGTAAACGCATGGCCTTATTACTTTCTCCGGATAGTCATTCCTGAGCTTCCCGAGCGCAGTTTTTTAGCCGCCAATCAGCAGTGCCAGTGCCCCGAAACCGATGCAGTAGATTCCGAAGGGGCGCAAGGCGGTGACTTCATTTTTGTGAAAGTAATGCATCAGAAACCAGACTGAACCCCAGGCACAAAGTCCAGCGAGGGCCCCTGCCAAAAAAATGGTTCCCAGCAAGCCGCTTTGCATGTGGGCGTGAAAAAGTTTGGGTACTTCCAACGCGCCAGCAGCCGCAATGATCGGTGTTGCCAGTAAAAAGGAAAAGCGGGCAGAGTTTTCATAATCCAGTCCTACGCCAATTCCGGCCACCAGAGTGGCCCCTGAACGGGAAAACCCGGGAATCAGAGCGATGGATTGCGCAAAGCCAATAATGATGGCGCGTATCCAGCTTATGTTATCCAGTGAATGACTGGGATGACGGGAGCGCAGTCGGTCACCCCAGATCAACATGACCCCGTTTACCATCAATGCGACGGCCGCAAAAGTGAAGCCGCCAAAAAGATAGCGGATTTTATGGGCGAGAAGGAGGCCGAGAATGCCCGCAGGAATGGAAGCAACGAATAGTATCCACAATAATCGCGACTGGGGATTGCTGGGCATGCCCCGCGCCCGAACAAAACCACCAATCAGGGCTGCCCAGTCTTTCCAGAAAAACAGCAGGAGGGCGGCGGCGGTGGCAAGATGCAGGACTACCACAAAAGGCAAAAACCAGTCGGCGTCGCGATTGATGGGCCAGTGCAGCAGGGCCGGAACCAGAATGATGTGCCCGAGGCTGGATATGGGAAACAGCTCGGTTACCCCTTGCAGCATGGCCAGCAACAACAGGTAGATATGATGAATCACGATAGGATGCTCTCAGGCTGGTTTTATTCGAAGCGAACGCTAAGAATGGTGTATTCGCGGGCACCCGCAGGCGCATGCACTTCTACCAGATCACCTTCGTGTTTACCGATCAGGGCGCGGGCAATAGGCGAACTGATGGAAATTTTATTTTCCTTAATGTCCGCCTCGGCATCTCCCACAATCTGATAGGTGACTTCCTTGCCTTCTGCGTCTTCCAGCTCGACGGTTGCAGCAAATACAATTTTTCCACCGGTATTCAGCGTTTTGGGGTCTATGACCTGGGCGCGGGCGAGAAAATCCTCTACCTCACGAATGCGTCCTTCAATAAACGCCTGCTGTTCTTTGGCGGCGTCATATTCGGCATTTTCCGAAAGGTCACCCTTGGCACGGGCTTCGGCAATAGCCTCAATGACGGCGGGTCGTTCTACGGATTTCAGCCGTTGTAATTCTTCGCGCAAACGTTGTGCGCCGATGACAGTCATAGGGACTTTATCGCTCATGTTAACCTCTCGTACTGGTTAGTTTTGTTGCAAATCCTGGAGACGAAGAACACTGCGCTCTTCCCGCATCAGGGCACGAATAGCTTCCGCACCCGCAATGGCACCTGCCAGAGTGGTGTAATAGGTCAGGCCCATCTGTAAGGCAGCCCGGCGGATACTGAAGGAATCACGCACAGACTGACGCTCATCCACGGTATTGATGATGATTTGTACTTTACCATTTTTGATGGCATCTACAATGTGCGGCCGACCTTCGGTGACCTTGTTGACCGTGCTGACTTCCAGACCCTGCTGGCGGAGATGTTCGGCTGTCCCTTTGGTGGCGATAAGATGAAAACCCAAGTGGGCCAGGGTGCGAGCAGCAGGGGTGAGTTTGGCTTTGTCGGCATCGCGGACGCTGATAAATACGGTTCCGGAGGATGGAAAATGCTCGCCAGCACCCATTTGCGCCTTGAGGAAAGCCTCACCAAAGCTGGCTCCGATACCCATGACCTCGCCGGTAGATTTCATTTCGGGTCCCAGCAAAATATCCACGCCCGGGAATTTGATGAAAGGAAATACGGCTTCTTTGACGCTGAAATGCGGAGGATTGGGAATTTCAGGGATTCCTTGGGTTTTCAGGCTCTGACCGGTCATGCAGCGTGAGGCAATTTTAGCCAGCTGCCAGCCTGTAGCTTTTGAGACAAAAGGCACGGTCCGTGAAGCGCGGGGATTCACTTCCAGAACGTAAATCCGGTCTTCCTGCACCGCAAACTGGCAGTTCATGAGGCCAACCACACCCAAAGCCAGAGCCAGTTCTACGGTTTGCCGCCGCAATTCAATCTGAATGTTTTCAGGGAGAGAGTAGGGGGGTAAACAGCAAGCCGAGTCGCCGCTATGAACGCCAGCCTGTTCAATATGTTCCATAATTCCCGCAACAATGACCTGGCCATCTTGATCGGCAACGGCATCAATATCCACTTCCAGGGCATCATTGAGAAAGCGGTCGAGGAGAATGGGCTGATCGTTGGAAATGCGGACAGCTTCTTCCATGTAACGCTGCAGGTCTGCCTCAGCGTAAACAATACGCATGGCGCGGCCACCCAGTACATAGGAAGGACGGACAACCAGCGGATAACCCAGTTCCTTGGCTTTGCTCAAGGCTTCCGGAGCACTGCGGGCAATGGCGTTTTCCGGCTGGCGTAATCCCAGGCGCTGCAGCAGTTGCTGAAAGCGTTCGCGATCTTCAGCCAGATCAATGGAGTCCGGAGTCGTACCGATAATGGGGACCCCTGCTGCCTCAAGATCGTTGGCCAGCTTGAGAGGGGTTTGGCCGCCAAACTGAACAATGACGCCTTGAGGTTTTTCTACCGCAACAATTTCCAGCACGTCTTCCAGGGTCAGGGGTTCAAAATAGAGGCGATCAGAAGTGTCATAATCGGTAGATACGGTTTCTGGGTTGCAATTGACCATAATGGTTTCAAAACCATCTGCATGGAGTGCCATGCTGGCATGGACGCAACAGTAGTCAAACTCAATGCCCTGACCAATGCGATTGGGACCACCACCCAAAATCATGATTTTGGGTTTGTTTCCAGGCTCCGCCTCACATTCCATTTCATAAGTGGAGTAGAGATAGGGGGTTGGCGAATGAAATTCCGCTGCACAGGTGTCTACCCGTTTGTAAACGGGTCGAATACCCAGTTTGTGGCGCTGTTCGCGCAGCTGGGATTCCCGGCAGCCCAGCAGTCGGGCGAGGCGACGATCCGAAAAACCCATGGCCTTGAGTGCCCGCAAGTGGGGCGCATCGAGGCTGGACAGCGGCATTCCACGCAGATTTTCTTCCTGTTGCACCAACTCAATAATTTGTTCAAGGAACCAGGGGTCCATATGCGTGATCTGCTGGATTTTGTCCTGATCCCAGCCCCGGCGGACGGCGTCGGCCAAGTACCAGAGGCGATCCGGACCAGCTATGCGCAGCTCCTGCTCCAGCTTCTGCAAGGTCTCCGGATCATTGCCCTGCAGTTTTTCATCCAGTCCATCGACCCCGGTTTCGAGGCCGCGCAGGGCTTTTTGCAGGGATTCCTGAAAACTCCGACCAATGGCCATCACTTCCCCCACAGATTTCATCTGGGTGGTCAGGTGCGCGTCGGCTTCCGGGAATTTTTCAAAAGCAAAGCGGGGTATTTTGGTGACGACATAGTCGATGGTCGGCTCAAAACTGGCAGGCGTAGCCTGGGTAATATCATTGCGTAATTCATCCAGGGTGTATCCCAGGGCCAGCTTGGCCGCAATTTTGGCGATGGGGAAGCCGGTAGCCTTGGATGCCAGTGCGGACGAGCGGGAAACGCGCGGATTCATCTCTATGACAATTAAACGCCCATCCACCGGATTCACCGCAAACTGGACATTGGAACCGCCGGTGTCCACGCCGATGCGGCGCAGGACAGCTATGGAGGCGTCACGCATCCGCTGATATTCGCGGTCAGTCAGAGTCTGGGCGGGGGCTACGGTAATGGAGTCGCCGGTATGAATCCCCATGGGATCCATGTTTTCGATAGAGCAGACAATAATGCAATTATCTGCTTGATCGCGAACTACCTCCATTTCAAATTCTTTCCAGCCAATAATGGATTCTTCAATGAGAATTTCGTGGGTAGGGCTGGCCTCCAGACCCCGCGAGGCAATATCCTCAAACTCCTCACGATTGTAGGCTATGCCGCCACCAGTGCCGCCCAGCGTGAATGAAGGCCGGATAATGACCGGAAAACCAATGTCTTCGGCAATTTGGCGGGCTCCGTCCATATCGTGTCCAAAAGCTGAGCGTGCCACTTCCAGGCCAATTTCCTGCATGGCTTTTTTGAACAGGCCCCGATCTTCGGCTTCGCGAATGGCTTCTACCGAGGCTCCGATCAGGCGCACCCCGAACTTTTCCAGAATGCCTTCACGGTGCAGATCCAGCGCACAATTCAGAGCAGTCTGGCCACCCATCGTCGGCAAAATGGCATCCGGGCGTTCCATTTCGATGATGCGCGCCACCGTCTGCCACTCCACAGGCTCAATATAGGTCGCATCAGCCGTTTGCGTGTCGGTCATGATGGTCGCCGGATTGGAATTGACCAGAATGACGCGGCAGCCTTCCTCGCGTAATGCCTTGCAGGCCTGAACCCCCGAATAATCAAATTCGCAGGCCTGACCGATGACAATGGGACCGGCGCCAATCAGCAGGACGCTGTGAATGTCTGGATGCTTAGGCATGGGTGTGGGCTCCGTATTGATGCATGGCAGCTACGAAATCATCAAAAATGATGCTGGCATCGTGGGGACCGGGTCCTGCCTCTGGGTGTCCCTGAAAGGAAAAAACCGGGAGATTGTTATGGGCCATGCCCTGCAAACTGCCATCAAACAAGGAGGTATGCGTAATACGCACGGAGTCCGGCAAGCTTTGGGCGTCCACCGCGAAACCGTGGTTTTGACTGGTAATGAATACCCGACCACTGCGCAGATCTTTGACCGGATGATTGGCGCCATGATGCCCGAATTTCATTTTGATGGTTTTGGCACCCAAGGCGATGCCGAGTAACTGATGTCCCAGACAGAGCCCAAAGGTGGGAATTTGTGCCGCAATGATTTCGCGCATGGCTTGCTGGGCATAATCGAGGGCGTCGGGATCGCCCGGCCCATTGGAGAACAGCACCCCGTCCGGACGCAGGGCGATGACTTCATCTGCCGGCGTTTTGGCAGGCACCAGAGTAACCCGGCAGGCACGGTCGGCGAGCAGGCGCAATATATTGTTCTTTTTACCAAAATCGTACACCACCACATGATATTGGGGATGGCTGATGGGTTGCGCCTGATAACCCTGTTCAGGCAGGCCGCTCGCAAGAAGCCATTCTGATATTTCTGGCGCCGCCACGTCCTGAACCAGATCCCGACCCAGCAAACCGGGAAATCCGCGCGCGGCAGCCAGGGCTTCGTTTTCATTCACCTCAGTGCCAACCAGCAAAGCCGCATTCTGGGCGCCGCCATTGCGCAGGCGGCGGGTGAGGGCGCGGGTATCAATATCGGCAATGGCAGGAATACCCTGCTGGGTCAGAAAATCGGGGAGAGTCTGGGTACTGCGCCAGTTACTGGGGATACGGGGTAAATTACGCAGTACCAGAGCCGAGCAGAATATTTTTGATCCTTCCATGTCTTCGGGGTTGATCCCGGTATTGCCAATATGTGGATAGGTCAATGTCACAATTTGGCCGCGATAGGAGGGGTCCGTCAAAATTTCCTGGTAACCCGTCATCGCCGTATTAAAACAGATTTCACCGACGGCCAGACCGTTGCTGCCAAAGCCTGTACCCCGGTAGATACTGCCGTCTGCCAATGCCAGGACCGCCTGCACTTTCTCACCTCGTCTACCATGGAAGATGCAAAAAAGGGAGGGTGTCCCCTCCCGCATAGATTGCCCATATTCTAGGGATATGCCGGGCACTGGTCAACGCAGTTGTCGGCACAATCATTCTGAAAAAAGTGGCTTCAGGAAACATTACACAACGATAAGTGCTTGAGTGTGTGGAAATTGATGTTAAGCTTGTGGCCATGATGAGGTGTTCATAATTCTAAAAGGAGTGGTTTCGTATGCGTCGCTTTCAGGGTTCGTTGTTGTTTGCTGGGGTCGTGTTGGCTCTATCTGGCTGTGGTTCAGCGACTAATAATGGCTTGGCGCCGCAAGCTGAAAATGCTTACCCCGTGCCCTCGGCTATTACCACGCCATCCAGCTACAGAGCACCCGCGCCCATCTTGCAGGTCCCTGCCCAGCCCCTGTCTCAGCCTAAAACTTTAGCCACGCCTTCAGTGCCCAGTGTGAATTATTCATCAACGACTTTGCCCTTGACGCCTCTGGCATCATCTACCTCCGCCTTGACCAGTGCCGCAAAATCTATCACCCAGCCCGTCACCAAGACGGTGGAAAATGCCAGAAATTCTGCAAATCAGGCAGTGAGCAGTGCCCAGGGCGCAGTGCAGCAGCCGTTCAACACGGCATCAACGTCTTCCTTTTCCGGGAAGTGGCAGCAAGATATGGTCAAAGCTCGACAGGACAGCGCCAAATGTGCCGCTTTAAGTTCGACAGCGCAAAGTGACTGCTGGCAGAATGTGTCAGCTTGGGCGAAAGCGCGCGCCACGCAGTATCAGAGCATGAGTGCCACAGCGACCGGTGCTCAGGCTCAGCAAATGCAATCTGCCTCCAAATTTTTTGGTGCAACTGGTGAATGGGCCAGCGCCTGTAGTTCTCTCAGTGCCCAGTCTTGCGCGGAGTCACCGCTGATCAGCAAAATGCAGCAGTGGAAGGCTTCAGTGGGCATCTCTGGAACCACTGCAGGGCAATAAAATTTGCAGACTGCTGAAAATCTGCCATTCCGTTTTCTTGGTGGGCGACGACTTAGATGGACATGAATCACTTCGCGCTGGTTTCCCTGATTAGTCTGGCTATTACCCTGGCGGTGGCGACAACGGGGTCGCTGTTTCGGCCGGATGCTTGGTATACGCGCCTCCAGAAGCCTAAGGGCACACCTCCACCCTGGGTTTTTCCGGTGGTCTGGACGCTGTTGTATATCATCATGGCTTTTGCGGCAGCGTTGATTTATGTCAGCCCGACAAGTCCGTTGCGAACAGCGGGTTTGTCTTTGTATGGCCTGCAGTTGCTCTGTAATGCCGCATGGTCATGGTTATTTTTTGGACGGCATCAGATGCTTTGGGCCCTGGCAGACCTGGTTTTGCTTCTGCTCCTGGTATTGGCTTGTTTCCTGGTTTTTATGTGGATCACGCCGCTGGCCGCCGGGTTGTTGGTGCCTTATTTACTCTGGCTTTGCGTGGCTCTGTATCTGAATGCCGCGACCTACCGCCTGAATCGTTTTTCCTGATGCGGATCATGCGCAATCCGGAAAAAACCATGGTTCAGGTGGCTGATCTGAACGTGCAGCTGACGCGTAAGGTCATCAGGAATTTGCGCATTATGGTTTATCCCCCTGACGGGAATGTAAGAGTCAGTGCCCCCTGGGCGATGACCGATGGCGACATTCGTGCGGCCATTCTGGCCCGTTTGTCCTGGATCAAGCACCACCAGCAGCAATTTCAGCATCAGACTCCGTCACCGACTCTGGAATATCAATCCGGCGAAACCCATTCTTATTTGGGACAGAACTATATACTCCGGGTGCATGAAGTGGCTGGTCGCGGCCGTATTGAATTGCGCGAAGCTGCCTTTATGGAGATGTACTGTTCGCCCGAAGCGGCACACGCTGAACGACAGGCCTTGCTCCACAAGCATTACCGTCAGGCACTGAAAGACCGCATTCCGAAAATTGTTGCCCACTATGAACCGATTCTGGGTGTGCAGGTGGCCGAGTGGGGGGTTAAACGCATGCGCACTCGCTGGGGTACCTGCAACATCCGCGCGCGGCGCATCTGGCTTGGCCTGGAGCTTGCCCGCTACGCAGAAATTTGTCTGGAATACGTGGTGTTACATGAAATGGCTCATTTACTGGAGCGCCTGCACAATGATCGTTTCAAAAGCATCCTCGATGCAGCCATGCCGGACTGGCGGCAGGTGAAAAATCAGCTCCGCTCGGGTTCTGCCCCTTCTTGCTGAAGGTTCCTGATGCTTACGCCGAGATAACTACTATAATCCTTTGACGACCAGCATTATGGTGGCTCAGGTAATTTGAAAGAGGAGACAATTATGCAAAACCAGCGATCAAAGCAATTACTCATTATTTCCATCAGCTTGGGTCTTGGTTTGGGGGTGATGCAGGAGGCGGCTCAGGCAGCAATTACTGCAGCGGCCACCGCTGCGGTCGGGCACTACCAAGCTCTCACGGGTAATCCGAGTGGCAGCTATCAGATTGATCCAGAGCATTCCGCTGCTTACTTTACCATTGGTCATGTGGGTATTGGCCCCTTTAGCGGTCGTTTTAACAAGATTTCTGGTACTTATACCGTCAACACTCAAGATCCGGCCAAAGACATGGCCAAAATTGTCATCCCGGCGGCCAGCATTTTTACAAATTTCGCCCCTCGCGATAAATATCTCCGTAGCCCGACCTTTTTTGATGTTAAAAAATATCCTGATGTGACTTTTGTCAGCACCCGTTATCAGCCAACCAGCAAAACGACGGGCGATCTCTATGGCAAGTTGACCCTGCATGGTGTCACTCGGGCGATGATGTTTCGTGTCAAGGAAACCGGCGCTGGCGATGTGAAATATCTTCCCAAGCCCTGGGGGGGCTATTTGTCTGGATTTGTTGCTGTTACCACCATTGAGCGCAGTGATTACGGCATGAAAGCCTATCTGCCTGAAGGGCTCTCCAACAAAGTCCATATCCGGGTAGAAATTGAAGGTAAAAAAATCGCCTGATGGATCCATCCTGAAATCGGTGTAGAGCAACGACGTTATAATGCGGCTGCGCCCACAGCCGTTTTTTTCTTGCAATTAATTAGACGGCTAAGTATAAGTGTGCGAAGTATATAAAAACCAAGCTGGGAGTGGATCATGTCAGACGATCAGTTACAGCAGGATTTTGCACTGGCGTTGCATGATACGGCGCGAGCCTGGCGACACGCCTTGGATCGCCGTCTGAAAGGCTTGGGTCTGAGCCAGGCCAGCTGGTTGAGTATCGCTTATCTGGCGAAAGCCCCCGCACCAATGACTCAAACCGAGTTGGCCCATTGTCTGTCGGTAGAACAACCAACCGTGGTGGCTATGCTCGATCGGCTGCAGCGCGCGGGACTGTTGCGCCGGGAAATAGACGCCCATGATCGTCGCATCCGCCGCGTGCTGCTGACACCAGAGGGTGTTGAGGTGTATGCGGAAGTTCGGCGCGTGGCGATGGACTTCCGCCATGAAAAACTCAAACAACTGGACGTAGAGGTACTACGCCAGATAACCGGAGTCCTGCAGCAACTGCAAAAGACGTTGGAGGATCCCATTCCATGAGCACGGCATCTGTCCCCATAGATGCTGCAGGGCTGAACCGTCCGTTGATTACCCTGGCCATCATGCTCGCCACCATCATGCAAACGCTGGACAGCACCATCGCCAATGTGGCTTTGCCCCATATGCAGGGCAGCTTGTCGGTTTCGCTCAATCAGATCGGTTGGGTGCTGACATCCTATATTGTCGCAACTGCCATCGCCACACCTTTGACCGGCTGGCTGGTAGACCGCTTTGGTAAGCGCAATATTTTCCTGGCCTCAGTAGCCGGCTTTACCCTGGCCTCCATGTGGTGTGGTATTTCCAGCTCCTTGTTCGAAATTGTCATTGCCCGGGTTTTTCAGGGCGTATTTGGTGCTGCCCTGGTGCCGCTTTCACAAACCACCTTGCTGGATATCAATCCCCGGGAAAAACAGGGCTCGGCCATGGCATTGTGGGGTATGGGGGTCATGGTGGGTCCGATCGTCGGCCCGACTCTGGGTGGCTGGCTGACCGACAGCTTGGGCTGGCGCTGGGTTTTTTTTATCAATGTTCCAGTAGGTATCTTGGCACTCTGGGGTATCTGGAAGTCGTTTCCGGCCGATACGCCGGGACGCGGCATGCGCTTTGATATGGCCGGTTTTGTGAGCCTAAGCCTGGCCATTGGCGGTCTGCAATTATTGCTGGACCGGGGACAACAACTGGATTGGTTCAGCTCGGTGGAAATCTGGGTGGAAGCCTATCTGGCCGGTTTCGCGGCTATTTATTTTATCTGGCATACCTGGCGCACGCCTCCCGAGCACTCGTTTTTTGATTATCGTCTCATTTTGAATCGCAATTATGTGACCGGATTACTGTTCATTTTTATCGTCGGAGTGGTGCTTTTTGCATCGCGCGCCCTGATTCCCACCATGCTGCAGGATCTGATGGGTTACACGGCTGAGGCTGCCGGGTGGGTAACGGCTCCCAGTGGTTTAGGCACTATGCTTGCTATGCTTATTGTAGGTCGGCTGGTGGGTAAAGTGGATTTGCGCTTGTTGCTGGCTATCGGTTTTGGCGTAACGGCTTTTTCTCTTTGGGAAATGCAGGGTTACAGCCTGGTGATCAGTCAGAGTGATGTGATTTGGCCCGGTGTCTGGCAGGGTCTGGGTATTGGTCTGGTGTTCGTGCCATTGAGTACTGCTACTTTCGCCACGCTCAGTCCTCAGATGCGCGCCAACGGTACGGCCATATATAGTCTGGTCCGCAATGTCGGCAGCAGTCTGGGGATTTCTTTAGTCGAGACCCTGCTGACCCGCAATACTCAAATTGCGCATGCTACGCTGGCGGCGCACATTGATGGTCGCAACCCGGGTTACGGAAACCCTGCTGTTGCAGAATTGTATAATCCGCATTCAAGTATGGGGCAAATGTTGCTCAATAATGAAATTACCCGGCAGGCCAGCATGATTGCCTATATAGATAACTTCTGGCTCATGTTGGTAATGACGCTGGCGATTTTTCCATTGTTGTTGATTATTCGCACACCAAAACGGGAGGCAGCGGCACTGAAATAGGTCGCGTCATGTGAGAGGATTTTTTGAGGAGAAGCCGATGTTCCAGAAAGTGATGGTCGCTTACGATGGAAGTGTCTCTGGAGGCATCGCTCTGGAGCAGGCAACAGATATTGCAGGCCTCACGCAGGCCGAACTGCATTTGTTTGGCGTCATTGTCAGTACCGGCGGTATGGCGATGGCACAAGCAGCAGGTGCCGAAGATATGCTGGGTAGGGAAGGGGAGGCTATACGTACCCGGCTGGACGAGGTCGCTACAAAACTTCGTGCGAATGGCCTGAGCGTGCATACCCAAGCGGTTGAGGGGAGCCCCGCTGAAGCCATTGCCCAATATGCCCGACAAATCCACGCTGATTTACTGGTGATTGGTCATATTCCCCAATTTTCTTTTGGTCACTGGCTGGAAGGATCTGTTGCCAAAGCTCTTCTGAGAAGTTTGCCCTGTAGTATTCTGATCGCAAAAAAACTGATAAAACATCCAAATGAATGATCGTTTATGTGATTAAAGAACATCTAACATTTTGTTTCTGAAGTCGTTAAAATCAATGGCATGAAATGCTTGCATGTATTAAAGCAAGCATTAGCCATAATTTCGATGACTGCTGAATAAGGAAACAAAGTGTATGATCCCTCAGAACAATTCGCTTGAAACGGGTAATAGTGTTAAAAGTTATGATCGTCATTTAATATCGGCAGAAAAGCGTATATCAGAAAAATTTAAAATTAAAAAACGATTATTGTTAGGCGGCTATTTGCTGATAGGTTTGTTTTTTTATCAAGGAGCAATGGCCACACAATACGCCACTTCATTCGACTGTACGACTGCAAATACCGTAACAGAACAGGTGATTTGCCAGGATCAAAAATTGGCAAGCCTGGATCTGCAAGTGTCCCATGAATATGATGAATTGGTAAACAATATGAAAAAAAGTGGAAATCATCAAAAAAATCTCAGTTATCTCCTTGTCTCTCAGGAAAAATGGAAAAAAGAGAAAATCCAGTGCAAAGATGATAGTTTCTGTATAACAGATGCTTATGGAAAACGTTTAGCGGAGCTAGATGCTTGTTATCATTAGAACTATAGATCTTGCACCTTGAGGATTATCAATGGCGCTTTGTCCGGTCACCTTTGATATTCTATGGGTCTTGTGAAAGATTGCGCTCAGATTTGAGGAATACAATTCATGAGATATGGCGTCTATAAAGACAAGCAGGAATTTTTCTGTAAATATCGGCAACATTTGGGTGGGATATTGCTGATAAGTATTTTTTTCTCCCAGCTTGCACATGCAACTCAATATACCACTTCTTACAACTGTAAAACAGCAAAAACTGAAACTGAAAAAGTGGTTTGTCAGGATGCGCAGCTGGCAAAAATGGATCGACAGGTATCCCATGATTATAATCAATTGACGAATAGAATGAATAGAGAAGGAAATTATCATCAATCCTTAAATAATGTGACTACAACCCAGTCTAAATGGAAGGAAGAAACGCTCCAGTGTAAAGGTGATATTTTTTGCCTAACGGATGCCTATGGCAAACGACTGGCTGAGTTGAATTATTGCTACAGAAGTGACAAAGCCATTGCAGTAGCTGCAGTTGCTGACTGTACCCCGCTGGACCGGGTGGATTATCATTTTATTCAGAAATCCGAAGGCATGATGTATGATTTTTATGTGCCCGGGGCGTTTGGAACCAATGTTGCGACAGGTGAGAATCTTGGGCCGCGATACAAGAAAGATAAAAAAACGGGAGAAAAGTACCAGAAAGCGATAGGCAATAGTGGTGTTACGGTAGGTGAAGGTGTAGACCTGGGACAGCAAACGATTGGAGGGTTGAGACGGTATATGGAGACCGAACAAAAGAAATATGGTAAGCCTGATGATGTAAATATTGAATTAATATTAGATAAAGTCAGGCCATTTATTGGTAAAACAAAAAATTTTGCGATATCTTTATTAAATGACTATTACAGCGATAATGGTAAATATCCTTATATGAGCGAAGAAAATGCCAAATTTATTTCTTCAGCGGTGAGGCATGGTTACGCTGAGGATGCCGCAGCATTGTTCAAGAAGAACTCTTTTTCAAATATGAATTTTTGGTCTATGCCTGCTTCTGTACAAACTGTTTTGACAGATATGAAGTTTCATTCCTACATATCCAGTGTTGCGCATCTCTTTTATCAGGCTGACTGGTTGGGTGCAGCAAAAGAACTTGAAAATCTCGCTGTTGGAAAATATGCAAAATATAAAAGTCGTTTTCTTGCGCGGGCACAAATGCTGCGAGATGCTATTAGTTATCATTCGTTACCAACGCAGGGAGACCCTTGTGCACCAGCCAAAGCGCCCCTGGCCTATAATGAAAATCCTGTTTTGCAACGTGTGTTGCGAAATCTGGACTGGGCATAGCACTTTGAATTTGTACTAATCTGGAGATCGCAATAGATGAAAATATCCTCTTTTATGGCACAATTTACAGCTTTGCTTCTCAGTTTGGGTAGCATGGCTCATGCGGCCGACGATTCCTTGAATTGCCCAGCAATTGCGGCAAGAACACCTGATAGCATTACAACTACCTGCAAAGGTCCTCTTAGTCCTATTCAAAAGGCAATTTGTGAATATAAGCCTAAAAAATGGACAGACAATCTGCCACTATTGGATAGTACGGTAGGGGTTAGTTACGTTCGTGATCTGCGATCAGCGGGTGTTGGTACAACCGTGTGTAGGCAGTTGGTCAACGGTCATAAAACCTATCAGGTCGCCTTGCAGCAATGTGGTGATAACGGCAACTGTGTGCTTCAGGTGATGCGAAAGTGGTCCTGGGATCTGGCAAAAATAGAAAAATCCCTGCGCGTACCCATTAAAATGTCCAGTCTGCAGCAGTTTGCCGGTAAGGCGTATATTCAGGATGGGTCTACAACGGTTCCTCTGTTGGAACGGCTGAAGCAAGGGATGGATTTGTTTCCGCTGCCACGACTCGCATTAAAAAATGGCAGCGAGTTGATCTGGGGCTTCCAGCCGCATAATGCGCAAGTGCAGTCCCTGATGATTCTTAATCATCAAGGCGATGTGCAGGTCATGGGTCTGGTTGATAATCTTTATCTTGGTATGTCTGGTGGGCAGGCCCCTGCTGGCTTGGATTCTGAAGCTCGCCTATCTCTTTTAGTCAGGAATCCGGCAGCGCTCAGAGAAAATCTTCCAGCCATTCATGCCTGGGCGGCGGCAAGTTTGCTGGGTTTTAATCAGACTTGTCCCGGCAAGGATCAACAGGCTTGTCAGGCAGCCATGGCGCAGACACTACCCATCAAGGCTTATAATCTGAACTGTAAGGTAAAATCTCAGGGGAACATTTTGGTGGATCATTGTGCCTTGCCATTGCCCTCCGTAAAAAACGATGTTTCCCCGGGCTTATTCTGGCAATGACGCATATCGGAGACTGTTTGGCTGAAACTCAGCTGACTCTGCTCAGAAATTACTCTGGCAACTGCATGGTCACGCAGTGCAGGCTGCCATGTTGGCGGGCGAGTTCCAGGCAGGGGATAGGCACAATCTGGCGGTCTGGAAAAGCCGTTTGAAGACGCTGGATGGCAATATGATCTGCAGGATCATCATAGACGGGGAGCAAGACCGCGCCATTGAGGATCAAAAAATTGGCATAAGTCAGAGGCAAGCGATTGTCCTCCTCATCCCATTGCGCCTGCGCCCAGGGGAGCGGAATCAGGTGGTAAGCCTGCCCATCATAACTGCGCAGGGCGCTGAGTTCCGCAGCCATTTGCTGCAAGGCGGCAAAGTGACTGTCGTTGGGATCATCACAACTTTGATAGGCGATGGTATGCGGATTGCAAAAACGCGCCAGGGTATCAATGTGTGCATCCGTATCATCGCCTTCCAGATGCCCACTATGCAGCCAGAGTACGCGCTGCATGCCAAGCTGCTGGCATAAGCTGGCTTCAATTTCCGCAGCCGACCATTGCGGATTGCGATTGGCGGAAAGCAGGCAGGCGCTGGTCGTCAGCAAAGTGCCATGACCATCACTTTCAATGCTGCCGCCTTCCAGCACCATTCCCGAAATTTCCAGAGCACATTCGCCAAAAGCCTGTTGGGCATGGAGATGGCGCGTAATCTGATTGTCCAGGTCGGCGCGAAACTTGAGGCCCCAGGCATTAAAGCCAAAATCAAGCAATTTACGTTCCCCTGCCGGGTTGGTGAGGGTGAGTGGTCCATGATCACGCGCCCAGGAATCATTGCTGGGCACCAGATACAGATGGCAGTGGGTCATGTTGGCGTGCGCCTTTTCCAGACGCTGTTCACAATCCCGTAAACTTTTGCGGTCATGGCAGGCCACCAGTAGATGCTCGCGCAGACTGATTTCCCGGGCAATTTGCACAAAAACCGGAAGGACCGCATCCAGTCGGGGTGCCCAGTCGCTTTCGGGATGGGGCCAGGTCAGTTGCACCCCCCACTGCGGAGCCCATTCGGCGGGGAGCGTATAGTTAGACTGCATAGTGAATTCCTTCCAGGGGGCGATGCCTATATCATAGGCAATTCGGGGGTTTCCGTCAGCCATGCAGGCAGGCTAAACTGTCCGCATGGCGCATTCCAGCGAACGTTTAGATCATCTGCTCTCCCGACTGGGTTATTGTAGTCGCTCGGAAGTACGTGATTTGCTGCGCGAAGGGCGCGTGTCAGCAGATGGAATGCCGCTGCGCAAGGCTGCTACCAAGGTAGATCCAGCCAGTGTGCAGATAGATGAAGAAGCGCTGGATCATCCTTATCCCCTCTATGTGCTGTATCACAAACCCCTCGGTAAGGTCTGTGCGCATGATGATCCTCGTGCCATTTATCAGGATTTTCCACCGCGATGGCGTTACCGGCGACCCAGCTTCAGCAGCGTCGGACGTCTGGATCGGGAAACCAGCGGCGTGTTGTTGCTGACCGATGACGGAGACTGGCTGCATCGTTGGACCAGTCCCCGCTATGACATTCCGCGCCGGTATCGAGTAACTTTGCAAAATCCTTTGCAGGGCCATGAAGCCGACATACTGGCTTCGGGCACCTTGCTGCTGGAGGGAGAGCAGAATCCTTGCAAAGCGGCAGAAATGATCCCGCTCGGCATGACTGAACTACAATTGACCCTCCATGAAGGACGTTATCACGAGGTGCGGCGTATGTTTGCGGCTTTGGATAATCTGGTGCTCAGTCTGCATCGCGAAGCATTCGGACCTTTTACCCTGGACGATCTGGCACCAGGGCAGTGGCGGGAACTCAGCGAAATCGAACGGCAAAGGGAGTCATAAACATGGTCTGGAAGCCGCATGTGACGGTTGCTGCAATGGTGGAGCAAGACGGACGTTTTTTGCTGGTCGAAGAAATGGTAGAAGGGCGTCGATGTTTCAATCAGCCTGCCGGTCACTGGGACCCTGGTGAAACCCTGCTTGACGCGGTCGTGCGCGAAACCATGGAAGAGACGGCCTATGTTTTTGAGCCCGAATATCTCACCGGTATTTATCATTGGGAGCACCCCGCCAAAGATTTGACCTACCTGCGTTTTGCTTTTGGCGGCAGGTTGGGTGCCAAGCGTCCAGACTACACGCTGGATACCGGCATCATTGGCCCGGTATGGATGACGCTGGCAGAAATACAGGCGCAGAGCGAACAACTGCGTAATGTCATGGTGCAGCGTTGTATTGCGGATTATTTAGCCGGAAATCGCTATCCTCTCGAAATTTTACACAGTCTGACAGACTGACGCTGGCTCTGCCTCGTGCTATATTGGGGAAAAGGCATCGGTAGAGACGATGAATATGATAGACGCAGACGGCTATCGCCCCAATGTGGGCATGATTATTTGCAATGAACACAATCAGGTGTTGTGGGCCAAACGCCGGGGTGAGAATGCCTGGCAGTTTCCGCAAGGCGGTATTGATTATGCGGAAACACCAGAACAAGCCATGTTCCGTGAGCTCGAAGAAGAAGTGGGTACGGCCAAGGTTTGTATTCTTGGGCGGACTCAGGGGTGGTTACGTTATGAAGTTCCCTGTTCCCGGCATCGGGCCCAGCGGCGTCGTTATCGCGGGCAAAAACAAATCTGGTTTTTGCTGCGTTTTGAAGGCGATGAGGCGGAAATAAACACCTTGACGACTCAGCATCCCGAATTTGAAACCTGGCGCTGGGTGGATTACTGGATGCCTGCCCGGGAAATTATCGCCTTTAAAAGACGGGTTTACTGGCAGGCATTGCAGGAGTTAGCCCCACTGATTAATGTTGGACCACCTCCTGCTGATGCTGCTGAGTCTAAGAGAAAAGTTTCCCCTTCAGCAGGTTAAGCCCCTGGCTCAACAGGTCTTCATCGGCAGGTACTTCGCCGTTGGGCGTCAAGTGATTGATGAGTTCGGGCAAGGCCTGAGACAAGCCGCTCGCTGCGGTGTCCGGATCAATGCCGATTTTGCTCGCAATTTGTTGAACCGTGTCACTCCCTAATACTTGCTGGATCTGATCCGCGCTGATGGGCAGATTGGAGCCATTACTGATCCAGGATTGCACGACATCACCAAGACCCTGGCTCTGCAGTTGTTGAACGAGTCCGGAAATGCCCCCGGGTTGGTTTTGAACAAAATTGACGGCTTCGCCCAGCAGGGAACTCTGGTTACCATCTGATCCACCGCTGAGTGCGGACATGGCAGAATCAAGCAAGCTCATGATCATTCTCCTGAAAAGTGGTTATGGATGGGTTTTACCCCTCCCGATTATCACCAGTTAAAGCGTTTCAATTCAAGAAAATAATCATAAATATCAATATAATATGTATCTAACAAGGTGTAGGCTGCAGAGCGTTTCATATTACACATTAAACAAAAAGTTCAGTACGTCCCCGTCATGTACGACATAATCCTTACCTTCCGCACGCATTTTGCCGGCTTCCTTGGCACCATGCTCACCTCGGTACTGGACGAAATCCGCGTAGGCGATAGTCTGGGCGCGGATGAAACCGCGCTCGAAATCACTATGAATAACACCAGCTGCCTGGGGAGCCGTGGCCCCGATGGGAATGGTCCAGGCCCGTACTTCCTTGACCCCGGCCGTAAAATAGGTCTGCAGGCCCAACAGGCCATAGGCGGCGCGGATGATACGATTCAGTCCGGGTTCTTCCAGTCCGAGGTCCTGCAGAAAGGCACTTTGCTCTTCAGCTTCCAGTTCAGCCAGTTCGGATTCAATGGCCGCACACACCGGAACCACGCTGGCATGGCGTTCGCCCGCCCAGGCCTCCAAAACTGGACGCCAGGGTCCATCCTGAATTTCATCTTCTGCCACATTGGCAATGACCATCATGGGTTTCATGGTGAGCAAAAACAGGCTACGCAAATGGGCTTTTTCTTCAGCACTCATGCTGAGACTCGCGGCGGGTTTGCCACTATTGAGATGCGGCAGCAGGCGGGCCATGGCAGCGGCTTCGGCGACGGCATCCTTGTTGCCGCCCTTGGCCTGGCGGGCAACCCGCGCCTGACCTTTTTCGACCGTACTGATATCCGCCAGGATGAGCTCCGTCAACACAGTGTCCAGATCGGCCACGGGGTCCACCTGACCGCTGACATGAACGACGTTGGGATCTTCAAAGCAGCGCGTAACCAGAGCAATAGCGTCTGTTTCCCGAATGTGGGCCAGAAACTGGTTTCCCAAACCCTCGCCCTGGGCTGCACCCGCCACCAGCCCGGCAATATCCACAAACTCCATAGTGGCCGGAACCACATTTTGGGGCTTGACGATTTCGGTCAGCGCCTGCAGCCGGGGGTCCGGCACGGACACCAGCCCCACATTGGGTTCAATGGTGCAGAAAGGATAATTTTCAGCGGCGATACCGGCTTTGGTGATCGCATTGAATAGCGTGGATTTACCCACATTGGGGAGACCGACGATGCCACAGGCCAAAGCCATAAAAAACTCCTAATCGCTGTGCAGGGTTTTCTGGGCCGCATCACTGCGACCATGAAGAAATTCCGGAAGAACCGCCAGGCTGTGCTCAATCGCCAGATCAATTGCGGATTTATCCGTTGGCGAAGCTGCGCCCAGTACATAATTTATGACGGCATCCTTGTGCCCGGGGTGACCGATGCCAAGGCGTAAGCGCCAGTAATCCCGCGTACCCAGCGCCCGATCCAGGTCGCGCAAGCCGTTATGCCCGCCATGTCCGCCACTCCATTTCAAACGCGCCGTACCGGGCGGTAGATCGAGCTCGTCGTGTATCACTAAAATACGCGCCGCAGGCACCTTATAAAAAGCGGCCATGGCCTGGACCGGAGCACCGCTGCGATTCATGAAATCCTGGGGCAGGCACAAGCCCAGTTGTTGTCCGGAATTTTGCGTGGTCGCTGCCAGGCAATGCCAGCGTGACTCCAAACGTAAAGACGCCCCAGCCTTTTCTGCAAAGGTCTGGAGCGCCCAGAAACCGGCGTTGTGACGGGTACGGGCATATTCTGCCCCGGGATTTCCCAGCCCCGCCAGCAACCAGTCCATTTTACCTCACTCGGCGGCTTCGGGAGTTTCTTCCGCTTCAGCGCCGGTACGGGGGCTATGAATGGAGACAACTTCCTTGTCATCTTCATGCTGGAGCGGAATCAGGATAACACCGGCCGGCACGCTGATCTGCGACAGATGCAGGCTTTCGCCTTTTTCCAGCTTGGCAATGTCCACTTCGATGGCTTCGGGCAGACGATCAACCGGTGCCTCTACTTCCACGTCCGTCAGGGCGCGGTGTAGTACGCCACCGGCCTTGATGCCCACGCAGGTGCTTTCGTGGAGGAAATGGATAGGCACATGCAGACGCACGGTTTCACCGGCATGAACCCGCATGAAATCCATGTGCAGGACTTCTTCCTTGTAGGGATGCATCTGGATATCACGGATCAGGGCAGTTTCCTTACCCTTAGGGAATTCCAGGGTGATCACATGGGTGTAGGCCCGTTCGTCAGCCAGAAGCTTGCGCAACAGACGTGCTTCAATACTCAGACCCATGGCTGCCTTGTTATCACCATAAAGTACGGCAGGGACCATGCCCGTACGGCGCAGGCGACGGCTGGCACGCCGACCATTTTCTTCACGCGGCATGGCCGCAATTGCAAAATCTGTCATTTTCATTACTCCTTATGGTGTTGTGGATTGAGCGGGGCGAGGGTTGACAGAACCTTTCTCCCCATAACTGAGGGGCGCATCATAATGCGCGCTTGCCGATTGAGCAACCTTTGCCGGCATTTTTGCAGATAATTTTTGTGGAGCAGGAGCAGGAGCAGGAGCAGTCTGATCCGGCTGCAAATACGCCTTAATGACGGCACGGGCTACCGGTAGGGCTTGCCAGGCATTGTAACCGCCATTTTCGACCACCACCGCTACGGCAATTTTGGGATGATCCAGCGGTGCCCAGCCAATAAACAGCGAGTCATTATTGTAAATAGTGCGTCCATTTTTATAGCCCATAGGGACCTGGGCGGTACCGGTTTTGCCGGCAATGCTGATACCGGGAATGCTCACCGTATGGCAGGTGCCGGTATTGACGCAGGCTTCCATGCCTAGATGCACCGCATGCATGGCTTCGGCAGAAATATGCAGATTTACGGGTGTGGCATTGGGAATAGGAATAGTCTTGCCGCTTTGCGGGTCAATGAAGGCCTTGGCGACCTGAGGTTGCACGAGATAGCCGCCATTGGCGAGGGCAGAAACAGCGCGGACCAACTGCAGCGGCGTTTCCAGTAAATAGCCCTGACCAATACCCAAAATCACCGAGTCACCGGTGTACCAGGGGGCATGAAGATGGGCGCGTTTCCAGGCCGGAGTCGGGACCAGACCGTTTGCGCCACCGGGCAGGTCAATGGGCGTTTTCTGCCCGAAGCCGAAACGCCAGAGGGTCTTGTCCTGCAAATTAATCCCCATTTTGACGGCCAGCTTGTAGTAGAAAACATCCACTGACCAGGCGAGAGCCTTGGTGATGCCGGTCTCTCCAAAACCACCCCGATTCCAGTCCCAGTAGGTGTGTCCTCCCAACTGATAATTGCCGGGGCAGTAAGTATGAAAATCCGGGCTGATCACACCCTCCTGGACGGCCTGGATGGTATAAAAAGGCTTTGCGCAGGAACCCGGCGGGTACAGGCCATTATCCGCCCGGTTCATGAGTGGTCGGCCCGGATTGTTGAGCAGTGATTGCCAGTGCGCATTACTGATGCCATCCACAAACCAGTTGGCGTTAAAGCTGGGGCTGGTGACCATGGCGAGAATGCCACCATTATTGGGGTCCATGGCGATGACCGCACCGCGATAGCCTTTACCCTGCAAGGCTTCTGCCCCTGCCTCCTGAACCCGCAGCCGCAGATGGGTAATCAGATTACTGCCAGGATGAGCGGCAATCTGGCGAAGGGTGCCTACCGGCAAACCCCGGGCATTAATATCCTTGATTTCATAACCCATGTCGCCACGCAGCTGGCGTTCGTAATAGCGTTCCAGGCCATTTTTACCAATATAATTACGACCCACATATTTACTGGCATGAAAATCTTTCAGGTCAGCCCCGGTAATCGGTCCGACATAACCGACGACATGGGAAAACAAGGCGTCATAGGGATAATGGCGATGCATCATGGCGACAATACGCACGCCCGGCAGTTCCATGGCGCGGACGGATACGGCTGCAATTTGCGTCGGATTCAGATCAGCCTTCAAAACAATCGGGTCAAAGTCCGGCTTGCCGGCGCGTCGTGCGGCAAATTGCTGCAGATCTTCCGGACTCAAGCTCAGAAGGTGCTGCAAAAATTGCAGGCTTTGTTGCAGGTGAGGCACCTGATCCGGGGTGATTTCGAGGGCATAGGTGGGCTGATTTTCTGCCAGAACCTCTCCATGATCCGCCAGAATCAGGCCCCGAGGCGGAGCCAGGGGCACCAGAGCCACATGATTGTCATAGGCCAGCTCGCGAAATTTGGAGTAATGCAATACCTGCAGGTCCAGTACCCGCAAGACAACTCCCAGGATAGCCAGGAGCATCAACAGTGCCGCAACACCCAGGCGAAAGCGAAAACTGCGCGTACGTTTTAATGATTCGGATAAGGGCATGGGTGGAACAAACCTGCTTCAATTTGCAAATGATGGAGGTGCTTCGTAAACTCGGTGTCGGAATGTCCGGCTAAAAGTGGGTGGCGCAGTGTTAGAATCCCGATATGAGTCCCTGTTTGCAGTGTTGGAGAATGCTATCACGGATTATCGCGGATTGCGTCGCCAACTGGAAGGAGATGGTCGCAACAAGCATTCCGTGCAAGCCCTGCAGGCCCAAATTCAAAAGCTGAAAGCGGAAAACCGGACGCTGCAAGAGCGTCAGGAAGAAATCTGTTTGCGCCTGAATGATCTGCTTGCGCAGGTCAATGGTTGGGAAAGCGAACTATAAAATCATCAGGGAGAAGTCTGTGTCCGAAGCAAAGCCCACAAATGCCGTGCAACAAATTTCCGTCACCCTGCTGGATCAGCATTATCAGATACCCTGTCCGGATGAAGAGCGGGAGCTGTTGCTGGAAGCCGTGCGACTACTCAATGAACAATTGGAGGTGGCGAGAAGCCGTGGCAAGTTGCTCAGCCGGGAGCGCGCCACCCTGATGGTGGCCGTGAACCTGGCAGCGGATTTGCAGCGTACCCGGCAGACATTGCTGGCGCGTGAGCATGATCTGCATCTCGTCGAACAGCGTCTGCAGCAACTGGTTGACAGGGCCAAGGGCTCAGAGTAACTTGAAATTGCCTCCTGCGAGGCACGAGTGGCCGAGACGATTCCTGAACCAATACTGTCTATCCAGGGAGTCCCCAGTCATCATCGTGGTGTGCAGCTCCCTTGCGGAGTAGCCTGAAGCGATGTGTGGATTCCCACCTGTTCATCAGGTTCTGGGGGTAGCGGGCCACACGACCATCGCGGGAGGTTTCTTGTTTTCTGAAACTGAAGCAGTAAATCCATCTGATCCGGTTTCCAAGGGCAGCTTGCGCAGAGCAATGCGACAGCAACGCCAATCGCTTTCTCCGCAGCATCTCCAGCAGGCGGCGCTGGCACTTTCCCGTCACATTCTCCAGCTCAGTCACTACAAAAAGGCCCGGCGTATTGCCCTCTATTGGCCTATGCAGGGCGAAATTAATCCTCTCCCGCTGATGTACCATCGCCTGAGTCGTCACAAACAGTTCTATTTACCGGTACTATCAGGAAGTTTTGCGCAAAAGCTGCGCTTTGCGCCTTTTCATGGAGAGAGCCGCATGCGCCCCAATGGCTTCCGTATTCCTGAGCCTCAGGTAGCAGCCGATTTGCTGATGACTCCGCAGTCGCTGGATTTGCTGATTTTGCCCCTGGTGGCGTTTGATACAGAAGGTTATCGCCTGGGTATGGGCGGGGGATTTTATGATCGTAGCCTCGCCAGCATGTCCCACCGCCAGCATTGGCAACACCCGCGTCTGCTGGGGGTCGGCCATGCTTTTCAGCAGTTAGCCAGAGTCCCCCGCGAACCCTGGGACGTGCCGCTCAGCATCATCTGCACCGACCTCGCCTGTCACCGTATTATGGTTTGATCGTATTGAAAATATCCAGATATGGAGTGTCATGCCGGAGTGAGCCACGCGCTGCGGCGGGCGCTTACCACTGCGTCAACGTCCTCCAGCCACTCCAGCCAGAAGGTATCCTGCGGCGGTGCAGTGGGAGTCAGGCGGGTCTCGTAGAGTACATCATCGCGGAAGTAGTGAAGGCGCAGCGGGCAGCCGGGGATGCCGGTACTGATTTGCCCGGCAAAACTTTCCGCCGTGCAGCGCATTCCTTCCAAAGCAACGAGGACGTCATCGGGGGACAAACCAGCGGCTTCTGCCGGGCTGCCATTGAGTACCTGACGGATTTGTAATCCTTGCGGCTGGGTTTGCCAGTGGGCGCCGATCCAGGCGGTTGGCACGGTCGAAGCGGCCTCACCGCCTGAATCGCTCTGCTGCGTGGCAGGGCGGCTATGCAGGGCAATTCCCATGCGTGCCAAGAGAGCTTCCAGAGGCAGTTCGGCACGGGCTTCTATCCAGATTTTCAACTGCTCTGCCATTTGCGTACCGGCAAGGTCGGCTATTTGTTGCAGCGCTTCTCCTTCGGGCAGTGCCTTGCCCGTCTGTCCGTGCTCTTTCCAGAGGCGCATCAGCAAGATATCCAGGCTCAAATGGCCGGCACTTTCCAGACGCAGGCTCAAGTCCAGACAGAGGGCAAGCAGCGCCCCCTTGTTGTAGTAACTGATTTCAAAATTGGCGCTGTTGACATGCGGGTGATAAAGCTTGAGCCAGGCGTCTTCGCTGGATTCAGCCAGGCTTTGCAGATATTGGCCGGGGCGTCGTTGCAGACGTGTCCATTCCTGCGCGATCCCTTGCAGATATTGTTCTGGGCTGCTTAAACCCGCACGACAAAGGCAAAGATCATCGTAGTAAGAGGTGATACCTTCAAACACCCAGAGATCCCGGGACAATTCGGCGCGCTCCAGGGCGCTGGCGCTGAATACTGCAGGTTTGATGGCCTGTACCAGCCAGCTATGAAAATATTCATGGCTGACCAGGCCCAGAAAGCGCCGATAATTTTTAGGGTCGCGGCCGGTCAGGTCATCCCTGGCGCAAATCAGAGCACTGGAGGCCCGATGCTCCAGACCACCATAGTCGTTGCTGCGCGCCTTGCACAAAAAATGATACTCACTAAAGGGCGACTCGCCCCAAAAATTTTGCTGCCAGTCACAAATGCGGGCCATGTCTCGCCCCAGCGCTTGCAGATCAGCCTGATGTTCTCCCTGAATCAGTAAGTGGTGCGCTAAACCGCCCGCCTCAAAATTCAGCAGGGTCAGCGTACCCATCAACACCGGATGATCAATGAATGCCCGATAATTTTCTGCCTGAAACTGACCCCAGCCCCAAGTGTCACCAGCCACGCGAGGCATGGAAGTCCCCAACTGCCAATGATCCGGACCATTAATGCGCAAGGCATGGATGTGCTGCTCCTGACCGACTACCCGTAAAAACAGGGCGGGACCATTAAAAAATCCGCCCAGTTGATCCAAAAAAGCCGTGCGCACTGATTGATCCAGCGCATAAACACTATAAGAAATCTGGAGAGGCCCTTTTACAGCGCCACAAACCCAGCGATCAGTAGCGATTTTGCGCAGTTGGACTGCTGCACCCCGGGATTCTGCGGATATCCGGGTAATGTGGCGGGCCAGATCGCGGATGGTGTAACTGCCTGGAACCCAGGCCGGTAAAACCAATACCTGTCCATCAGGATCTGGCTCGGGGATTGCCAAGGTGACCCGGAACAAATGCGCCTCGGGTTCCAGATGAATATGGTATGAGAGAACAGGGGATTGCATGGGAAATGACTCCGTTTCAGCGCCAGGTCGGGGCGAGACTCCGAAATTGAGGATGAGCCGCATCTCCGAGCCATTCATAAAATACCGATTCTGCCACCGCAACGGTAATACCTCCCTGACGCAGCCGCAATAGCGCCGATTGGGCATACGCATCGTCGCGGCTGGCGCAGGCATCGGCGACAACAACGGGCTGCCAACCAGCGCTGTGTAGGTCCAGGGCGGTTTGCAGAACACAAATGTGGGTTTCGACACCGGTCAGGATGACTTGGTGCCGACCCTGCTGAGTTTCTAGCCAGTTTCTGAGCGGAGCATGCTGCCAGCAGGAAAAAACCGTTTTATCAAAAGAATCTGTACAAAATGATCGAAGATCAGCACGAATCGGTCCCAGTCCTTGGGGATATTGCGCAGTAGCCAGGCACGGAATTTCCAGTGCCGCCGCAGCAGTCAGCAAGCGTGCAGAGTTTTGAATGGCTTTATTGCGTTCTGTCTCGGGAATAGCCCCCAGCAGGCGATCCTGCATATCAATAGTCAGGATCAGACTCTGCGGGGCTTCAATGCGCATGGTGACTCAAAAAACAAAACGACCGGGCAGTGGAGCATGCCGCAGGGGAGTAACTTCGGTTTCAAAAAGTACGGCCGTTTCATAAACGTCCTGCCGGGTACGGGTAATGCGCAGGGCGCGCATGGCCGGACCCTGACCGATAATGGCGACCAGCCGCCCGCCCACCGCCAGTTGTTCCTTGAAAGCCTCGGGTAATATGGGCAAGGAGCCGGTGATACAGATGGCATCATAGGGAGCATGACCAGCCCAGCCGCATGAACCATCGCCGACATGCAACTGTACATTATGAATGCCTTGTACCCGCAGATGGCCTTCCGCCATTTGCGATAAATCCGCATGGTCCTCAATGCTATGAACCATGCCAGCGAGTCTGGCCATAAGTGCGGCCATATAGCCAGTACCGGTACCGATTTCCAGAACCCGGTGATGTTCGCGCAAATCCAGCTCCTGAAGAACGCGGGCTTCCATTTTGGGGGTCCACATAGATTCGCCGTGGGCAATGGGCATGGCGTAATCGGCAAACGCCAGATGACGATAGGCAGTCGGCACAAATAATTCCCTTTTGACCTCGGTAACGATGGCCAGCACACGCGGATCCAGCACATCCCAGGTACGAATCTGGGTATCAATCATGGT
This sequence comes from Acidithiobacillus concretivorus, assembly GCF_018853445.1. Taxonomy (GTDB): domain Bacteria; phylum Pseudomonadota; class Gammaproteobacteria; order Acidithiobacillales; family Acidithiobacillaceae; genus Acidithiobacillus; species Acidithiobacillus concretivorus. The sequence goes on from NZ_JABELD010000022.1 coordinate 28,150, forward strand.
ACGGCGCAATATGTCAAAGTCCATAGCTTCAAGGGCTCCAGAGATTTTGGCTCATTTAGTCATGGGTTTCCGGGCAAGTCAATGACTTCCATTGGGCCGGCAGGCCATTCAGAAAGATTGGCTTGCAACGGTTCCTGTGCTCCAATAGGGGCATATCTCATTCTGGAGCTACCTTCTTGGAAAGCCGTGCACACGCGCTGGTCGCGGTAGTTTTTTTGCTGGTACTGGGCGTCGCGGTCGCGATTGTCGGATTGTGGATGCATCACGGCGAAAAACCCGGGGTCAACTTTGATGTGATTTCGCCCTACAGTGTTACAGGCCTCAGCATTCAGGCACCCGTGCGATTCAAAGGGGTGAGGGTGGGTGAGGTGACGGCCATCGGCCTGGACCCGACCAATCCGCGTATGATTCGGGTGAAAATCAAAGTCGATAAATCGACACCCATCACTCGGGCGACCTTCGCGGAACTGGCTCCTCAAGGGGTCACCGGTCTCAGCTACTTATCCTTGACCGACAAGGGAACTGATTTTGCCCCTATTGCGCACAAGTCGGGTCAGATTGCCGAAATTCCCATGCATCCCAGCTTTTTTGAAGTACTGTCCCGCAATGGTGAGTCTCTGGTAAACCGCAGCAATGAGCTGGCAGACCGACTGAATGACCTGCTCAATGACGAGAACCGTGCCCGTTTCGGGCAAACCCTGACGCATCTTGATCAGGCTACCCATGACCTGGTGCAAATGGAAGATGCCATGATGCCTGCGCTCAAGGCGCTTCCCGCCATGGTGGCAGCCACCCAATCCACCATGGTCGCCAGTCATCAACTTATCCAGCATTTAGATACCCTGGCCGTACAGGCGCAAGCCCCTCTGGCGAGTGCTACCCAGGCGGCCAAATCCTTGCAAAAACTGGGCGCGTCCAGTGAGCAGGCCATCAATACCCTGAACTACCAGACGCTTCCCCAGGTACATCAATTAACCAGCAGCCTGCTGCATAGCAGTGAAGCGCTGTCCAGCTTCAGCCAGTCCCTGAAACAATCCCCCCAATCCCTGCTTTACGGAACTCAGTGGCCACCCCCAGGCCCAGGTGAGTCGGGTTTTTCTGCAGGAGATCACTAAGCTCATGAGAGTTGTTCGCATGCCACGTTTATGGAGCGCAGCCCGTCTGGGGTTTTTGGGGACCGCTTTTTTGGTTGGCGGTTGTGCCACGGCGACGCCCTGGCAGGTGCCCTACAATATCAGTGCGCTGCATTCGTCGGTGCCTGTTGAAGCCAAAAATGCACCGCACAATGCTCAAGTCGTATTGCAACTGGCCTCGGTCAGTGCGCCTTCCTGGCTGGATACCAATGCCTACCAATACCATCTGCTTTATCAGAATCCCCAAATGCTTCTGTCATATCGGGATGCGCGTTGGGTAGGAACTCCGGCGGAAATGCTGGATATGCGTCTGCTGCAGCATCTGCAGCAAAGCCAGCACTGGAAAGCCGTGCTTTCCGGGCAGTCCAGCGGTGCCGCACAATACGTGCTGCGCCTGCACCTGAATAATTTTGTGGTAAATTTCACTGAACCTCAGGCTGGCCAGGCGCTGATAGCAGGCACAGCCACTTTATTGAATGCCCACAATTATCAGGTCATTGCCCAGCAGTCATTTCGGCAAACTGTGCCGCTAAAAACTGCTTCGGCGGCTGCCGGGGCTGCCGCCATGACCCGGGCCAGCAGTGATTTTGTGGGGGCGGTCAGTGCTTGGGTTGACCAGTATCAGTGAATCAGTTTGATAGCTGCAATGACTATGGCTCCTACAGAAACAGTGGTGCCAAAGCTCCATATCATGAAGCGATCTATTCGTAAGGTCATCAGATCCAGGCGTTTGTCTATCTGGTCAATTCGCTTGTCTATTTGATCAATGCGCTTTTCCATCAACTCAAAGCGCTTATCTACCTGCTCGAAGCGTTTCTCGATTTGCTCGAAGCGCTTTTCCATGAGCTGGAACCCTTGTTCCAGTCGCAAATTGGTTTGATGCAAGGCTTCTTCCACACGGACCATGCGTTCACGCAGCTCAATTTCATAGACAGCAGGTGGCTTGCCCAGACTGAGTTGGGCAAGCCATTCCCCCATGTGGTTGCGGACATAGGTACCAATTTGCTCCAGGTCACTTTCGGCAATGGTCATCGCTTCCCTCCTGATGGTGTCCACCATCATGTTTGATTACCAGCACCGGGCAGTGGGCGTGGTTGAGCACGTCATTTGCTACAGAACCTAATAATAAGCGTCCCAGACCACTATGACCATGGCTGCCGACCACCAGCAGTTCGGCCTGATGTGCCTTGCCATAAGCAGCAATGGCGCGGCCAATGTTGTCCGCACTTTCTTCCAGCACCATTTCTGCTGGCATCCCTTCGCTGTCCATAGCCTTGTGGAGCCTGTCCATTTCGGCGTGGGCCAGGTGCAGCAGCTTTTCCCGAAGATCCAGAGTCGGTGGCAGGATTTCCTCGGGCATTTGCAAATTGAGCATTTGCGGGTTGAACACATGGATGACGGTGAGTTTGGCTTGATGCAGCCGCGCTTCCTGAGCTGCCGCCAGGGCAGTAGGCAGCGCCATTTCTGAAAAATCTACGGCTACCATCACATGCTGCACTGGAAAATTATCCATGATCCTGATCCTTATGGTTGGTGAACGGGCAAACTCGCGTTAAGGCGGTCCATCAGTTCGGCTTCATTCACCAGCGTGTTTTCGCTGGCGCGGCGCGCCCGATATTCCCAAACATTTTGCGCCAGTACCTTGTCACTGACCACCACCCGATGGGGCAAGCCGATCAAATCCATGGTCGCAAACTGCACCCCCGGTCGCTCATCCCGATCATCCAGCAGTACACTGAAACCCGCCTGTTCCAGACGATCATGCAGGGCCTGTGCAGCGGTGGCAACTTCCGGAAATTTACGGGCATTGATGGCGACAATGCCCACATCAAAAGGGGTCAAAGACGCGGGCCAGATAATGCCGCGTTCGTCAAAATGCTGCTCCACCGCCGCTGCTACTACCCGGGATACCCCAATTCCGTAGCATCCCATGGTCACTGTGGCATCGCGTCCGCTTTCGTCCAGCACAGTGATTTTCATGCGCTCACTGTATACCTGCCCGAGCTGGAACACATGGCCTACTTCAATGCCCCGGCGAATGCTCAGCGTGCCGGTGCTACAGTGAGGACAAGGGTCGCCCGCCCGGACATTGCGCAAGTCGGCGCTGTCCGGGCGGGAAACATCACGATCCCAGTTGAGATTCACCCAATGCGTGTCTATTTCATTGGCACCGGTACTGAAATTGCCGACATTCAGGGCGCGATGATCAGCCAGCACCCGAATAGCCGTGCTTAAATCCTTGGGGCCGATAAAACCCAATGGGGCGCCAGTCGCGGTCTCTGCCTCTTCGGGCGTGGCCATTCTGACTTCATCCACCTGCAGGGCATGAGCCGCCTTGATCAGGTTCAATTCGTCATCGCCGCGCAACAGCAGCATGACCGATTGCTCACCCGCCATGACCAGCACGGTTTTGACAATCTGGCTGCTGGAAATACCCAGCGCGGCAGCCTGTTCGGCCACCGTCCGGATGCCCGGCGTCTGCACCCGCGCCGCCTCCAGAGGGGCCTCTGCGGGCGCGGCTTTGGCGGGGCTACTGGCTTTTTCCATGTTGGCCGCATAATCACAGTGGTCGCAGGACACAATGGCATCTTCTCCAGAATCTGCCAGAACATGAAACTCGTGAGAACGCTTGCCGCCAATGGCCCCGTTGTCGGCTTCCACCGCCCGAAAATCCAGACCCAGGCGGGTAAAAGCCCGTTGGTAAGCGTCGTACATGGTCTGATAAGTGATTTCCAGAGAAGCATGATCCACATGAAAGGAATAGGCGTCTTTCATGATGAATTCGCGGCCACGCATCAGCCCGAAACGGGGCCGGATTTCGTCGCGGAACTTGGTTTGAATCTGATAAAAATTGACGGGAAGCTGCTTGTAAGAATGGATTTCACGACGCGCCAGATCGCTGATGACTTCTTCATGGGTAGGGCCCAGACAAAAATCGCGCTGGTGGCGATCCTTGAGGCGCAGCAGTTCCGGCCCGTATTTTTCCCAACGTCCTGATTCCTGCCACAACTCGGCGGGCTGAACCACCGGCATCAGCACTTCCTGGGCGCCGCTGCGGTCCATTTCCTCGCGGACAATGCGCTCCACCTTGCGCAATACCCGTAAACCCAGAGGCATCCAGGTATATAATCCCGAGGCAAGGCGGCGAATAAAGCCCCCGCGCAGCAGCAACTGGTGGCTGACGAGTTCTGCCTCGGCGGGAGTTTCTTTCAGGGTCGGAATGAAAATCTGACTGGCGCGCATAAAAATCTCAAAGGAAAAGGTAGCGCACAGTGTAAGAAAGGCCACAGCACAAAGAAAGAGGTAAAGCTTTTTACTAACGAATAAGGATGACGTGAACTTCAGGTACTTCCGAGAATCCCCCGAATTTATGGATAAGCGAGCAACGCGGAAGCATCCAGTACTGACTTACTCATGTTTTGCTGCGAGGCGTCGTTCGGCTATGAGCTCTTCTGTGAGTTGTCTGCTGTGTTTGTTATTACCCGTCAATTGCTGGAATAAACCACGGCTTCCTCGTGCTGCTTCTTCCTGGTGAAACTGGTGCTGATCATCAGGTTGCTCGCTATTTTCCAGAAAGTCGGCAATGACCCCTTAAGCGACTACATCCACGCTGGGCGCGGCGCAACATGGCACAAAAACGCCCAGCGGCTCAATCTGTTCTGGAAAATCTTCTGACAAACGTTCTCGTAGTGCCGCTCATCGATCAGGTGAATTTCTCTGTGGATTTGAACGCCAAGGATCTTCCGGTGCTGGCTTCTGCAGTAGCATCTGGCGTAAGAGTTCTTCTGACTGGAGATATACGTCATTTCGGCCCACTGATGAAATTATCGGACTTACCGTGCGCGTGATGACTATAAGATCGTTCTTACTGGTAGGACCTTAAATCGTCGAGCGTGAAGATGCCGACTATACAATCAATTCAGTGGCTCTGGAACCGATGGAAGCCAAAAGAGTGTTTAGCTAGCAGTTGTCGGACTTTCAGTTTGCCTAAAATTATCGTATAATTACTTATGATTCAATGTGATGAGTGATTTTATGGCCCACTTCCTCGATGCTGACAGCAAGACCGATTATCTTCTGCCATCTTCCATGGACGACTGGCTCCCGGAAGGTCACCTGGCCAGCTTTATTGTGGAAGTCATTGATCAGCTCGATCTCTCGCTACTGGTCCAACAATATGCGGGTCGTGGCCATAAGGCTTATCACCCAGCCACCCTCCTGGCGATTCTGGTCTACGGCTATGCCAACGGGGTCTTTTCCAGCCGTAAACTTGGAACAAGCCACCTATGATTCTGTCGCGTTCCGTTACCTCGCGGCAGGCAGTCATCCAGATCACGATACCCTGGCCACCTTCTGTCGCCGTTTTCTGGGCGAACTGCAAGGATTGTTTGTGCAGGTGCTGGAACTGGCACAGGAGATGAAACTGCTGAAGATTGGCCGGGTCTGTCTGGACGGCACCAAGATCCACGCCAACACTTCCAAACATCAAGCCCTGTCCCATGGGCATATTGAACAGATGGAGCGTCATCTCCAGGCCGAAGTACAGGAACTCTTTACACTGGCAGAACAAGCGGATCAGACCGGGATTTCCGAGGGCGTGAATTTGCCTGAAGAGATCCTGCGCCTAAAGCGCAAGACCAGATCAATCTCACCGATGAAGAATCCCGCATCATGCCGGTCTCAGGCGGTGGCTTTGAACAGGCCTATAATGCCCAGGCCGCCGTGGATGACCAGACGATGCTGGTAGTGGCCACTGGAGTCAGTCAGGCCCCCAATGACAAGGAACAGGTCATCCCCATGCTGGAAACCCTCCAGACACAAGCGGCGTAACTGGGACCAATAGAAGCGTTGGTGGCCGATACGGGTTACTGCAGCGAAAAGAATGTGGAGGCCTGCGAAGCCCTGGGGATCACCCCTTTTATTGCCGTAGCCAGAGAAGAACACCATCCCGACTGGCGGCAACGGCATACAGAACCGGAAGCCCTCCCGGAAAACGCGACCCGGATGCAGGCGATGATGCATCGCCTGAAGACGCAGGCAGGCCGAAGCGTTTACCGTCTGCGCAAACAAACGGTAGAACCAGTCTTCGGTATAATCAAATCCGTGATGGGATTCCGGCAGTTCTCCTTGCGCGGCCTACGTCAGGTGCAAGGAGAATGGAGTCTGGTCTGCCTGGCGTGGAACATAAAACGCATGGCCGTATTGCGTCTGTAGGGCAGGAAAATGCAGATAAACCGCAAAAAAAAGGGCAATAATGACCGAAATCGACTCAAAATGAGCGATTTCAAAAATTTTGAGGCGAAATCTGGCAGTAGTCCGAAGGCCATCAGGACACTGATATGAGACGTTTCCTGTTCTGTTTCTGACTTGTTGTTTAATTTGGCGTCCCCAGGGGGGTTCGAACCCCCGTTACCGCCGTGAAAGGGCGGTGTCCTAGGCCGCTAGACGATGGGGACCTGGACAGCGGGGAGAATCGTACACAGAAGCGCGCTTCAGGGCAAGTGTATTTTCAGATTTTCATGTATCGCGTTGGCTGCAGCAAAAAATAACCCTGGTTTTGCGCAGGGTTAACAATGGATATACACTCTCACTGTCTAAATGATACAACTGGTGATGTCTGCAAATTAGGGTTGCCAAGTGGGGTAATAGTCTGGCTATCAGGATCCCGGTAAAAATGACTCGTGTTATGGCTTTGCGGGAAGGGGCTCTGATTGAGTTGTCCACGTCTTCAAATGGAATTATCACGTTATCACCGGTCAGCGGCGATGAGCGGAATATAGGCGTCAAGGAGCATTTTGGGCGTGTGAATGCGCGCTTGCGAAATCAACCGGCGTCCACGCCCAGCACCGAGTTACTGCGTGAAGACGCACGTTACTGATGTCAGTTTACGTTTTTGACGCTGGATCATTTGTTGGGAACAAATGCAGTCGCACACGGGCTGGTGGTTTTTGCCGTGGAGTGATTAGTCATTCCATAGCCCCGCAGGGGGGTCTTCGGTTAGACTGGGCGGAGTGTACTTTTAGCCACCTGTAGGAAGAAGGATCTTATGGAAGAAGCAGAAGCAGTATTCATGATTGAACGGGTATATGTGAAGGACAGTTCTTTCGAGTCCCCCAACGCACCCTTGAGTTTTGTACAGACCGAAGCGCCTACCGTGGATGTGGGTCTGAATACGGCTAGCAATCAGGTAGAAGGCATGGATGGCTTGACGGAAGTGATTCTGACGGTGACGGTCAAGGCCAAGGCGGGTGAGAGCACCTACTTTGCGGTGGAAGTGCAGCAGGCAGGACTGTTCCGGATTCAGAATATTCCGGAAGAACATTTGCCGGCGCTGATAGCTGTGCATTGTCCGACCATTCTGTTCCCTTATGCCCGTGAAGTGGTGGCGGATATGGTTGGACGCGGCGGTTTCCAACCCCTGCATCTGCATCCCGTCAATTTTGAGGCGCTGTATCAGCAGGCGCAGCAAGAACAAGTGGGCCACACGACGCAATAAACCATGCGCTGGGCTGTTCTTGGAGCGGGGCACTGGGGAACCGCGTTGGCGGTGCATTTGTGCCGCCAGGGCCATGTGGTGCGGCTCTGGGGGCGCCACCCGGAAACTTTGCCGGGTTTTATTGACCCTACTTGTTTATCCCCGGTTTTTCCTGATATCGACTTTCCGTCCGGTCTGGGCATAGGCTCTGATCTGGCGGCGACGCTGGATGGCGCTGAAGGTGTGCTGCTGGCGGTTCCCAGCCATGCTTTGCGGACGCTTCTGGCGTCTATTCCCCAGGCTTTATTACACCCGGATCTGCTGCTGGTGCTGGCTTCCAAAGGGCTGGAGTTGCCAAGTGCCTTGCGTTTGGATCAGGTGCTGGATGAAAGCTGTCCGACCTTGCCTAAAGTGGTACTTTCCGGGCCGAGTTTTGCGCATGATCTGATTCTGGGTAAGCCGCTGGCTATGACTGCTGCTGCTGCAAATATGGATGATGCACGGCGGGTGGTGGAAGTGTTTGCCAGTGACCAGATGCGCGTGTATCGCAGTGATGATGTGGCGGGCGTGTGTCTGGGGGGGGCGATCAAAAATGTGCTGGCCATTGCGGCAGGCATTTCTGATGGGCTGGGCAATGGTGACAGTGCCCGGGCTGCGCTCATTACCCGTGGTATTGCCGAATTGCACCGTTTGGGTACGGCATTGGGGGGGCGCACGGAAACCTTTATGGGGTTGACGGGGGCGGGCGATTTGATTTTGACGGCCAGCAGTGATTTATCCCGCAATCGCCGGGTGGGTATGGGCCTGGGGCGGGGTTTGTCTTTGGAGACTGTATTGCGTGATTTGGGCCAGGAGGCGGAAGGCGTGCGCAGTGCTCAGGCTTTGTTTTTGCTGGCCCGGCAACTGGGGGTGGATATGCCCATTACCGAGCAGGTGTATCGGGTGCTTTACGCTGGCGCGGGCCCACGCGAGGCCAGTGAACAACTGATGCGCCGTGCTGCACGTGCCGAGCATCCTGCTGATCTGGAGTCCATAACCGCTTCCCCGGTTAAGGGGAGTTGCTAGGTTTATGGCGATTTTGCGTTTGCCGGGTGGCGGATCAGACAGCCGCAAGCGCATCCCTTTTGCGCCTTTCCGGACCATTGGTTTTTTGCTGGTGCAGTTTGTGGTGCTGGCTTTGCTGTTGCTCGGCGTGCTGCTGGTCCACACCAACCAGGATTTGCATACGCTAGATGCTTATACCGCTTACATGGCGAGCTTGGCGCAGACTTCTCAGGAAACCTTGCGTACCTGGCATAGTGACGGTTCTGCGGCGGCACTGCCCGTGCTGCAGCGCAATCTGGCGCGGATTGCGGCAGCGCATCCGGAGCAGGTCAAAACCAATGCGCACTGGAGGCGTTTGCAGGCGTTGATGGCCAAGCAGGACCCGGCCCTCTTGCCGCAGGCTTTATTGCAACTTTCCGATGTCAGCATGGAAGAGCATTTGCGTGGTCGCAGGCTGGTATTGGCGGCGGGGCATGATGCCCGCTATACCCTGATTGGAACAGCCGTGGCACTGTTTGCGTTCATGATTTTTGTGCTGGTGACTTTGGCGTTTTTCCGTCTGCGAATTTTGGGTCCATTGCGGCGTTTGCAGGGGGCTATGCGTTCTCTGGAAATCGGCGCTTTTCGGCGGGTGACGGAAGCTCATGCAGATCCGGGCATCAGTCCTTTGCTGCAGTATTACAATCACATGATTGGGCGTTTGGAAGAGCTGGAAAAAACCCGGCGCCAGTATTTGCAGGATTTGCAGCGGGAAGTGAATGAAGCAGCCCATACGCTGGTCGCGCAACAGGCGGCGGTGGCCCGCTCGGAGCGTCTGGCGGCGGTGGGAGAAGCCGCTGCGGCCTTTGCCCATGAATTGCGTAATCCACTGGCGGGATTGCAGGTGGGTTGTGCGAATATTCGTCGGGAAATCCGCGATCCAGATCTGGCGGAGCGTCTGGGCTTGATGGAAGATGAGCTGCGCCGGGTCAGTCGGTTGCTGGATCAGCAATTGCGCGGTGCGCGTCAGGTGCATGAAAAAGGTCGCCGGGTGGCGCCCCGTGAAACGGTGGAAACCTTGCTGAATCTGTTGCGTTATCAGATGCCTGCCCAGGTTGTACTGGAGCTCTTGCCGGGCGATTGTCGTGATTGTCTGTTGCCTCTGGACCAGTTTCGTCAGGCATTGCTTAATCTCATTTTAAACAGCATGCAGGCACTGGCCAGCGAGGGTGGAACTATCAGCGTAGCTATTGCCCAGGTGGATAAACAGTTGCAAGTGACGGTGTCTGATAATGGTCCGGGTTTTCCCGATACTTTGTTGCGTGAGGGCATTCGCCCCTTTGCCAGCAGCAAGGAACAGGGAACCGGGCTGGGTTTATCGATGGTGCGGCGTTTTGTGCGCAGTCTGGGGGGGGAGGTGCAATTGCGTAATCGGGATCCGCATGGGGCAGAAGTAGGCTTGTTATTACCTTGTCCTGACATTGCTGGTAAGGAGTAACCCAACATGGCTGATGCGTTGCTGATTATTGAGGATGAGATTTTTCTGGGGCGGGAAATGTGCCGCTTTTTTGAAAAGGAAGGCTGGGAAGTACACTGGGCGGAACGCTTTGCCGATGCGGAAGAGCTCTTGTTGAAGCAGGATCTGAGTCCTCTGGTGACCTTAGCGGACCTCAACCTTCCGGATGGTAACAGTCTGGATTTGTTGGAAAAGGTGCGGGCTAAAGGCGGTACCGGAGAATGGATTTTTCTGACAGCCTTCGGGAGTGTGCCTGATTCGGTGCGGGCTTTGCGGCTGGGTGCCTACGATTTTCTGGAAAAGCCCTGTGAAATGGAGCGTCTGGAAATGGTGGTGCGCTCGGCTGGCCGGGGTGCCCGCGCCCAGCGTCGGGTGGCGGAAGACACCTCCAATCAGCATCGCCGCTATCGTCCTGAAACTTATCTGGGGGAAAGTCCGGCTGCCGCTGACGTGCGCAGCATGCTCGATCGCCTCAGCCAGGTTCCCTATAGTGCCTTGGTGATTTCTGGAGAAACGGGCACGGGTAAGGGACTGGCTGCGCGCATTTTGCATTATAGTGGCGCTCAGGCTGGCGGTCCCATGGTGGAAATCAACTGTGCGGCTTTACCCCGGGAATTGCTGGAATCCGAATTGTTTGGATATGAGCCGGGGGCTTTTACCGGGGCGGCCGTGCGGCATCGGGGGTTGGTGGAGCAGGCCAGTGGCGGTACCCTGTTTCTGGATGAAATTTCGGAAATGGAGCTCGAACTCCAGGCCAAGTTGTTGAAAGTCATTGAAGATCATAGCTTGCGCCGACTGGGAGGGGATCGCCCCATTGCCGTGGATGTGCGTTTTATTGCCGCCAGTAATCGGGATCTGGATGCGCAGGTAGCTCAGGGGGCTTTTCGTGCCGATTTGTTCCATCGTCTGAGCGTATTTCGTCTGGCCCTACCTTCCTTGCGCGAGCGTAAGACGGATCTTCACGAACTGGTGCCGCATTTTGTGGCGGAATTCAATGCTCAGGCCGGTAAGCGCGTGCATTATATCAGTCCGGCCGTGTGGGCCGCGCTGGAGTCTTATGACTGGCCTGGAAATGTCCGTGAACTGCGTAATGTGATTGAACGCGCGGTGCTGTTTTCCGAAACCGAAGAGCTGCCCAGGGAATGGCTGCAGTTACCCGGTAATCTCAACAACGTCTGTCCGGCCCCATCTGGCTGTCCGGTGGATGACCAACACATCATTCTGCCTATGGATGGCAGTATGGATCTGGAGGCGATGGAACGGCAGATTCTCCAGCAGGTGCTGAGTCTGAACGAGGGGAACGTCACCAAGGCCGCGCGGGTATTGGGAATTACCCGCGAGACGCTACGCTATCGGGTCCGTAAACATGGTCTGGGTGATGATGGGGAGCCTGGATAAAAATAGTCTACACTTGCGGAATTGTTGCGAGATCGTTACATTGCCGCGATGCGACCGGTCAGCACTAGCGCCCGGACCAATAAAACAAGGAGTTTGGATGTCACCAGTCAGGACCGCCGCATGACTGCGGCGCTAGATCAGGCGTTAGCCTGGCAGCAACAAAGCCTGCAACTTGTTTCCCGCACTTTTGCGCTGACTATTCCGCAATTGCCCGTAGCGTTGCGTGCAGCGGTCGGAAATGGTTATTTGCTGTGCCGTATTGCCGATACCATTGAAGATGACCCGGTTATGCCCTGGGAAGAAAAAGCCCACTGGCAGCAGGTGTTTTTGCAGGTGGTCGAGGGACACCAAGATCCGGCGGTGTTTGCCGAAGGATTTGCTGCGCAACTGTCAGCCGATATGCCTGAGGCAGAACATGATCTGGTTCGCCATACCGCTGATGTAGTGCAGATTACCCACAGTTTCAGTGCCAGCCAGCAAGCGGCTCTGGCGCGCTGTGTTCGCATTATGGGGGCGGGCATGGCCGAGTTTCAGCAGCACGCTTCCCTGAAAGGGCTGGTGGACATGCCCGCCATGGATCATTACTGCTATGTGGTGGCGGGCGTGGTCGGTGAAATGCTGACCAGCCTTTTTGTGGAGTACGAACCGCGTTTGCGTGCTCAGGAAGCTGAAATGCAACGCTTGGCGGTTTCTTTTGGTCAGGGTCTGCAAATGACCAATATTCTTAAGGATATATGGGATGACTGGGCACGCGGGGTTAGTTGGATGCCCGCCAGTGTGTTTGCCCAATATGGTTGTGATATTGCCGCCGTCCAGCCAGGTAGTCACGATCCGGGCTTTCAGGCCGCCTTGCACAGCCTGCTGGATATTGCCGCCGGGCATCTGGAAAACGCTCTGCAATATACCCTGATGATTCCTGCGGATCAGACCGGTATGCGTGATTTTTGTCTCTGGGCCTTGGCGATGGCGGTGCTGACTTTACGGCGTATTGCCGAAAATCCGGCCTTTGCATCGGGCGCTGAGGTGAAAATCAGTCGCAGCAGTGTGCAGTGGGTGGTTATGTTATCCAAGCTCATGCATCGTTCGGATGTGTTGTTACTGGCCGGTTTCCGGGCCGGCATTAAACCCCTGCGCAAAACGGCACGGATAGCGACCGCATGAACCGTGTGCTGCAGCCATTGCCGCTGGTAGGTGGGTATTTGCGTCGCCCCCTGGAGCAGACTCTGGACCGGGCGCTGGATCGGACTCTGGAGCATACCCGGTCGTTACTCCTTGAAAAACAGGCCGCTGATGGGCATTGGTGTTTTGAGTTTGAAGCGGACTGCACTATTCCGGCCGAATTTATTCTGATGCAGCATTATATGGATGAGCGTGATGCGGCGCTGGAGTCTAAAATGGCGGTGTATTTGCGCGACAAGCAGGCGGATCACGGCGGTTGGCCCCTGTATTATGGCGGGCATTTTGATTTGAGTGCTTCCGTGAAGGCCTATTACGCCCTGAAACTGGCGGGTGACGCGCCGGATCTGCCGCACATGCGTCGCGCCAGAGAAGCCATCCTCGCCCATGGCGGCGCCGAACATGCCAATGTATTCACCCGAATCACTTTGGCCTTGTTCGCCCAGGTGCCGTGGCGTGCTGTGCCTTCCATTCCGGTGGAAGTGATGCTTTTGCCGCGCTGGTTTCCTTTTCAGATTTACAAGGTGGCGTCCTGGTCGCGGACCGTCATGGTGCCTCTTTTTATTTTATGCAGCCTCAAGGCCCAGGCTAAAAATCCCTTGCAGGTTCATATTCGCGAATTGTTTCGTCATCCTCCGGAACAAATTCAGGACTACTTTGCCGCATCGCGACAGGGCCTGGTGGCACGCGGTTTTCTGGCGCTGGATCGGTTTTGGGGGTTTATTGAAAACTGGATTCCTGCGGCCATTCGCCGCATTGCGGTGCGTCGCGCCGAACAGTGGTTTACAGCCCGGATTAATGGGGAAGATGGTCTGAATGGCATTTTTCCGGCCATGGTCAATGCCCACGAAGCCCTGGCTTTGTTGGGCTATGCGCCGGAACATCCTTACCGTCAGGCTACGGCTGCGGCGCTGCGCAAGCTGGTGGTGGAGCGCGCTGATGATGCCTACTGTCAGCCCTGTATGTCACCGGTCTGGGACACCTGTCTGGCCCTTCACGCGTTGCTGGAAGCCGACGCTGTGGATGGATCCGGTGGACCAGACAGCATTACCGGCGAAGAGGAAAAAGCCATTGCCTGGCTCAAGGAACGGCAGATTTGCAGTGATCCGGGTGACTGGCAGGTGCAGCGCCCGCAGCTGGCAGGCGGTGGCTGGGCTTTTCAGTATGCGAATCCCTATTATCCCGATTTGGATGATACGGCGGCAGTAGCCTGGGCCTTGGCGCGTGCCGGGCGTCCTGAAGATCGGGAAAGTATCGAAACAGCGGCAAACTGGCTGTCGGGAATGCAATCCCGCAATGGTGGTTTTGGTGCCTATGATGTGGATAATACCCACTATTATCTGAATGAAATCCCGTTTGCTGATCATAAGGCCTTGCTGGATCCGCCGACAGCGGATGTGACGGGCAGGGTGGTGGCGTTTCTTGGTTATCTGGGCAGGCCTCGTGATCGTGATGTGTTGCGCCGGGCCGTCGCTTATTTGTTGCGTGAGCAGGAGTCTTCCGGGGCCTGGTTTGGACGTTGGGGGACCAACTATATTTATGGCACCTGGTCGGTGCTGATGGCTCTGGGAGAGTTGCAGGATCCTTCCTTGCAACCGGCCATGGACCGGGCCGCTGAATGGTTGCGGGCCATGCAGCAGGAAGATGGCGGTTGGGGAGAAAATAACGATTCTTACGCAGAATCCGGTCTGGCTGGAGCGGGTCAGGCTTCTACGGCGGCCCAGACTGCCTGGGCCTGCCTGGGTTTGATGGCGGCGGGAGATCGCGGCTCTATGGCCCTGCGCCGGGGTATTCAATGGTTGCAGACGCATCAAAATGGTGAAGGTGGCTGGCAGGATCCTTTCTTTAATGCGCCCGGCTTCCCCAAGGTGTTTTACCTTATTTACCACGGCTACAATTTTTATTTCCCGCTTTGGGCGCTGGCCCGTTTCCGGAATTTGGGATGCAGCCGCAGCGGATAGGTATCGTTGTAGCGCTGGCTGCCGAGGCGCGCATCCTTTTGTCCGGGAAGCTGCGCTACCAGACAGTGATGGAAATTGCGCCGCAGCTTTGCATGGTGGTTTCGGGAATGGGGCCGGTTCGGGCTGACCAGGCGGCTGAACAGTTGTTGCAAGCCGGAGTGGACGGACTTTTGTCATGGGGCACTGCCGGCGGCTTGAATCCTGCCTGTCGGGCCGGCGATTTGCTGGTTCCCGAGCAGATATTCTGGGCAGGACGTAGTTGGTCTGCGGACGCGGGCTGGCGGAGTGCGCTGTTGCAACAATTTTCCGGAAAAGTGCTGGCTGGGGGGCTTTGTTCGGTCAGTGAAGCCTGTGCTTCGGTGGCGGCCAAGGCCCAACTCCGGGCAGATTATCCGGAAGCCCAGGCGGTGGATATGGAAAGTGGCGCTGTGGCGCAACGGGCAGCGCGAGCGGATATTCCTTTTCTGGCGATTCGCAGCGTGGTGGACCCTGCCCATCAGTCCCTTCCCGCCACAGCCATTCACAGTGTCGATGGTTATGGTCGTCCCCAAATTATGCGCCTGTTGCGGGGATTGTTACTTCATCCGGGTGATTTGCCACCGCTCATGGGTTTGGGCCGGCAGATGCAGGCTGCCGTAAACACCCTGCGCCTGATTCAGCCACGCCTGTTTCAGTCGCGCCTGCTTCAGCCGCCCTCGCGGGAAACTAGCAGCGTATGAAAGCCTTATTGACGGGTGCCTCGGGTTTTGTCGGCGGCGCGGTACTACGCCGCCTGCTCGCTGAAGGGCTGGAACTGCGGGTGTTGCATCGCAGCGGTGCAGATTCCAGCAACTGGGATGGTCTGGATGTGGAGCCGGTGCTGGGAGACCTGGCCGATGCGCAGGCACTGGATAAAGTCGTAGCGGGTTGTCAGTTGGTTTTTCATGTGGCAGCAGATTATCGTCTTTGGGTGCCTGATCCACAGCCCATGTACGCGGCCAACGTCAGCGGCTCGGAGCGTTTGGCCCGGGCGGCTTTGGACGCCGGGGTGGAGCGCATGGTTTATACCAGCAGCGTTGCCGTACTGGGTCATTATGCGGATGGCCGGGTGGCGGATGAAGCCGCTCCGTCCAGTCTTGCGGATATGATCGGGCATTATAAACGCTCCAAATTTATGGCTGAGGAAGCTCTGCAACAGCTTTGTCAGAACGAGTCTGCACCCATTGTGATTGTAAACCCTTCCACACCTATCGGGCCTGCCGACCGCAAGCCGACACCGACCGGACGGCTGGTGCGTGATGCCGCTGCCGGGAAAATGCCCGCCTATGTGGATACCGGCCTGAATGTAGTGCATGTGGATGATGTGGCCATGGGCCACTGGCAGGCCTATTTGTACGGAGAGCCAGGACAACGCTACATTCTTGGCGGTGATAATTTATCCTTGCAGGCTATTTTGACCCGCATTGCCGGACTCACCGGAAAACGCTCGCCCTTCATGCGTATTCCCCGCAACATGTTGTTTCCTCTGGCTTGGGCTGCAGAAAGTGTGGTCCGGGCGCGTGGTCGGGGCACGCCATTGGTGACCATGGATGAGTTGCGGATGGCGGCGCACAAAATGTATTTTTCCTCACAAAAAGCCGAGGAAATGCTGCATTATGTACATCGTCCCGCCGAAGAGGCCCTGCGCGATGCGGTAAAGTGGTTTGCGGAAAATCATTATCTTTAAAACTGAAATTCAAGAACGCACCGTTCAGGATATGACTGCTTATGGGTTTTGAGGAAGGGCTGTTGGGCCTGGCGTTTCTGCTGGCTCTGGCGGCATTGGCTTATCAATTGCTGGTCATGTGGGTGCTACGTGTTTGGCAACCGGTCTTGACGCATACGGGTGCCACTTTTTCACCCCATACCATTCAAGAATTGCCCGCTCTCAGTCTGCTCAAGCCCCTGCATGGAGATGATGGCAACCTCTATGCCTGCCTGCGTAGTTTTTGTTTGCAGGATTATCCCCTTTACGAAATGATCTGCGGAGTACAGGACGCTGCTGATCCGGCAGTGGCTGTGGTGCAGCGCTTGCAACACGAATTTCCTGCCCTGTCCCTGCGCTGGATACTGAGCGACAACACCTTGGGTTGTAATCCCAAAGTGAATAATCTTGCGGGTATTTTGGCGGCCTGCAATCACGATTTACTGCTGATCAGCGATGCTGACATCGTGGTGGGACCGCAGTATTTGCATCATCTGCTAACCCCGCTGATGGATGCTCAGACCGGTGTGCTGACCTGTTTGTATCGCGGGCTTCCTGACCATCATTTCAGTTCCAGACTGCTTGCAAGCCAAATCAACAGCCTTTTTCTGCCTTCGGTACGGGTCTCCGCGCACTTGGGTCCCAATATATTTTGTGGGGGAGCAACCATGGCGTTGCAGCGTTCGACGCTGGAGGCGATCGGCGGGCTGGAAAGCCTGGCTGATCAACTGGCGGACGACTATTGGCTGGGAGCCCGTGCCCGCCAGCTGGGAAAGGCCACCATCTTGTCAGATTATGTGGTGGATACTCAGGTCCATGAGGCCAGTTTTCGGGCGTTTTACCAACACGCCCTGCGCTGGTCGCGGACTACGCGCAGTGTTCAGCCGGTGGGCCACTTTTTTTCTTTTTTCAGTTATCCACTGCCGCTGGTGACGGTTTTGACGCCATGGATGTTTTGGGGGGTCGGTTATTGGGGGATCATACCGCTGGGTATGGTTCTCTTGTTGCGCCTCGTGTACCATAGGCAAATTATGCACAAACTCAGTGCAACAGATTCTTTGGGTACGGCCCTGCTGGCAGATTTTCTGGGGCTGTGGATTTGGTTTCATGCCCTCTTTGCACGGCGCGTTGCCTGGAGAGGGTCACAATATGCGGTCAGCGCCGACGGGCGGCTGAACGGCCACGATGGAGTAACATAATGACGATGAAAACCCTTTTCCTGCAGGCACCTTCCTTTGAAGGTTTTGACGGCGGTGCTGGTTCCCGTTACCAGGCCAAGCGGGAAATTCGTTCTTTCTGGTTTCCCACCTGGCTGGCCCAGCCCGCTGCAATGATCCCCGGCAGTCGCCTGCTGGATGCACCCCCTGCCGACGTGAGCGTGGAAGAAACCCTGGAAGTGGCTGCAGGCTACGAGTTGTGCATCATCCATACCAGCACCCCTTCTTTTGCATCGGATGTGCGCATGGCAGAGTTGCTCAAGGAGCACTATCCGAAAATGATGATTGGCCTGGTCGGGGCCAAAGTGGCGGTAGAACCCGATGAGTCCCTGCGGGATGCGGGTCTTGCTGTCGATTTTGTGGCTCGCGAAGAATTTGATTTTACTCTCAAGGAAATTGCCGAAGGTCGGCCCTTGAGTGAAGTGGATGGCATCAATTATCGTGCGGAAGATGGCCAGCTGATTCATAACCCCGACCGGGCCATGATTGAAGATATGGACTCCTTGCCTTTTGTGTCTGAAGTCTACAAGCGGGATCTGCACATTGAGGATTATTTTATTGGCTACCTCAAGCATCCTTATATTTCTTTTTACACGGGACGAGGGTGCCGGTCTCAGTGTACGTTCTGTCTTTGGCCGCAGACGGTTGGCGGACATCGTTATCGGACCCGCAGTGCAGCCAATGTCATTGAAGAAGTGCGTTACATCCAGAAAAATTTCCCGCAGGTAAAAGAAATTTTCTTTGATGATGATACGTTCACCGATGATCGCCCGCGCGCCGAAGAAATCGCCCGGGGGCTGGGCAAGCTGGGGGTGACCTGGTCCTGCAACGCCAAAGCCAATGTGCCATACGAGACCCTCAAGGTGCTGCGTGAAAACGGCCTGCGGCTGTTGCTGGTGGGTTATGAGTCGGGCGATCAGCAGATTCTGAATAACATCAAAAAAGGCATCAAAGTGGAGTCGGCGCGTAAGTTCACTGCGGACTGTCACAAGTTGGGCATTGTCATTCATGGTACTTTCATACTTGGTCTGCCTGGTGAAACCAAGGAAACCATCCAGAAGACTATTGAATTTGCCAAAGAAATCAATCCTCACACTATTCAGGTTTCACTGGCGGCACCTTATCCCGGCACTTTTTTGTACAACCAAGCCAAGGAACAGGGTTGGTTGACCGAGGAAGACGAGGCCCACATGGTCAATGATCGCGGTGTGCAGATCAGCCCCATGAGTTATCCGCATCTGAACCACACGGAAATTTTTGATTCAGTGGAAACCATGTACAAGCGTTTCTATTTCCGCGCCGGAAAAATTGCTGAAATTACTGGTGAGATGCTTAAAAGCACCCAAATGATGAAGCGTCGTTTGCGGGAAGGCGTCGAGTTTGTGCGCTTCCTGCGGCAACGCCACGGCTGAAGTGGGGCAGGGGCATACCCGGCGGCTGGTCGTTAACGCCGACGATTTCGGACTGGATCTCGCGGTTAATGAGGCGGTGGAATCAGCATATCAGAAGGGTGT
>NZ_JABELD010000023.1 GCF_018853445.1 Acidithiobacillus concretivorus
CCTGCCGCAATTACAGCCGGGCTTATTTGCGGCACCTGCAGCGTAGCCATGAAATATTGGGGGCGCGCCTGAATACCCAACATAACCTCCATTACTATCAGGAGCTCATGGCGGGGCTGCGCGAGGCCATTATTCAGGGCCGCCTGGAGGCCTTCCGAAAGGAATTTTATCAACGTCGTACCGCGAGTTCCCTCATTGACGCCTAAAGGCTACAATGAGCGCCCTCAAACCTGATCAGGAGTGGATAATGAGTTTTTCACCAATTGCCAATGCCTATGCCGGAACTGCAGCCGGTGGTGGTTCAGACTCTGGACTGATCATGATTGTCTATATTCTGGTCTTCGGGGCCATTATCTATTTTATGATGATTCGTCCGCAGATGCGAAAATCCAAGGAACAGCGCCAGCTCATGGCTTCCATCTCCAAGGGGGATGAAGTGGTTACCGTTGGCGGCCTCGCCGGACGCGTCATGCAACTGGGCGATGAATACTTACATATTGAAGTCGCTGAAGGGGTTACCGTAAAAGTTCAAAAGGCGGCGGTCACCTTGTTGCTTCCCAAAGGGACTCTGAAAAAACTTTAAGGCCTGTTCATGACCCGTTATCCGTGGTGGAAGTACCTGATCATTCTCCTGGTTGTCATACCTGCGCTGCTTTATGCACTGCCCAATTTTTACGGTTGGCATGCTGCCGTGGAAGTCCGCGCCCCGATCGGAACGATCATTCCGCCCGTAACGACCCTGCAAGGCTGGCTCCAGGACGCCAAAATTCCGGTGCGCAGCGTCCGTAGTGATGCCCAGGGCAGCACATTCTTTTTCCCCGACGATAATGCTCAGGGACTGGCCGAAACTTTGTTGCAAAATAAGCTTCCTGCCAACGCCCAGGTGATTTTGTCGCAAATGTCCGCCGAACCCGACTGGCTGAAATCCTTGGGGGGTAAGCCCGTAAACCTCGGACTGGATTTGCGCGGCGGCGTCTATTTGCTCTTGCGCGTGGATACCGACGCGGTCATCAAGCACGCTTTGGAACAGGATAGTGGTAACCTGCGCACTTTTCTGCGCCATAAAGATCTGCAATATCTGGCCGTGAATACTACCGGGCCCGATGCTCTGGCCATCGAAATGGCCAGTCCGGCTTTGGCTGTGGAAGCGCAAAAAGTGATTGCCCGGCAATACCCCGATTATGCCGTCACCGTACAACCCAAGGGCATCATCGACGTCACCATCACGCCCGACGCCGCCAAAAAAATGAAAGACGATGCCTTGCAGCAGGCCATTGTGGTAATTCGTAACCGTATTGATGAACTGGGCGTCTCCGAGCCGGTGATTCAGCGCCAGGGCGTTGAGCATATTGCCGTGCAGCTTCCCGGTGTTCAGGATACTCAGCGCGCCAAATCCATCATTGGTTCTACGGCCCAGTTGGAATTCAAGATGGTGGATGATCAGGCCAACATGGCGGATGCCCTCAAGGGTCAACTACCGCCGGGGACCGCCCTGTATTATGGTCTGCATAATTCTCCCTATGTGTTGTATACCGATACGGTGCTGACCGGTCGTTACCTCAGCAATGCCAGTGCTGGCGTGGACAACAATAATGGCGAATCCATTATTAACGTCAGCTTCAATAATGCCGGTACCCGGATTTTTGGCGATCTGACCAGCAAAAATGTCGGCAAGCGCATGGCCATTCTGCTCGATAACAAGGTGGTCACGGCACCGGTGATTCGTGAAGCCATCACGGGCGGCAGAGCCCAGATTACCGGATTTGCCAATCTCAAAGCGGCCAGCAATGCCGCCATTGAACTGCGAGCCGGTGCCTTACCTGCGCCGGTTCACATTTCCGAAGAGCGCACGGTTGGCCCGACCCTGGGGCAGGATTCCATTCATGATGGCGTCATGGCGGTGCTGTTCGGCATGATATTCGTAGTGGCTTTCATGACCATTTACTATCGGGCGTTTGGTCTGATTGCGGATATGGCCATTCTGGTCAATATTCTCGCCATTCTGGCCGTGCTTTCCCTGATGGGCGGTACCCTGACCCTGCCGGGTATTGCGGGAATTGTTCTGAAAATTGGTCTTGCCGTCGATGCAAACGTGCTGGTGTTTGAACGAATCCGCGAAGAACTGCGTCACGGCATGAGTGTCCGTGCGGCCATTGATGCCGGGTTCAAAAAGGCCTTCGCCACCATTGTGGACTCCAATATTACGGTGTTGATTGCCGCGCTGGTGCTCTTCCAGTTTGGTACTGGTGCCATCAAGGGGTTTGCCCTGGTGCTGACTATCGGGGTCATTACCTCCATGTTTACTGCGACCATGATGAGTCGCGGTATTATCGAACGCGTCCTCGGTAAGCGGCGCATTCAAAAACTGTATATCTGAGGCCGCATCATGGAATTATTCAAAGCCCGTACCCATGTGGATTTCATGTCGAGGCGCTGGATATTCCTCGGAATATCCGCCTTGCTGATTGTTGCCTCAGTAGCCGTATTTTTCGTGCGTGGATTAAACTACAGCATTGATTTTACTGGCGGTACTTTGGTGGAGTTGGCCTTCAGCAAAACCCCGGATTTAGGCGCGGTACGCGGTACCCTGACCACCGCCGGTTTTCATAATGTGGTGGTGCAAACCTTTGGCGGAGACCGTGATCTGTTGATTCGTCTGCGTACCCAGCCGGGCGAAAGCAGCGCCGTCGGTACTAAAATTCTTCAGGTTTTCCAGAAAAATCAGGCGGCTTATCCTGACGTGCAATTACGTCGCACCGAATACGTGGGCCCGGAAGTCGGCAAGGAACTGCGCAATAAAGGCATCATGGCCCTGATTATTGTTACTCTGGGTATTTTGATTTATGTCGGGTTTCGTTTTGAATGGCGTTTTGCGGTGGGTGGCGTATTAGCCATGCTCCATGACCCCATTCTGGTCGTAGGATTTTTTGCCATCACCCAGGAAGAATTCTCGCTGACAGTCATTGCGGCTTTGTTGGTGATTATGGGCTACTCGCTGAATGATACCGTGGTGGTGTTTGACCGGATGCGTGAAGATCTTCGCGCCTCCCGAAGTGGTGACGTCGCGCAGATTTTTAACGTGGCTATTAATGAAACCCTGTCCAGAACCGTTATCACCAGCTTCATTACCTTCATGGTGGCCCTCTCCCTGTTTTTGTTCGGGGGACCGGTGATTCATGGTTTTGCCACCGCCCTGGTCATTGGCGTTGTGGTCGGTACTTATTCCTCCATTTTCGTGGCCAGTCCTATTGCCCTATGGCTGGGACTGAAGCGTGAGCATGTTCTCAAGCGTCAGTTCATCAGCTCCAAAGACCGTAATGATGGAGCGCGCCTGTAAGCCAGGCCGAACGTCCCGGCAAGCAGTGGCTGAAACCGTTTATACAAAGACTTGCCGAATACTGCACGAAAGCTTAATGTATGCCTCCACGGAGAGGTACCGAAGTGGCCATAACGGCGCCGACTCGAAATCGGATGGGGGTTAATAGCCCCACGTGGGTTCGAATCCCACCCTCTCCGCCAAAATAATAATATAACAATATGATTTATAATAAAATATATTTTTTAGAGTTAATTTATCTTACCTGTGATCTTACCCAGTCAAAACTCTTTTTCATACATTTCTCCTAACTTTAGTCAGCTTCCAGCCGGACAGGTGTTTGGTCCATACAGGCATTGAGAGGGCCAATAACAACTTAGACGCCCAAAAGCATCGGTTGAAGAGATAGGCGAACTCATCCAGGTGTTCCAGATGGTGTTTGTGTCAAACAGCGCTGGTGATTGACCGGTTTTCAGTAGAAATCAGCGTTTGGATGGTTCGGTCAAAATCTCATGAATGGATTCAGCAACTACCAACGTCGGACTCACCCCATCCAAAACGGAATAATTCATCCTTAACGGCACCACCTCTCTAAACCGATCTGAACCGCGACAAAGACGCAAGGACGTACCCCCATGGAAAACCAGATTTTTCAGTAGCCCCTCAGAATCGAGTGCGTTAAATAGCTCGTAATGCAGTAGCTCTTTTTCGACGACCGGACGCATGGCATCCAGCCCTCGTCCCGCCATGGCCATATCGACATATCGATTAAAATCCTTGTGTTTCATTCCGTATCATCCCGTTCTTCCGGGTCAATCATGTCGATATTTCTACCAACCCGGTACAGATCCTGAACAGCAGCCCGCTTTTTTGCGATTCGTAAAGGCCGATCTTCTACCACCATGGTGCGTTCCAGAACTTCCGGGATACTGCGTTTCGTGTGCGTAAATTCGATGGTTCCAAACGGCGTATCATGCAAACCGCTTGCGCCTGTCGTCATGACGGTCAGACGACTTACAGGGATCTGGGAAATAACCCCATATTCAGAGAGCATGCTTTCCAATGATACATAACTAAGTTTCCCTGGTCGTAAAGCCCGGGCAACCGACTCAATGATCCGTCCTCCGTTCCGCATTAACGCGGGCGCGTAAACATAGACCCCCCGTGCAGCCTTGATCAGCAACTGATCCTTGATCATGCGCTGCAAAGATTTTTCCATACCCTTGTCCGTTTCATTTGGAAACATTTTCTCCATGTCTCTCCGCGTAAACACAAAGAGATTGCGGCGTTCCATATCGGACAAAGTGCGCATTAAATCCATCCGGTTCATTGGTCAGTAAAAACCCCCTTATTATGTAGGGTTTAAGTTTACATAACCGAGGATGACACCACAACCAGGTTATGGGGTCTGAAGTCCAATGGAATGAAAACATACGCTAAGTCATATACGATTAAGCAGCATGAAAATAATGTAGACAATTCAAATTGATAGTTCGTTATTTTTCAGCGTGATCCCACTTGGATTATCTCCATGCAGGGCGCATTGGATCATTCACGACAACTAAAGCAGCCGTCGGGGCTAGACGAATGGCCTTGGCGTATGTTTTCGTTCCATTGGACTTCAGACCCCTAACACCGCTCAATCGTTGAGTCTCGGTCTTTGCTGAGTTGTCGCCCACCTCGGGCCGTTCACCTGGGCATTCCCAGATGAATCAAAATGGCCGTTTCGATGGCTGTCATATCCGCCTTGCTCAATCGCCCCACCAGATTTTTCAGACGACTTTTGTCTGCGGCCATGATCTGATCGGCCATCGCTTTGCCGGGCTTACCGGACAGCGTAATGAACGCTTCCCCCGGATATTGGCGGCCAGTATTGCTGGTGAGTGGCACCACGACCACGCGTGCCAGATGCCGGTTGGCCGCATCATTACTGACGATGACGGCGGGTCGAGTCTTACGGATCTCGCTTCCTACCGACGGATCAAACTCCACCCACCAGACTTCACCGCGCTTCATCGGTCATGTCCGCCAGCAGGGCGCTGCACCATGCCTGCGCTTCCGTCTCGCGCTCCTGGTCGGCGGCCATCGCTTGATAGCCGTCATCCAGGGCGGTATCGAGCACATGCGGCCGGAGCAGGTCTTCGATAAACTGACTCATGTGCCGCCTGCCAACCGTCCGATACAGGCCGTCGTACACGGCTTCATCCAGGGAGATAGTCATTTTCTTGTGCATGGGGGCCTCATTATACGTCAAACATAATACTACTATAGCACAGTCAGCGTTATCCGCCGTACAGGCAGCTTAGAAGGCCTGGCACCCATCCCGTGGACGTCATCAAGCAGGCCATCCATTGAATTATCTATTTTTATCTATACAGAAAATAAAACAGGATAAGTGTAACCATGGATCCTTGGCACTATCCCCGCACAGATTTGGCGGATCAATACCTGAAAACACTGGGTATCGGGCTCATCAAGAGCTTAGCAGCCAGTCGGTTTTAACTTCGGACCACTGCCAGATTTCGCCCCGAATTTTTTGAAATCGCTCATTTTGAGTCGGTTTTGGCCATTGTTGCCCTGTTTTTTGCGGTTTATCTGCATTTTTCTGCCCTACAGACGCAATACGGCCATGCGTTTTATGTTCCACGCCAGGCAGACCAGACTCCATTCTCCTTGCACCTGACGTAGGCCGCGCAAGGAGAACTGCCGGAATCCCATCACGGATTTGATAATACCTAAGACTGGTTCTACCGTTTGTTTGCGCAGACGGTAAACGCTTCGACCTGCCTAAGTCTTCAGGCGATGCATCATCGCCTGCATCTGGGTCGCATTTTCAGGGAGGGCTTCCGGTTCCGGGCGCCGCGCGTAGTCGTCCCAGTCGCCGCCCGCACCGCCTTGAAGTTGGCGTAATCCAGCGTGTTTTTGCTGACAAAACCAGTCCGAACTGGGGCCCTCCGCCGAGAAGCAGGAGCAGGACGGGTTTTGATCATACCCAGCCAGTCGAAGCCATGCCCCATCAAAAAAATGACTCAAGCTGCTGGAAGTCCCTGTTTGTTCGGTCCCCATGCGTCTGGTGTCGTTCACCGTATGATCTGGACAGGAAAATCCACATGGAGACTTCCCCACACTCGGTCAGCCGTCAGCACGGGAAGGTGTAGGCGTTGCCCCAGCGCCAGGCATGCCCGATCACCCAGGGATAATCCCAATGCCTTGGTGTCGATCCATAATCTGCCACTGACTTCCGCATCGTCGGCGTTGAACGGCAATACTTGCATCCCCAGGGACTCCAAATCACCGCGCAAACCCTCTACGCGCACATTGCGGGCCACACATTTCTGTACGACTTCCGCCCAGTTGACACTGGAAATCACCGCATCAGGCACATGAGGGCGCACAGACTCCCCGCCAGGCTCGTTATGAAGTAATGCGAGCAATGCAGAGGCGTCCAGTACACATTGATGGGATAAACCTTGCGATGGATCATTTTTCGATGCAGTCACACCTGACTTTCCTTCTTGGCCATCTCCCGACGTTCAGCGATGAGTTCATCTGCAAGGTGAACCGTGGATGGGACAGGAGAAAAACGCCCTTCAATGCGCGCCCAGATGGCATCCGGCTTTTCCAGTATCAGCCGGTTGTTCTCTATACGGGCTACCATGGTGGTTCCTGGAGTCAAACCCAGATCTTTTCGCAAGACGGCAGGAATAACGAGACGTCCTTGCAGGCCTAATATCACTTCGACATGTTCATGAGATGGTGTCATGGAAAAATTATGGCACAAGCACATTGAGTATGCCACACAATACAGGAGTGGCCATGTATCACATCTCATGGTGGTCCTGTGGGGCGGCGCAACCCTTCGGGCGCGGCTATGACGCTACTCCGCATCGCAGCCAAGCACCCGGACGTGATCAAAACCGGGCTGGCAGCAGAGAGCAAGTCACTGATGCCTGATTTATTACACCGCCTCCCATGGATTGATGACGTTCAGCCCGGCAGCCTCAAAAGGGGTGGTGTCACGGGTGGCGACGGCAAAGCTGTTGGCAAGGGCGACGGCTGCAATGAAGGCATCGGCCGTTTCGATGGCCAAGCTGGCAGCGCGGGACTTGGCCAGCAGCTCGGCATAGGCTTTCGTGCAAGCCATCTCGAACGACAGCACCCGATTGGCGAACATCGGCAGCAGGCGCTTTTCCAGGTTCTCATGCAGGCTGACCCGTCGCTTGCCAGCCGGCATCAGCGCGACACCCGCACGCAGCTCGGCTACCGTGATTGCGGACAGGTAGAGCGTTTCCACAGCGCTTGCGCGTCGAGCCAGTCAATGACACAAGCATTAGGCTCCTGGCGCTGCGTCTCCGAAATCACGTTCGTATCGAGCAGGATCAAGTGAGACCTTATCTGGGTGCTTTCACGTACGCGTTTTTTCCTTGTAGCGATAGACCCAGGCGCGGCTGCCACCATCGCTATGAAACCCTTCGGGCAGGATATCTACCTGCCGAACGATGAGTTTTCCAATGGTCGTCGTCATCGTGTTATCCTCCGATAAATTGATACTTCGCCAAACGCTTCTGTCTTACCGTTTTCTTACCCGATGACATGGCTAATGGCGAATTTCGTCGGACTTTAGTGGATAGATATTTTGATAACATGATGAATATTAATATTATTATGAATAATATTGAACGTTGGTGGACATAGGCTTGGACTTTGCCCTCTCCGTCAATTTTATATGGTTTCAGATGTTCCAGCATTGGAGCACTGATTGTTGTCTGTGCCAAAATTCCGCATGCATTATCCAGTCCTAAAACATCTTTCTCCTGCGTATTTTACGCTGGTGATGGGTACGGGCGTTATTTCCATTTCGGCAGGGCTGTTGCACTTAATGCTCCTCGCAAGCCTTTTACTCGGGCTTAATATCGCCTTCTACAGCATTTTATGGATCATGAATATTGGCCGTGTTTTACGCTATCCTTCGGAGATTTTCGCCGATTTTGTTAACGTCCAAAAAGGCTCCGGTTTTCTGACAATGGTGGCTGGCAGTGCGGTTCTCGGTAGTCAACTGGTTATTCTTAAAGACCAAACGATTCCTGCGGTTTTTTTGTTGGGATGGGCTGCAATTCTTTACTTGACGCTGAACTACGGCCTGCTCACCCGATTCATGATTCAAAAACATAAACCTGGACTGATAGATGGCATTTCGGGCGGCTGGCTCTTGCATATCATCGCTCCACAATCTATTGCCATTTTGATTTTACTGTTGGATATGCACTGCTCTTTCATGCCCAGGGCGGAATTTGATTTCATCGCACTCAGTCTCTGGCTATTGGGGGGAATGTTATATATCTGGGTTATGGTGCTGATATTTTATCGAATGATTTTTTTGGATTTTTTACCCGAGCATCTTCATTCTTCGTATTGGAGCAATATGGGCGCCATGGCTATTTCCACCTTGGCAGGATCGTTGCTGGTGGTTAATGGGGAGTCGGCGCCCTATCTGCATCCATTTTTGCCTTTTATAAAGGGATTCACCCTGTTTTACTGGGCAGGTGGAAGCTGGTGGATTCCGTTGCTGATCATTCTAGGGTTCTGGCGTTATGTCCTTAGAAAGTTTCCCCTCCGTTATGATGATTCCTACTGGGCCATGGTATTTCCGTTAGGAATGTACAGTCTTGCAACGCTCCACATGGCCCATAGCTTAGATCTGCCTTTTTTGTTTCCGCTGGCCCATGCTTCTTTTTTCCTGGCGCTGACCGCTTGGTGCCTCAGCTTTTTGGCGATGCTTTATGGTTTCGTGCCAATCAGTTACAAAAAAGTACTGCACCGTAATGGTGATTAAGCGGATTCAAATCCTGCCGATTTGAGTCGTCAATATTGATCGCAGATCGGGGTTCTGATACCTTCGCGACTTGTGAGTGCAAAAGTGGTATTGCACTTTTCGTCTGTTCTCGTCCTTGTGTGGACAATTTCAGGTTTTCTATGGCGACAACAATCGGTCCCCTCGCAGTGGTAGCTGGTGAACCCCGTCAGGCCCGGAAGGGAGCAGCGGCAGCCGGCGATCCAGGTGCCGGGGTGTGGCTGATTCGCGTCGCCTCCCAATTTTGTGTTTTCCCATGACGGGATATTTAGCGCTTGCCCGGCGTTGGCGGCCCCAGCATTTTGAAGATTTTGTTGGCCAGGAAGCCGTTGTGGCCGCTTTACGTCATGCCCTGGACTCTGGCCGAATCCACCATGCATTTTTGTTTACCGGAACACGAGGCGTAGGTAAAACCACTTTGGCGAGGTTGCTTGCCAAATGTTTGAACTGCGAAAAAGGTATCAGCAGCCAACCCTGCGGAGCCTGCAGCGCCTGTCTGAGTATCAGCGCCGGAAATTTTGTCGATTTGCTGGAAGTGGATGCTGCCAGCCGCACGCGCGTGGATGAAACCCGTGAACTTCTAGATAACGTCCAATATGCTCCGGTCGCTGGGCGCTATAAAATCTACCTCATTGATGAAGTGCACATGCTGTCCACCCATAGTTTCAATGCCCTGCTGAAAACCCTTGAAGAACCGCCTGAACACGTCAAGTTTTTGCTGGCAACTACCGATCCTCAGAAGCTTCCCGTCACCGTTTTATCCCGCTGTTTGCAGTTCAACTTACGCAGGCTGGAAATCGGTCAGATTCAGGGTCGTCTGCAGCAGATCATGCTCGCAGAGAAAATTTCCGCAGAAGATGCCGCACTGCACATATTGTCCAAAGCCGCCGATGGCAGTTTGCGCGACGCTCTCAGTCTTCTGGATCAGGCCATTGTCCATGGTGGTGGCGAAGTGCGTCGCGAGGGTGTGCTCAGCATGCTGGGACGCAGTGGCGACGATACCGTTATGCTGATGATTGCAGCGCTTATTGCCCAAGATGCGCAACGCGTATTTGCGCTGGTCAACGAACACCTTGCGCGGGGGCTCGATGCCGCCGGGTTACTGGACCTGATCATTGAGGGGGTTCATCGACTGAGTCTTGCTCAGTTTGTGCCAGGTGTTGCAGAAGGAGATGACGCAGAACGGATCAGCCAGCTACGAGATAAAATTAATCCACTGGTTTTGCAGTCCTGGTACGCCCTGTTGCTGTCAGCGCGCCGGGACTTTCAGCTGTATCCAGATCAACGCATGGCGCTGGAAATGGCGTTTTTGCGGGTGCTCAGTTTCTCTACGGGGAGTATTCCCCCAGCGGCGGTGTCGCCCGAACCCGAAAAAAAGCCCGGTTCAATCCCTCAAACCTCTACAGAAACTGCGATCACAGCCGTTGAAACTGTTCAATCCGTCCTGCCAGAACTGATTCCAGAATCAGGCACATTTTCGGATATGGTCCGTGAATCGGCTCCGGAAGTTCACAGCGAAAATGTCTTCATACCGCCGCAAGCGGGTAATATGAGCCTTTCCTGGCAGGAACTGATTGCCGCATTGTCAATTTCACCGCTGCTGCAAGAGCAGTTGCGTCACGGTCAGACCTTGCAGTGTGATGCGCAAAAGGTGGATCTGCTTATGGAACCTCGCTATCTGCCCTTTATTATCAAGGATAAATCACGAATTCTGAAAGCGCTCAGTGACCACTTTGGTCAGACGCCGCAACTTGGTATTGGTGAATTAACCGAGGCAAGCGGCGTACGCAGTGTATATGCTGAAGCAGAATCTCAGGCCTCTGCGCAACAGGAAGAAGCACAGGTCAGGGTGGCCAATGATCCTCTGATCAAACAATTTACGGAAATACTGGGTACTCAGGTAGAATCCATTACCTTGATGACTTTAACGAATCAACAGGGAGGTAGTCGATGATGAAAGGTGGTTTGGGAAATATCATGAAACAGGCGCAGCAACTCCAGGATCGCCTGCAAAAAACCCAGGAAGAACTGGCCCATATTGAAGTCCAGGGGCATGCCGGCGGTAATCTGGTAGAGGTCACCATGACCTGTCGCCACGATGTGCGCAAGGTGCGTATTGATCCCTCGTTGCTGGCAGATAATGATCAGGAAATGCTCGAAGACCTGGTGGCTGCAGCTATTAATGATGCCGTACGCAATGCCGAAAAAGTCAGCGCCGAGCGTATGTCCGAAGTGACGGGCGGGATGAGCATTCCGGGCATGAATCTGCCTTTCTGATATGGCCGATGTTCCGAGTATGGAGGCTTTGGAGGCGCTGTTAAGGCGCCTTCCCGGTATTGGGCCGCGTTCTGCGCAGCGCATCTGCTACGACCTGTTGGTGCGCAAACGTAGTCTACTCCCCCAATTGGCCGCTGCATTTGAACGCGCACATGGTGCCGTGCGTTTTTGTGAGCGCTGCAATAATCTCAGCGAAGCCCCTTTGTGTGGCGTTTGTCGGGGCGCGCATCGGGACCATTCACAACTGTGCATTGTGGAATCACCCGCCGATTTACGCGCCATTGAAGATACGGGCGTGTTCAGCGGGGATTTTTTTGTGTTGATGGGCCATTTGTCGCCTCTGGACGGCATTGGTCCGGAGGCTTTGCATCTTGATCGTCTCAGCGCGCGCTTGGCAGAAACGGGCCTGCAGGAAGTGATATTTGCCACCAACCCCACTTTGGAAGGTGAGGCCACCGCCCAGTTTTTGGCAGAACTGGTACCTGCAGGTGTTACCATCAGTCGTATTGCCCACGGTGTTCCGGTGGGCGGTGAGTTGGAATATGTAGATCGTGGCACACTCGGACGGGCGATGCATGGACGCCGCCTGCTGGATGAATAGTTAAAACAAAACATTTGAGAGAGGAAGAAGTCGAATGCTGGCTACGGGAGAGACGCCTCCGGGCGGTAATGTATTTTTTTTACTGATGGGTGCCATTCTGGTTTTTGCGATGCATGGCGGCTTTGCCTTTCTGGAGTTGGGAACCGTGCGTCGTCGCAGTCAGGTCAATGCGTTGGTCAAAATCCTCAGTGACTTTGGCATTTCGACCATTGTGTACTTTTTTATCGGTTATCATATTGCTTACGGCATCAGTTTTTTTGGAAATGTGCAAACCCTGACCGCCGGCGATCATGGTTTCGAAATGGTGCGCTTTTTCTTCCTGCTGACCTTTGCGGCAGCCGTACCCGCCATCATTTCCGGGGGTATTGCCGAGCGCGCCCGTTTTTACCCACAATTGCTGGCTACGGCTTTTCTGGTGGGTCTGGTTTATCCCTTTTATGAAGGCATCGTCTGGGATAACAATTATGGCATTCAGGCCTGGTTTACGCAGACATTTGGTGCGCCTTTTCATG
Source organism: Acidithiobacillus concretivorus (assembly GCF_018853445.1). GTDB lineage: Bacteria > Pseudomonadota > Gammaproteobacteria > Acidithiobacillales > Acidithiobacillaceae > Acidithiobacillus > Acidithiobacillus concretivorus. The sequence continues at coordinate 12,558 of NZ_JABELD010000023.1, forward strand.
ATTTTGCCGGTTCGGTAGTAGTTCATGCCATGGGTGGCTGGATGGCCCTGATGGCAGTGTGGTTATTGGGACCGCGCCGGGGGCGTTATGGTAAGGATGGTACGGTGCATGCCATGCCGCCTTCCAATATTCCTTTTCTGGCCTTGGGCTCCTGGATTCTGATCATCGGCTGGTTTGGTTTTAATGTGATGAGCGCCCAGCAATTGGCTCAGGTTCAGGGTTTGGTGGCCCTGAATTCACTCATGGCCCTGGTGGGTGGAATGCTCGCCGCTCTGGCCGTTGGCAAGGGCGACCCGGGTTTTGTGCATAATGGGGCATTGGCAGGGCTGGTGGCTATTTGTGCCGGATCGGATGTGGTCCAGCCCATCGGGGCTCTGGCCATTGGTGCCATAGCCGGGATTATTTTTGTGTATTTATTTACCTTTGTACAACATCGACTGCGCCTGGACGACGTTCTCGGGGTCTGGCCTTTGCATGGCGTTTGCGGTGTCTGGGGCGGCTTGGCCGTGGGAATTTTCGGCCTGAAAATGCTGGGCGGTGCTGGGGGCGTCAGTTTCTGGTCGCAGCTCCTCGGCACTGGTTTGGGCGTTTTGATTGCGCTGGCAGGTAGTGGAGTGGTTTACGGCACCATCAAGGCTTTCATTGGGATTCGCCTGGATGCCGAGGCGGAATATGCCGGTCCCGATTTGAGTATTCACCATGTCAGCGCGTATCCTGAGGAGGATATTGAGAGGGCCTGAACGTGGATGATGACTTTGTTGCATTGACTCGGGAGAGTCTGCCGAAACTGACGAAAAGATCTCCTGATGCACATAAAGGTCGTTTTGGTCATGTTTTTGTACTGGGTGGCGCACCAGGAATGGGCGGAGCACTGGCTTTGGCTGCTGCGGCTGCCTACCGGGTTGGGGCAGGGCTGGTGACAGCCGTGGGTCATCCTTCCGCAGTTCCTTATCTGGCTTCCGCGCTTCCAGAAGCGACCTGGTGGGACTGGCCTCCAAGTTTTTCTGCTTTACCGGACAATGCGGTACTCGCCGTGGGGCCTGGTCTGGGGCAGGGGCTGGCAGCGCATGATATGCTGACTGAGGTTGGCAGTTTGCGCATTCCACAGGTTTGGGATGCGGATGCCCTCAATATTCTCGCGCGTTTTGGTGCGCCGTTGCTCAGTGCGAGGGCTGTGCGGCTGTTTACCCCGCATCCAGGTGAGGCGGCCCGACTGCTGGCAATGCAGCTTCCTGACGTTCAGCTGGACCGGATAGGGGTAATACGGGCCTTGCAATCCCGCTATGGCGGGCATTGGGTTTTGAAGGGGCAGCACAGTCTTATGCTGGGTGAAACAGCGCGCTGTTATTGTCCCTGGGGCAATCCGGGAATGGCCACTGGCGGCAGCGGCGATGTATTGACCGGGGTGCTGGCGGGATTATTGGCCCAAGGCCTGCCTGCTGCTGACGCCCTGATTTTAGGGGTTGCCATTCATGCCCTCGCCGGAGATCGTGCTGCCCGACGTTTGGGAGAAGAAAGTCTGCTGGCCAGCAATATTCTCGAAGAACTACCTTTTGTTATCCAGGAGTTGAATGCCACCCATGTCTGAAACCGAAATGCTGAAAGCCTGGGATCGCCGATATTTTTGGCATCCCTTCACCCAGATGCAATGTTATGGTGACGATGATCCCTGGATTATCGAGAGGGCGGAAGGCCATTATTTGTATGATGTGGATGGCGCGCGTTGCCTGGATGCGGTCGCGAGCCTCTGGTGTAATGTCCATGGTCATCGCCATCCGCGCCTTGATGCTGCCCTTCTGGAGCAGTTGGGAAAGGTTGCACATACCACAGCCCTGGGCGCCAGCAATCCACCGGCTATCCGTCTCGCCAAAAAGCTGGTTGAGTGCACCCCGGAATCCCTGCAACATTGTTTTTTCAGTGAAGATGGTTCCGAGGCGGTAGAAGTGGCTATTAAAATGGCTGCGCAGTACTGGGCCAACATCGGGTGTCCGGAAAAGCATCTTTTTTTGACCCTCGACAATGCTTATCACGGCGATACGGTGGGGGCTGTTTCAGTGGGTGGATTTCCGCTGTTTCACGAAGTCTATGGTAATTTGCTGTTCCCGACGCGCCGGCTGCCCAGCCCCTATGTGCTGCAATGGGAGCAATCCCAGGGCGATGCTGCACAGGCTACCGGGCTCTGGCTGAATACTCTGGAAGCCGTTTTACGGGCAGAAAAAGACCATATTGCTGCTCTGATTCTGGAAGGCGGCGTGCAGGGTGCAGCCGGGATATTGCCTTTTCCACCCGGGATCTTGTCGGGTGCACAAAAGCTCTGTAATACCCATGAGGTTCTGCTTATTGTTGACGAAGTGGCCACTGGCTTTGGTCGCAGCGGCCAATTATTCTCCTGCCAAAAAGAACAGGTCGAACCTGACTTGCTGGCGCTCGGCAAAGGACTGAGCGGCGGTTATTTACCCATTGCTGCAACGCTGACTTCAGAAGCAATCTATCAGGCTTTTCTGGCACCCTTTGGCGAAGCCAAACAGTTTTATTACGGGCACACTTTTACGGCTAACCCTTTGGCTTGTGCAGTGGCTCTGGAAAATCTGAACATTTTTTCTGAAGGCCATTTGTTGTCCGAAATCCCGAATAAAATCGAAAAACTGCGCGACGGTCTGGAAGTATTTCACCATCAACCCTGGGCAGGTAATCTCCGGCAATTTGGCTTGATGGCGGCCATACCCTTGCGTGACCCGGCTACCGGAACGGCTTACCCTTACGGCGAACGTGTCGAATACATGGTCTGCAAGCGTGCCCGGGAAATGGGTGTTTATAGTCGCCCCTTAGGTGATCTGCTCACTATTGTGCCCCCTCTGTCGGTGACAGAGCAGGAAATAGACACTATTCTCCAGACATTATTTGACGCCATGGCGGAAGGAAGAACCCAATGACAACGGCCCAGGAAATCATGACGCGTGCTGCCAGCACGGTACAGGAAGATGATTCAGTCAAAAATGTCGGCAAAATCTTGCTGCAGACAGGGCATCACAGCATTCCCGTGGTCAATGCCTCCGGGCATCTGGTTGGCATGATCGGCGAGCGCGACCTGATTGATGCCAACCGCGAGGTGCATTTGCCCACCATGTTGACCATTCTTGATGGATTGATTCCGTTGGGCGGTATGCATGAATACGAAGAAGAATTGCGTAAGGTTACGGCGGTTACTGCCGGCCAGTTGGCCAGTACCAAGGTTGTGACCGCAAGACCCGATGAAAATGCCGATGCGGTCGCCGAAAAACTCTTACGTAAGGAAGTCCATGCCTTGCCTGTTGTGGATGCCGATGGAAAGCTGTTGGGTATTATCACCCGCTCCGATATTCTCCAGCATCTGTTAAAACCCTGAGTTTGCGGATGGATTGGCACTTTCCCAGTGCAGATGTTTGCCAGTCTTGGGGGGCGGCCTTGGCGCAAACATTACCCGCATCGGCGGTCATTTATCTGGAAGGCGACCTGGGAGTCGGCAAAACGACGCTGGCCCAGGGTATTTTGCGGGCACTGGGCGTGACCCAATCCATCAAAAGTCCTACCTATACGTTGCTCGAAACCTATGAAACAAAATCCGGACTGGCACATCATCTGGATTTATATCGTTTGAATGATCCAGAAGAGCTGGAATACATCGGTATACGTGATTATCTGGGGACACCTGCCCTATGGCTGGTCGAATGGCCCGAAAAAGGCAAGGGGCATCTGCCAAATGCTGATCTCACGCTGCTTTTGCATATTCTCCCTGATGCCCGCCATCATTTGTCAGCAACGCCACAGCATGCGCGTGCCGAAGCCTGGGTTCAGGCTTTACCTGTTGCTCTGGCGCGCATGACATGAACAAGCCAGTGACCGGTCCCGCACGCGTGCGCCGCCTGGACGCTACCCTCGCCAATCAAATTGCAGCGGGGGAGGTGGTGGAAAGACCCGCCTCGATCCTCAAAGAATTGCTGGAAAATAGTCTGGATGCACAGGCTACCCGGATTACCATTCAATTACAGGGTGGTGGTATGGATTTGCTGAGTGTGGAAGACAATGGCACCGGCATGTTACCCGAAGATCTACCACTGGCGCTGGAGCGTCATGCCACCAGTAAGGTGTCATGCTGGGAGGATTTGCAGGCTATCCAGACCATGGGCTTTCGGGGTGAAGCACTGCCAGCTATTGCCTCGGTGGCGCGGATGGAAATTCTGAGCAGAACCCACGACGCGGGGCAGGGTGCCCGGCTCCAGGTGCATGGTGGTGATGTCCTGGCCTCGGAACCTGCTGCCCGCGCTCCAGGAACGACGGTGCAGGTTGCCGACCTGTTTTATAATGTTCCGGCGCGCCGGAAATTTCTGCGTTCGGCCGCCGCCGAGTTGACCCGTATTCAGAAGGTACTCCGGCAGATAGCCCTGGCCAATTTTCCGATAGCTTTCGAACTGCTGCAAAATCGTCGCAGCCTGGTGCAGTACCCTGCGGCCGCCGATGCTGAAGCCCGTTCTGCAAGAGTCGCAAGCATCTTGGGCGAAGGTTTTTTGGCGAATGCGCTGTACCTCGAGCAAAGTGATCAGATTATGTCGCTGCGGGGCTGGCTGGGCTTGCCTACCTATAATCGTGCCCGGGGCGACGAGCAATACTTTTTCGTCAATGGTCGTCCGGTGCGTGATCCGGTGCTGACCCATGCCTTGCGCGCTGCCTATCAGGATGTATTGTTTCAGGATCGCCACCCGTTGTTTGTTTTATATCTGGATATACCTGCCGGGCAAGTGGATGTAAATGTGCATCCAGCCAAGGCTGAAGTCCGTTTTCGGGATAGTCGCGCGGTACATGATTTCCTTTTTCATACCCTGCGTCGGATTATTGCCGAGCAGGGCGGAGATAAACCGCAAATATCCGTTCCGGTACAGCCAGCAATGCGCCCCCTCGGCCTTACTGCGGATCATTCCGGTGCTGCTGGTGGTATTCGTCCGACTTCTGGTCCGTCTTCTGGCTATGTACCCTCCTTCCAACAGGACTTGAGTGGTGTCGCCGAGGCCCGGACAGCGGCTTATTGGGAGCAGATGGTTGCGGCCGGTACGTCACGTTCAGTAGAAAATGATGTCGGGCAATCTCCACAGGAGCAATCTCTGGCGCCGGAATATCCACTGGGGCAAGCCGTAGCGCAAATTCATGCCCGCTTTATTGTGGCGCAAAATCAGGAAGGCATGATTCTGGTGGATCAACATGCGGCGCATGAGCGCATCCTTTACGAAAAGATGAAAAAAGACTGCCAACTGGATGATAAACAACAATTTGTGATTCCAGAATACGTGCATGTTACCGCTGCACAAATGGCCTGCTTTGAAGATCAGCAGGAGGCATTGCGCGCCGCAGGACTGGATATCAGCGTAGCCGGGCCGGGCACGTTGGCTATTCATGGTGCTTTGCGTTCATTGGATGCGCGCAATTTTGCGCAACTGGTTGCGGAGCTTCTGGATATGGAAAAACCGTGGGGGCAGGGCGACGTGGAAGGTCATCCGGTATTGGCTGAAATGGCCTGTCGGGCGGCCATCAAGACCAGTCGGCGTCTGAACCTCGATGAAATGAACAGTCTCCTGCGCCAGCTGGAGGCGACGCCACGGTTTGGACAGTGTAATCACGGTCGGCCTACGGTTGTGCAATTTTCTCTGGCGGATCTTGACCGCCTGTTTTTGCGTGGCCGATGATTCCCGCCCTGTTCCTGATGGGGCCTACGGCGAGTGGCAAAACAGAACTGGCCATGCATATTGCCAACCAGTTGCCGGTAGATATTATCAGCGTCGATTCTCTGCTGGTTTATCGTCATTTTGATATTGGCAGCGCCAAGCCAGATTGCGCACTAAGGCAGCAATATCCCCATGCTCTGGTGGATATTCGTGAACCGGATGAACCCTATTCCGCCGGACTTTTTCGGGAAGATGCCCTGGCTTGCATCACCCGGGCACGCGCCCGGGAACGCATCCCCCTGCTGGTAGGGGGTACTGGCCTGTACTTTCGGGCGCTGGAACGTGGTATTGACGAGCTGCCCCCTGCCGATCCGCAGATACGCGGAAAACTACTGGAAGAAGCCGCGCAAGAAGGCTGGCCTGCATTACATTTGCGTCTGACTGCTCTTGATCCGCACACGGCTGCAGGCATTCAGCCCCATGACCAGCAACGTATTCAGCGTGCGCTGGAAATTATTCAGCAAACCGGGGCACCGTTAAGTCAATCGCGGCAGTGGCAGGGCGCTTTCCCCGGACCACTGCTGAAAATTCTGTTACGTCCGGCTCGCGCCTGGTTGCATAACCGTATTCAGCAACGACTGGATTTGATGCTCCAGGAGGGCTTCCTGGAAGAAGTGGCGGCTTTACAGCAACGCCACTACGCCCCCGATCTTCCCGCCATGCGGGCAGTGGGTTACCGCCAATATTTTGCCTGCCTGAATGGCGAGTTTACCGTGGCAGAGGCTTATGCGGCAGCTCTGGCGGCAACGCGTCAGCTGGCCAAGCGCCAGGACACCTGGTTTAAAAGAGAATCTGCGAATCTGGTGCTGGATCCGGCAGAGGATCAAGCACGGAAGTCTTTGCCGGACTGGATCAGACAGCAAATGCTGTAATACACTTTCACTTTGGTCTATCGGCTCTGCCGACAATTACCGGTTCCTGGCCAAGCTCCAAAATCTTCTACGGGAGAACATGATTGAAATCCTGGCATTTACTGGGTTGCTTGCTGCCAGCGCTCATGCTGGCTGGCTGTGCACCGCCCATGCCTCATCTGGCAAAGCCTACCCAATTGCAGGATTTACAGCTTGGCAGTGACTTGACACATAAAAAATCAGTTGGATCCGCTGTTGCGGACTGGTGGCGTCCTTTACTCAACCAGCCAGAGCAAAACATCATGCAACTGGCTCTTGAAAAAAATCCAGACATGCTTGCCGCGAAAGCCAGAATAGCCTTGGCTCTATCTGCGTTACGCGAAGCAGGAGCACAGCGCGAACCACAGCTCCAGGGCACCGGCCAGATTGGAGTAAGTCGTTGGACCAAAAATCAATTTTATTTGCCCCCCTATGCCGGAGAAACTTCCTGGAACAATTCTTTAAAGCTGGATTTTTCTTTTCATCTTGATCTTTGGGGCAAGGAGCAAGAGCAGGTTAAGGAAGCGCGCTTGCGCTTGCAAGCAGCCGAACAACAACAGCGTGCCGCCAGGTTAATTCTGGAGAATGCCGTGTTGCAACAGCTTCTCGCAATAAACGCCAGTGCAGTCATTCTGCAGCGTTTAGAGGCCGAGCATCACCTCTTGCAGCGGCTTGAAAAAATTGAAAAGGAAAGACAGCAGCATGGCCTCAGTGATTCCTTGCTCAGCCTGGCAAGTGTCGCACGTCTTACGGGTTTGGAGCAGGAAATAGCCGCACAAAAGGCCAAATACGACAGCAATCGTCAGGCATTGGCAACACTGTGCGGTGTGGGTGTCCAACTCCCCTTGGTGCTGCGTCATTACCAGCCCAATCTGTTGCAGACCCATTGGCAGCAACCCGGTACGGTTCCGGCTGAATGGATTGCCGAACGGCCAGATATTGCTGCTCAGTTGATAACCATCAAGGCGGCCGCTGCAGCGGTGCATATTGCCCGCGATGCCTACTATCCCAATATCAATCTGGTGGCTTTTGCGGGTGGTTTGGCAGCGGCCGGCGGCTTGTTCACTTTTTTGCACCCGGGCTCCTTACAAGCGGGTGTGGGGCCAGCCATCAGTTTACCATTGTTTACCGGAGGGCGACTGCGGGGCCACTTTGACGCCAGTCAGGCGAAATATCAGCTCGCCCGCGCGGCATACCAAAAAAGCTTGTTAGATGCCTTGCAGCAAGTCGCCTTCAGTCTGAGGCAATTGCGGTCTGCGAGTCAGGAGCGATCCATATTACAGCAGCGCGCAGCGGCCTTGTCGCGCAGCGCGGCGTTACAACAACAAAGATATCAGGCGGGTCTCAGTAATGCCCTGCCGGTCATAGCGGCGCAACTGCCGATCATCGACAATCAGATGCAGCAAATTCGCCTCGATACTTATGCCCGGCAAAATCTCATCAAGCTCTATGCCGCTCTGGGGGGAAGGGTGATTCCAAAAACCTGGACGGGACCCTATTCACCATCATGAGTACCCTGAATCTTGCCAGTCGCCAATATTGGCAGAGTTTCTACCAGCATGATCTGCAAACCTGGATTTTTTGGGTCAAAACAGCCGCTGCAGCGCTGATTGGTCTTTGGTTGGCTTATAGATTCCAGCTGGACTCTCCCGATACGGTCGTTATCACCGTGTTTATTGTGATGCAGTCGCGTAACGGGATGGTTCTGGCCAAGAGCTTTTACCGGGCGATTGGTACGATTGCAGGCAGTATTGTCGCCTTGCTGCTGGTAGCGACATTTCCGGATGAACGACTGGGATTTCTTGCCGGTTTGGCCCTTTGGGTTGGATTTTGCACTGCTGGAGCGCGTTATTTTCGTAATTTTCAGGCCTATGCTTTTGTACTAGCTGGCTATACGGCTGCTCTGGTCGGGCTGCCTGCGGCATTGGATCCTGAACATGCCTTTTATATCGGCGTTGCGCGCCTGAGTGATGTGATGCTTGGGATTATTGTGGCCTCGGTCATGAGCGCCATTGTATTTCCTCAAGCGCTCGAAGATCTGCTGCAGCAGACGGCGCAAGCGCGCCTGCAGCATTTTTTGCGCAATACCTTGCGCGTACTGCAGGGAGGTGTCCCTAGAGCTGACTGGATTGCGCTGCATCTTGAAGCTATTCAGGAGATTTTGCAGTTGGATAGTTATCGTTCCGGGGCGCTGTTTGAGAGTAGTCGTGGACGCCGTAAAAATATGCGCGTTCGGCAAATGATTGCCGATATGATGTTTGCTTCGGGTTCGCTGCATTTGCTCAATAGTCATATTCGCAGATTGCAACGCGATACCCTCGCGCCGGTGCGTATCAAAACCGAAAATTTGCTAGATTCAGTGCGTCAGGATTTTCAGGAGATACAACAACAAATCCAGAATAGTGAGCTTGCCAGAGCAGAAAACCAGCTACAGATTCTACAAAACAGAATTCAGCGGCAATTGGGCGAACTGCGAGTCGCCTTGGAGGATGATCTGAATGCAGATCAACGCCTTGCGCTCGATAGTCTGATTCTGTTACTGACCCGCTTTCTGGCCGAACTCCGGCGCTATATGGTCAGTTATGGGCAATTGATTTGTCCCGAGGCAATCAAAGCGGTCCCTCCCTTACCGCTGGCGATTGCCCGGGTACAAGAGAAACATTGGCATGCCTCTTTTGATCGTCCGCCTACAGAAATAGCTCAGCCCTTGAGCGCGGCCTTGCGCAGCATGGTTGTTGTTGCGGTGGTTTCGCTTTTCTGGCTAAACACGGCGTGGCCTTCTGGTCCGGAAGCCGTCATTATTGCCGTAGTCCTCAGCGCGTTATTTTCCACCTTTCCAAATCCACTGGCTTCGGTGCGCCAAATGGGATTCGGCGTACTCACAGCTTTCCTCGCAGCTCTCCTGTTCAGTTTGGAGCTTTTACCCCGAATATCCGGTTTTCCCATGCTTGCCCTTGCGCTGTTGCCGTTTTTGTTAATCTCTCCATGGTTATTGACGCGTACCCGGTGGTCAGGAACAGCGGCTGGCTTTGGTATATTTTTTCCCCTGTTTGCCATTCCAGGAGAGGGGCAGGAAATATCCTATGCCGCATTGCTGAATAATGGGACCGCACAATTACTGGCAGTATTTATCGTGGGTATTGCTTTTTATCTCATTTTTCCGGTGGGTAATAACTGGGAACGACGGCGACTTCTGCAGCGCTTTCGAGAACTTGTGCGGGTTGCGGCGCAGGCTCCACTACCCAATTTACGCAACCAGTTTGAAGCAGAAAGTCGTGAATATTTGCGTTTATTGGCCGCAGATTTGTCCCCTCAGCAGGCTGGTGACCTGAAAATTCTGCGTGAGGTAATGCGTCTTAATGAGCTCGCTGAAGGCATCCTGCAGTTGCGCATTTTGCTGCATGCACAAGCAGAAATGGAAGGCGAGCAACCTTTGCAACGCTATGAAGCGCAATATGTTACTCCCCTACTTGAAGCGTTTCCCGAAAAATATGAGGTACCCATGTCGGCAAATTATGAAAAAAGTCTATGCGCGGTGATGGACGCTGCGGCTCACTTACCAATAGAAACCGTCGATATGGCTTTACATCCTATTTTGCCGCCTGATGCCCTGTTTCGTGTTTATGTTCATGTCATTGCCAGCGTTTCCCGGCGTTTCTCGGTAGCCAGCGAGGCTGAGCATGCCCGTTGAAATAGTCCTTTTTGGTGCTGTGCTGCCTACGCTTTTGCCCATTTTTGGGCTGAGCGTCATTTTGTATCTGATCGTGGACAAATGGACCGGACGTTGGGATCTGGATCAATGGGTATGGCATCCGGCACTGTTTCGTCTGGCCCTGTTTATTTGCGTTTTTGCACTGCTGGGTCTTGAGGTTTATCAATGATTGCACGTGTATTGCGGGTTTTGGTTACCATCCTGGTCGTGCTCCTCGCGGCCTGGCTGGGTTGGCGGCTTTGGCAGGCCTACATGGATCAGCCCTGGACAAGAGATGCGGTGGTGCAGGCGCAAATTGCCCAAATCAACGCCGACGTCGGCGGTCGAGTGATTGATGTGTATGTCAAGGATAATCAAAAAGTAGCAGCCGGAATGGTATTATTCCGTATTGATCCGCAGCGCTATCGTCTGGCTCTCGTCAATGCGCGGGCCGCACTGGCGAATGCCACTGCGCAATTGGCGTTGCGGCAGGAGCAGGCTGCACGCCGGGCGCATTTGCCTGACGACGTGGTCTCGGCTGAGGCTCGCTCCGATGCTCTGCTGCAAGTGCGGGTAGCCCGGGCGCAAGCGGATGCTGCTCGTGCACGCGTTGGTCTTGCGCAGTATGATCTTGCCCATACCCAGGTGCGGGCTCCAGTGGCGGGTATTGTTTCTCATCTACGTCTGCGTGTGGGCGATTACGCAGCAACCGGTAAGCCCCTTCTGGCTTTGGTGGAGACGGGCAGCTATTGGATTGACGGTTATTTTGAACAAACCCGGCTTCAGGGGGTGCATGTGGGAGATCATGCCCATCTGCGCCTGCTGGGTTCTGCCCATACTTTTCCGGGCTTGGTGGAGAGTATCGCGCCGGCTATTACTGATCGCGAAAGCCACACCGGGGCACGTCTCGTGGCCAATGTCCGGGCAAGCTTTAACTGGGTGCGACTACCTGCCCGCATTCCTGTGCACATCAAGATTTTAAGAAAACCCAAGGACTTCCCGCTTGCTGCCGGGATGCTTTGTTCCGTAGTCATTGAGCGAAAGCACTCATAACGCCAGGCTTTTACGGGAACCGAACGTCATGGGTAAGAATATCTGAAACCGGACTTTCGATTGCCAGTAAACCGGTGTAATGCTAGCCTATGGCGACTTTTAATCTATCCCTATTGAGGAACTTATGGCTGTTGAGCGCACTTTGTCCATTATTAAACCCGATGCCGTCCAGAAAAATGCAGTAGGTGCCATTCTGGGCCGTTTTGAAGCAGCGGGTCTTCGGGTGGTAGCCAGTAAAATGTTGCATCTCAGCCAGGAAGATGCGGGTGGTTTTTATGCAGTTCACAAGGCCCGCCCCTTTTACGGTGAACTCTGTGCTTTCATGAGCAGCGGCCCGGTGCTGGTCAGTGCACTTGAAGGCGAGGGCGCGATCCTGAAAAACCGTGATCTCATGGGTGCGACCAACCCCAAAGATGCTGCGCCTGGAACTATTCGTGCGGATTTCGCTGACAGCATTGATGCCAACGCCGTCCATGGTTCGGACAGTGCCGAAACGGCTGCCTGGGAAATCAGTTATTTCTTTAGTCAACGGGAGATTTTTTCGCGCTAAATGAGTGCCGAGGCTTGTGCTGTGATGCCGGCTCAAAAGCCGCACCTTCTGGGGCTGAATCGCCAGTCCCTTGAGCTTTTATTGGCTGATTGGGGAGAATCTCCCTTTCGGGCCAAGCAGATTCTGCAATGGATTCATGGCCGGCAGATCACAGACTTTGCGGAAATGAGTAACATCAGCAAGGCCTTACGTGCGCGTCTGAGTGAAGAAACCCAATATGCGGAGCCCGAAATTCTTGCCGACCAACTGGCTGCTGACGGTACCCGAAAGTGGTTGTTGGGTTTGCCTGACGGAAACGCGATTGAAACGGTTTTTATTCCTGAGGAAGATCGGGGAACCCTCTGTGTCTCCTCGCAGGTAGGCTGTTCGCTGGCTTGCAGCTTTTGTGCGACGGGCGCTCAGGGGCTCAACCGTAACCTCGATACCCACGAAATTATTGCCCAGATCAGGACGGCCCGGCAACTGCAGGGCCTGGATGCCATTACCAATATTGTCTTTATGGGTATGGGCGAACCGCTGCTGAATTTACGCCAGGTCTTGCCGGCACTGGATTTGTTGCGCGACGATTTCGCCTATGGTTTTGGGCCCAAGCGCATCACGGTCAGCACCGCTGGTGTGGTTCCGGGGCTTGATCGGCTGGGTGCGGAGAGTCCAGTCAATCTGGCAATCAGTTTACATGCCAGCCGGGACGAAGTCCGTGATGTGTTGGTACCGGTCAATCGTCATTACCCTCTGGCTGAATTGCTTGATGCCTGTCGTCGCTATCCGCTGCTCCCGCGTCGCCGCATTACTTTTGAATATGTTATGCTGGATGGTGTCAATGATAGCGATGCCGATGCCCGGGCCTTGTTGCGCATATTGTCGGGTATTCCAGCCATGGTGAATCTCATACCGTTTAACAGTTTTCCGGGTTCTGATTATAAGCGTTCGTCGCAAAAACGCATTGATGCCTTTCGGGATATTATCCTGCGCGGCGATGTGATGACCGTCACCCGTCGCCCGCGTGGCGATGACATAGCCGCTGCCTGTGGACAGTTGGCGGGACAGGTGCGCGATGGTCGACGCAGTATTCCTTTGAGGGTTCAGGCATGAAAACGGATGGAATGCGCTTCCATAAAATAATCTGGATTCCTGGCTTGCTTGTCGTGTCGGCATTGAGTGGTTGCGGGCTATTTGGCAGTAAAAGTACGCCCATGACTTCAGATCAACAAATGGCTGCCTTTATTGCTCATGAACACAAAACCCGTGCTGCTGACCAGAGTCTTCAGGCTCCTGCCGATGATGGTAAAGCCAAGGCAGGTATTTATACCTCACTGGGCACGGCTTATTTGCAGGATGGACATCCCCGACAAGCTATTCGTGAACTGCAAATGGCCAATCAGGCGGATGACAGCTATGCAGATGCCTATAATGTGATGGGTCTGGCCTATGAGCAGCTAGGTCAGAAAACTTTGGCGCGCCAGGCTTTTGAACAGGCCCTGTCACTGGACGCCAAAAATCCACAATACCGTAATAATTATGGTGCATTTTTGGTTAACACGGGTGACTACCAGCAGGCCATTGTGCAACTCAAACAAGCGACTGCCGATCCTTTATACAGCACGCCACAATTTGCCTGGACCAATTTGGCTCAGGCCTATGCCGGCCTCAAAGATCCGGTGGCCGCGCGTAATGCCCTAAATCGTGCTCTCTATCTTCTTCCCAACTACCCACCAGCCTTGCAAATACTGGCCGAAATGGATTTTAAAGAAGGTAATGTCCAAGCTGCTTATGGACATTTACAGGTGGTTCTTGCTCAGGAGCCAGACAACGCCAGCGCATTACTTTTAGCTGGACAGATTGCGGCCCAGCAAGGACGCCCGGCACAAGCGGCGGCACTGTGGCAGCGCTGCGTCAATGCAGCACCGTATTCCGATGCGGGAAAAAAAGCGCAACAATTGTTGCTGCAACATGGCTGATTAAGAGATGGACTCCATGGATGAAAACTCCAGCAATCCGGATTTGCGAAATGCCCGTGAAGCACGTGGCTGGACTCTACAGCAGGTAGCGGAGCGCTTACATATTACCGAAATTCAGGTGCAAGGACTCGAAGAAGGGAATTATGCCGTGCTTCCCGGAGCCACTTTTGCGCGTGGATTCCTCAAGAATTATGCACGCATTCTGGATCTCGATCCGGAACCTTTACTGCGTAATTATGACGCCGCCAACGCGGGGTCGGGAGTTTCTCCGACGCGCCAATTGCTTCCTGATGGCGAAAGTCCCTTGCTGGACTACAGCAAACGCACCCTGCTGATTTCTTTCGTGATATTAGTTGCCGTGATAGTGGCTGTCTGGTGGTTCTGGGGACGGAGCGAGAACACTTCTACGGTACCACCTGAAAATAACAGCCACAGCGTTTCCTCCACGCCAGCGACCCTGGCTGAACCGGCAATTTCCAATACGGCGCCCACAGCTGCTGTTCAAAGTGTGGTCGTAGCTACGCGCAGTCAGGCGGTGGGCAGCTCCAGTTCGGTGACGGCCACAACGCAATCGGTCCCGACCAACTCTGCGGTGAGCAGCAACAAGACTGCGGGAATCGCTTTCCAGTTTCATGCCAACTGCTGGGTGCAGGTCAGGGACGCTGCCGGTAAAACCTTGTTGTCGGTCCTTGGTCGTCCGGGTGATCTGCTTAAAGTGAACTCAGGAACTCCTCCTTATCAGGTTCTGGTTGGCAATGCCCAGGGCGTGACCATTCATTATCATGGTAAAGCCATTGCGCTTCCTGTGAACACCATGGGCGTGGCCCGTCTGCAACTGGGAACCGCCCCCACCGCAAGCACGCAATCTGCAGCAGTTTCAGCGATTACCGTGCCAGTACACAGTTCGACAGATATTCACAGACCTGTTAACCGCCAGCGTGCTGTGCTAAACCATAGTGCACAACCCGACGTTGTTGCCCCAATCACTTCCGCAGCGCTGTCCGTAAGCGCACCTGTTACTAGCGAGGCATCCCATGCACCATGAATCTCCTATTCAGCGTCGTAAAACCCGGCAAATTCACGTTGGAAAAGTCGCCATCGGTGGAGATGCACCGATCAGCGTGCAAAGCATGACCAATACCGAAACCCGGGACGTAGCAGCCACTGTGGCGCAAATTCGCCGTCTGGAAGCGGTGGGAGCAGACATTGTTCGGGTTTCTGTACCCAGTATGGATGCTGCTGAGGCTTTCAAGGCCATTCGCGCGCAGGTGGAAACACCTCTGGTCGCCGATATTCATTTTGATCATCGCATCGCTCTGCAGGTCATGGCTGATGGTGTTGATGGTCTGCGTATTAATCCCGGTAATATCGGTTCACTGGACAAAACCCGTTTGGTCGTGGAAATGGCCAAGGATAAAGGCATTCCGATTCGTATCGGGGTGAATGCCGGCTCCCTGGAAAAAGATATTCAGGAAAAATATGGCGAACCCACGCCCGAAGCCTTGGTAGAGTCTGCCTTGCGGCATGTGAGTATTCTCGATGAGCTGAATTTCCACGACGTTAAAATCAGTGTGAAAGCCTCCGACGTTTTTCTCGCAGTAGGGGCATACCGACTGCTTTCGGAAAAAGTGGATTATCCCCTGCATCTCGGCATTACCGAGGCGGGTGGTCTGCGTTCGGGTACGGTCAAATCTGCCATTGGTCTGGGTTTGCTGCTGCGCGATGGGATTGGCGATACCATCCGTATTTCCCTGGCCGCTGATCCCGTCGAAGAAATTCGGGTTGGCTTTGATATTCTCAAGAGCCTGCACCTGCGGCAGAAGGGTATTAACCTGATTGCCTGTCCTTCCTGCTCCCGGCAGGAGTTTGATGTCATCAACACCATCAATGCCCTGGAAGCGCGGCTTGAAGATATTCTTGAGCCCATGGATGTGTCGGTGATTGGCTGCGTGGTTAATGGTATTGGCGAAGCCAAGGAAGCAGACATTGGTCTGGCGGGCGGAGACAAGCGCAGCATTCTCTATTATCGCGGCAAGCAGGTAGACCGGGTAGAAAATGTGAATATAGTCGATGTGCTGGAAAAACGGATTCGTGCCGAAATTGCGGAGCGTCAGGCAGCCCGTAATGATGCCTGAGCGTTTGGTAATGGTTCGTTTGGGGAAAGTGAGTTATTCGTATGGCTGTTAAGGGATTACAGGCAGTGCGGGGAATGAACGATATTTTCCCTGCTGAAGCAGCAGCCTGGCAGGCCCTGGAAAGAGATTTGCGTGGGTTGCTCCAACTGTATGATTACGGCGAAGTCCGTCTCCCGCTGCTGGAATCGACCGAACTGTTCGCCCGCGCTATTGGTGACGTCACCGATATTGTCCAGAAAGAAATGTACACCTTTGCCGATCGTAATGGTGATAGCCTTACTCTGCGTCCGGAAGGGACCGCCGGTTGTGTGCGTGCAGCGATCCAGAATCAGACCATGCGTGGGCAGACTCCACGTTATTACTACATGGGCCCCATGTTTCGCCATGAACGTCCCCAGAAAGGCCGCTATCGGCAATTTCACCAACTGGGCGTTGAGGTTTTCGGGCAGGCCGGAGCCGGTACAGATGCCGAAATTATCGCCCTGTCTGCGCGTATTCTGAAGCAGGCCGGAGTGCAGGCTTCTTTACAAATCAACTCATTGGGCAGTCCGGAGGCGCGAGCGGCTTATCGTGAGCGACTTCTGGACTATTTGCGACCGCAACAGGAAGTCTTATGTGCTGATTGTCAGACCCGTATGGAGCACAATCCATTACGGATTCTGGACTGTAAAGTGCCGGGCTGTCAGCAGATTGCCAGCAGCGCGCCCCATCTGGTAGATCATCTCGATACCGAATCGGCCCAGCATTTTGCCAGTCTGCAAAAACTGCTGACGGCTCTTGATATTCCCTATCAATTAAATCACAGCCTGGTACGCGGGCTGGATTACTATAACCGGACGGTTTTCGAGTGGGTCACGGATGCCTTGGGTGCTCAGGGAACCGTGCTGGCCGGAGGTCGTTATGATGGACTGGTTGCCCAGCTGGGTGGTCAGGATACTCCCGCCATTGGCTTCGCTGTAGGGTTAGAACGCTTACTTGCCTTGCAGGAAATTCAGGGGAACCAGGCCAGCGCTAGCAAACCCGTTCTTTTCATTGGAGCTATGGAGGAAGATAGTCTTGCCTCTGCCTGGCAACTTGCTGAAGCGCTCCGCGATCTGGGTGTTAGTGTGGTCAGTGGTGGTCCTGCAGGTTTCAAGGCTCTGCTGAAGCAGGCAGAACGTTCCCAGGCGCAGTTCCAGCTAATCATCGGGTTGGGGCAATTGCAAGGTGAACCGGCATTCATCAAGGAACAGGGCGGGGAAAGGCGTTGGGAAGGTAGTCTGGAGGCCGTGCTTACTGGTCTGCAAAGCCTCGGCGTTGATTTCCCCAAGCATGCACCCCATACTGGGCAAAATTTTGCCACTGCCAGAAGATCAAAGTGACCGGTCAAGAACTTTCCGCATTTCTCTCCCGCCATCGTATTACCCTGATTGTGGGTATTCTCGTGATTCTATTTGCCGCCATGGGGTTTTTTGGCTACGAGAAATATCAACGTCATCAAACCGAAAAAGCGGCTGTACTATATAGTGAGCTGGTAGATACCATGGTTCAGGGGCAGACCAGCACTGCTCGTGCTAGCGCCGACACGCTGATTCATCAGTACGCGCATACCCCTTATGCAACCATGGCGCAATTTTTTCTGGCACGTATGGATATGGAGAGCAAACAGGTTCCTGCCGCAGAAAAATCGCTCAAGGCCGTGATAGGCAATCCCAACGCACCGCGTGGCATGCACAGCCTGGCTCGCTTGAATCTGGCCCGCTTGTATGTGGATCAACATCAGGCACATAAGGCTCTGGATATACTGCAAAACCCACAGCCTGCTTATGTTACTGTAGCCGATGAAATCAAAGGGGATGCTTATGCTTCTTTGAATCAGATCAGCCAGGCAGAAAAAGCCTACCAATCGGCCATGGCAGCCTTACCAGCGGCTGATCCTTATCGCACTTATCTGCAAATGAAAATCGCCAATATTGGAGTTGCGCCGTGATGCGGAATGATTTTTTCAAAAGCATATGGCGTTTAGCCGCTCTGGGAATAGTTGCTGCCCTGCTGAATGGCTGCGGCATCATGTCCTGGTTTAAGTCTTCACCCAGTCCCAAAACGCCTCCACCTATCAGTAAAGGTCAGAATAAAGTTTCTTTTTCGACGCAATGGCAGGCTCGGCTTTATGGACTATGGCCTGTCAACCCCTACCAGGGAACAGAAATTGCTCACTCTGCGCATCAGATTGTGGTGGCTAATGCTTCCGGGCATCTGGTTAGCATGAATGAATCGGGCAGTCAGCAATGGATGCGCAGTCTGGATGACAAAAGTGCGCGCGGTGCCACCATCGCCCATGGTGTCGTCTATGCGGGCACCAATGCCGGCAAGGTATTTGCCTTTGATGCTAAAAATGGTCATAAACTCTGGTCGGTACAACTCAGCTCCGAAGTGCTGACGCCGGTGGTCTATGCCGACGATCATCTACTGATGCAAACCGTAAATGGTCATCTTTGGGCGCTAAATCCCAAGGACGGCAAAATTCAGTGGACATTCTCCATGAACCAGCCCTCCCTCATTTTGCGCGCGGTTTCTACCCCGACTGTACATAATGGTGTGGTCTATGCCGGCTTTGCCGATGGAACTCTGACGGCATTAAGCCTTTCCACCGGTGCTGAGTTGTGGCATGCCCGTGTAGCTATTGCCCATGGCAGCAACGAGCTTGCGCGGATGGTGGATGTGGCAGCGCGTCCGATAGTTGCTGACGATCAGGTTTTTGCGGCCGCCTATCAGGGTAATCTGGCTGCCTATACCGAGCAGGGCGGCACCCAGAACTGGAGTGTCCCCATGTCGGTGTATTTGACTCCAGTCTGGTTCAAGGGACATTTATATGTGGCCGATTCAGACGGAGTAATTTCGGAGATAGATCCTGGTTCTGGCAGTATCCTGTGGAAAAATGCCAAACTTAAAGGTCATGCCATGACCGGTCTGAGTAGTTGTGGAAATGATTTGCTGGCAACGGATAATGGTGGCTATCTCTACGCCTTCAATCCCGAATCCGGGCATCGGATTGGTCAGACACGCCTTTCCTCCAGCGGTATTCAAAGTAGTCCCGTATGTCTGGATAATAACCAGATTCTTGCTCTCAGTGATGCGGGCACTTTGTATCGGATCAAGCTCGAAAAGCGCTAAGGCTGTATCATGACTGCAGTTATTGCCCTGGTGGGGCGACCTAATGTCGGTAAATCCACTTTTTTTAATCGCCTCACCCGTACGCGTGAGGCCCTGGTTGCCGATTTTCCTGGGCTGACGCGTGATCGTCACTATGGAACCGCTCAATTTGAAGGGCGTCAGTATCTGGTCATTGATACGGGCGGCTTTGAACCCGAAGAACGCGAGGGTTTGGTTGCGGCTATGGCCATTCAGACCAGGCTGGCTATTCAGGAAGCCGATGCCATCTGTTTTCTGGTGGATGCCAAAGAAGGTCTGTCTGCCCAGGATGAAGAAATTGCCATGGAATTGCGCCGTGGTGGCAAACCGATTTACCTGGTGGTAAACAAGATGGATGCCAAAGGAGCCGTCAGCGAACTCCCGGAATTCCATCGCCTGGGTCTGGGTATGCCCTACACGATTTCTGCCGCCCATGGACATGGGGTTGAAACCCTGCTGGAAGCCGTTTTCTCGGATCTGCCCAGTGAGGAAATTGCGCAGCAGGATGTCGGAAAAGGCCCCCGCATAGCCATGCTCGGCCGTCCCAATGTAGGAAAATCGACCCTGGTAAACGCCATGCTTGGCGAAAAAAGAGTGTTGGTATTTGATGAGCCTGGGACTACCCGGGACAGCATCCGCATTCCCTATGAACGCGATGGCAAGCCCTATGTCATGATTGATACTGCTGGCATGCGGCGGCGTGCCAGAGTCGGCGAGGGCCTTGAAAAGCTCAGTGTTCTGAAAACATTGGGCGCCTTACGGGAAGCCGATGTCGTGTTGCTGGTGCTCGATGCAAGGGTCGGTATTGCCGAACAGGATTCTCATCTGGTGGGGGTCGCTGTCGAGTTGGGGCGCCCGATTGTCGTCGTGATTAACAAATGGGACGGGATGAGTCCTCACGAGCGTAAGGCGGTCAAACAAGAGCTTGAGCGCCGTTTGAGTTTTATTCAGTATGCGCCGGTTTACACCATTTCCGCCTTGCATGGCACTGGGGTTGGCGATTTATACAAAAGTATTGATCGCCTCTGGCAGGATTCCCGCAAACATTTTTCAACGGGAGAGCTGAACCGGGCTTTGGGCGAGATTATTGAAACCCATCAGCCACCCATGGTCGGCGGACGCCGGATCAAGTTACGTTATTGTCATCAGGGTGGTGAAAATCCCGTTACTCTGGTTTTTCACGGAAATCAATTAACGCGCTTGCCTGGAAGCTACAAGCGTTATCTGGAAAGCGCCTTCCGGAAAGCTTTACGCCTGGATTCCATTCCCTTACGTCTGTTATTTCGCCAGGGTGAAAATCCCTATGATCCACAAAGAGGCAAACATTAGATGAAAGGCAGTCTGTCCGGGTGGTGGCGCTGGGCCATTATCGCTCTCCTGATTTATCTCGGTATTTTGTGGAGTGGGGCGATGCTCCCTGTCAGTCCCCAGGGTTTATGGATTCGTGCCGGGGAGTATGCACTCTGGGCCATTGTAACATTGGGTGCCTTGGCGCGTTTTTATCCGGTACTTGGTCCATATGGCTGGCGTCCGGTGACCATTTTTTTGGGGGCTGTTTTATCTGGGCTGGAGATTTTCATCGGTTCGGGTCCCGATACTAAAACCCGCGTGGACGAATGGATGACCGCTTTGATCGGGATCGCCGTGATCACGATTCTTGCCCGGGTGTTACCCCGTGCAATCACCGTCATCTGGTTTGGGCAGGAGGTGCAAAAACGTGAACCTTTTACTCGTACGCCACGCTGAAGCAGAAGACGAAACGGTTTCCGGCTCTGATTTTGAGCGGCAACTCACCCGCTATGGACATGAAACAGCCGCCGCTGTCGCCCGGGGCTTACGCCATTGTATTCAAGGTTCGGTTCTAGTGTGGAGTAGCCCCTTACTCCGTACCCGTGAGACAGCCGCTTATATTTCCCAAGCCTTTGATGTAGAAGTAGAACGCTATCACGAATCTATTCCAGCCGGAGACCTGAACACGCTCAGTCGGGATTGGCAGAGCCTGACCAGTCAGCCTGAAACGCTGATTGTGGTGGGTCATCAACCTCATCTTGGAATTTGGACGACGCGACTCACCCGAGTCAGTGTCCCCGTCAAAAAAGCCAGCGTGATGGGTATTCGTCTGAAAGCTGTTGATGAGTTGGAAGGTGAACTTCAGTGGTATGCACTGCCGGAAATGATGCGCGCTGTTGCTGCTGATCCCAAGGTACAATATTGACCGTTTTAGTCGGCAGCCCAAATTGGTGTATAATTGATATGTCACTTCACACGTTCAATCAGGAGGTGTTAGATGTCCGAAGCAGCGGATCTTGTTATCATTCTTATTACTGGCGCTGAAAATCCCAAGCGTCTTCCTTCCGCTTTTTTCCTGGCTGCCACTGCCGCTGCCGCCGAGCAAAAAGTGGTCATGTATTTCACCGGACCGGCCACGGAGTTGCTTGCCAAAGGTAAGGCAGAAAGTATATTTCCGATGGAAGGCGGCAAAAGTGTCGCCGACTTCATGAAGCTGGCCGAAGATAACGAAGTTCAGATTATTGGCTGCCTGCAGTCTCTGGAATTGAATGGTATGACCAAAGATGATCTGGCCAAACCCATTCCCATGATGAATCCCAGTGCAGCGCTGCCTTCATTGGCTGCGGCAGGCCGGATTCTGACCTGGTAATCGACGATAAAAACCTTTATCACTTTGAAGAGCCCGACCTTCTGGTCGGGCTCTATTTGCAACAGAAGGTTTGTCATCAAACTGTCATATAACTGTGCTAGATTGCTACCTACGTCGCGCCATGACTGCTCGCTAGGCATTGATGGCGTACGGTGTGTGTTTGGGAATAAGCCGTAAATCAACGTATTCGCCATCTTTGGAGGTGTTATGCTGTATCGTTTGAAGAAAGAGCTTTCTCGCAGTGTAAAGGGTGCCGTCATGGTTTCTGCATTGGGTCTTGCTGGTATGTATGCCATGCCTGCCAGTGCCGCCACGATTTCCTTGTTGGAAACCGGTTCGACTCTGTTGTATCCGCTTTTCAATTTGTGGGTACCTGTGTACACCAAAATGAATCCCGGCGTGCAGATAACCACTCAGGGTACGGGAAGTGGTACGGGTATTGCTGAAGCCATTTCCGGTGTTGCCCAGATTGGTGCTTCCGACGCCTACATGAGTGATGCCCAGATCAAAATGCATCAGAACATCCTCAACATTCCTTTGGCCATCTCCATCCAGATGATCAATTACAACCTGCCTGGCCTGAACAACAAGCATCTGAAGTTGTCTGGTCCTGTGCTTGCAGGTATTTATTCCGGCAAAATTACCAATTGGGACGATGCGGCCATTGCCAAGTTGAATCCTGGCGTGAAACTGCCCAACCACAAGATTGTCCCTATCCATCGTACTGACGGATCCGGCGACACTTTTATTTTTACCACTTATCTGTCTGACACCACTCCAGAATGGAGCAAAAGCGTTGGCTACAGTACGACGGTGAGCTGGCCCGCAGTTCCGGGTGGTATTGGCGCTGAAGGCAATCCGGGTATGGTCCAGGCACTGAAAACCACCCCTTATGGTGTGGCATATATCGGCATCAGCTGGAAGAAACCGGTTGAAGAAGCCAAATTGGGTCTGGCCATGCTGAAAAACCGTGCAGGTAATTTCGTATTGCCTACAGTGGAAAATGCCAAGGCCGCAGCTGGTGAAATGGTCAGCAAGACCCCTGCTGATGAACGCATCAGTCTGGTATTCGCACCTGGCGCCAAGTCCTACCCCATTATCAATTATGAATATGCCATCGTCAGTAAGACTCAGGCCAAGCCGGAAGTGGCTGCAGCCATGAAGAAATTCTTGAACTGGGCCATTGATCCTAAGGGTGGTAATGCGCCACACTTCATCACTGCGGTAAACTTTGTACCGCTACCCGACAGCGCAGCTGAACTGTCACGTAAACAGATCGCAGAAATCCACTAAGATCTGAATGGTGCCGGGTTAATAACCTGGCACCAGTATTATTTATTTATTACTGTTTACGAAACTTTAACTTACATTGGGAAGTGGAATCATTGTAATGAAAATTCCTGTATTCAGAACGGCATTGGTGGCTACTGCAAGTTTTTTGCCGATTTCATTACTTCTTCTGATAATTTTTTTGGCCGTTTATTCATGGCCGGCTATTCAGTATAATCAATTTCATTTTTTATGGACAAATGACTGGAATCTTGGGAATCTTTATGGTAATCCGGTTTCAGTAAACGGGCATCAAGTTATGCCTGGTGCCAAGTATGGCATCTGGTTTCTGGTCGTCGGGACGATTGTCAGTTCGGTACTGGCGATGCTTATTGCCATGCCTATTGCCATTGGTGCAGCCTATTTTCTCAGTGAAGGCATTCGTAAAACCTGGGCAGGGCCCTTATCCTTATTTGTCGATCTGCTCGCAGCCATTCCCAGTGTGGTGTATGGACTGTGGGGATATGCTTTACTGGTTCCGCTGTTTGGACACACCATTTTCCCTTTTTTGGTAAACACTTTTTCTTTTGTTCCTTTCCTGAATGGCGAGGCGGGAAGCGGTTATGGGCTATTAACCTCTGCTTTTGTCTTGGCAGTAATGATTATTCCCCTGATTTCAGCGACGTTACGCGAATCAATTCAGATGACTGAGCCAGCCTTGAAAGAGGCTGGTTTGAGCCTTGGCTTGAATCGCCTTGAAGTTTTTTGGCATATTGTTTTGCCCAAGCTAAGAACCGTCTTGATCGGCGTAGGGATTTTGGCATTGGGGCGGGCATTGGGTGAAACCATGGCGGTATTGATGGTCAGTGGTAATGCCTTGAACTACTTACCCAGCAATATTTATGCGCCCATTTCGACTATGGCGGCATTTATTGCCTCGCAGCTGGATAGTGCACTGCAAGACCCGACCAATATGGCTGTTGAGGCATTATCTGAAATAGCCCTGGTGTTATTGCTGATTACGGTGGTTGTCAATATAGCTGCCAGAATGATGTTGTGGATGGCAAAGGTACGCTAATGGCTATCAATGTGTTGGAAGAACAGGTAATACCGAAAATGAGTACACCCAAAAAATTTAAAGTTTCCTTATGGCGCAGACTCATGACTGTTTTTGCGACAGTCATGGTCATAGGGTCCTTTATCTTTCTGGCAGCCATGTTTCTTTCCATCATTGTTGATGTGCTCATACATGCCTGGCCAGCACTCAATATTAAATTGCTGACAGATATTACCAATGGTATTGGTGGTGGTCTAAAAAATGCCATTGAAGGTTCTATTATCATTTCTCTTGGCAGTTTGCTGTTAGCTGCGCCCATCGGTATATCTGCAGGCATTTATTTGAGCGAACATGGTCATGGGAATGCCGGCAAGTTATTGCGCTTTCTCTCGGATGTTTTGGTCGGTGTACCCTCCATAGTGTTGGGTTATGTCGGTTATATTACGATGGTTATTTATTTGGGCTGGCAATTTTCAGTGGCTGCAGGAATCATCACCCTAACTGTCATGCTCCTTCCCTACATTGCCCGTTCCACAGAATTGGCGTTGAGTAACATCCCGTTATCTGTTCGTGAAGCAGGATATGGATTAGGGGCAGGGGAGGGGCGGATTGTTTTCAAAATATTGCTACCCGGTGCCGCACCGGCGATTATGACCGGACTTTTTTACGCGGTGGC
This sequence comes from Acidithiobacillus concretivorus, assembly GCF_018853445.1. Lineage (GTDB taxonomy): Bacteria > Pseudomonadota > Gammaproteobacteria > Acidithiobacillales > Acidithiobacillaceae > Acidithiobacillus > Acidithiobacillus concretivorus. The sequence goes on from NZ_JABELD010000023.1 coordinate 37,420, forward strand.
CTTATCCATGGGCGAAACTGCACCCCTTTTATACACGGCTGGCTGGTCTAACTATATGTGGACCGGAAATCTAACCAAAGAGCCAATCGGCTATTTGACTTATGTCATCTGGACATTCATCAACGAGCCCTTTGCAGAATCACATATGCTGGCATTTGCCGCAGCTTTCCTGATTACCGCCGGAGTATTGATGCTCATTATTCTTGGGCGCTGGTATATGGTGCGTGCCCAACGCCGGATGGGAGCATACCGCTAGTTCTCCAGGTTGTTCAGGAAAAAACCTTCAGTACCTGGCTATCTTCTGAACCCGATAGGAGTTCTTTTGCTCTGGCAAGATGTTCAGTGGCACGGCCACGATCACTATTATCTGCAGTCTGCCAAATAGGAAACAAAGTATTTTCTTCGCGATTTTCGTGCTTCGCGAGTGAACCGGAAAGCATGGCGCATATGGCCGGCAACATCCCATAGTCTTTTTCGTCAAAGGTTTCTTCGACCAGACGCGATTGAACGATAATACTGTCATGTTCAAAAAGCATATCTGCCAAGGGTCCTTGCTCTTCGCCCCCCCCAAGAACCGGACCCAGCAGATTGTTTTCCAGATGAACATGACGACGGAGACCAATCCAGTAATCCTTGAAAATACTCTCAGCCTCAGCAATTCTGTTTTCGTTGGCTGCAGCAAGAACCTGAGCAAACTTATGATCCAGGCGATAATGGTCCCAAGTTAACAGATCAACCACATCTTTGGCTTCTGCCTCGGCTCGGGGTTGAATTTCGACTTGCCATAGTTTGCCATCGCTTTCCATGTGCCAGGAGATGGCATCCCGTAGTTGAAAAGCTACGGCACGCATCATGGCGGCAGGATCTGAATCTGTGAGCACCTGTATTTTTTGCCCGACGGACAGACGAATGCTGGCTGCATAAACAACGGGTTGTGCTTCAGTATATGTCATTCCGCGCACATCAATCACGTTACTCAAAGGGGCCGCAGCGGAAGGGTTTATGGAGTCAATCGACATGAAGGGTATCCTTAATGTTACAGAATGGTGCCCAGGGCCGGACTCGAACCGGCACGGTATAAACCGAGGGATTTTAAGTCCCTTGCGTCTACCGATTTCGCCACCTGGGCAAGCTGCAGGCTGATCATCTCATAGTACGCTGTTTACAGCGGCGACAGTCTGATCAACAGTGTTTGCATGATAACAAGATCAACCGTCACAAACCAGATGATCAAGTTATTCGAATGAACGTGGCAGGTTGTAGGGAGGCTTTGCAGCAATTTTTGGCCTCGCAGTTGTTGTTTTTGTCGACATCTTTCCCCGAGCCATCATTCTTGAACAGAGGATTGGTAGCTAATTGATCCACAACTTGTTTAGCCAGCGATTGCTTTGAAGTTATGTGAGTATGGTGTATCTGGCAAAAATATGGATGCTTGTAAACAGACCAACTAGTCGGTATTATTGTGGTGTTTAAGACTCTAAGCAGATACTGACAAGGAGAATCCATGGTCGACTTGTTCTCACCATTGCAACTGGGCAGCATCGACACCGCTAATCGCATTTTTATGGCACCTTTGACGCGCTGCCGCGCAGAGGGAGCGCATGTACCAACGCCGCTTATGGCAGAATACTACGCACAAAGAGCCAGTGCGGGGTTGATCATTGCTGAGGCAACTATGATTTTGCCTGGTAATTCCGCCTTTTGGCATGAGCCGGGTATTTATTCAGCCGCACAGATTGAGGGTTGGCGCTTAGTGACTGATGCCGTGCATTCGGCTGGAGGTAAAATTGCCTTGCAAATTTGGCATGGTGGTAGGGCGTGTCATCCAGGTTTGAATGATGGGGCTGTTCCTGTAGCTCCCAGCGCTATTGCCATTAAAGGTGAAGAGGTTCATACCCCTAATGGAAAGCAAAATTATACTGAACCGAGAGCCTTAAATGATGATGAAATACCCTCTATTGTCCAAGGGTTTGCACAGGCTGCCCTGAATGCCCGTACCGCCGGATTTGATATGGTGGAAGTACATGCGGCAAACGGATATTTACTGGATGAATTTCTGCGCGACGGAAGCAATATTCGGTCTGGTATATATGGTGGTAGTATGGAAAACCGTGCGCGACTGCTCTTCGAAACATTGACGGCTGTTTCTCATGCCATTGGTGCCGACCGCGTGGGTGTGCGTTTATCTCCCCTCAATAGCTTCAACGATATGCGCGATAGTCATCCTATGGCCTTGCTGACCTGGCTCGCTGATCGCTTGAATGATTTCGGGTTGGCTTATCTACATTTAATGCGCGGAGACTTTTACGGCCAACAATCAGGCGATATTTTGTCTCCGGCACGGAAACATTACCGTGGAGCTCTGATTGCCAACATGGGTTACTCGCCTGAAGAAGCCAAAGAAGCTTTAGCTTCTGGTATGGTTGACGCCATTGCTTTTGGCACGGCTTTCCTGGCAAATCCAGATTTGCCAGGTAGGATTAGTGCAGGCTATTCCCTGAATGCTCCGGACCAATCCACTTTTTATTCTTCTGGGCCAAAAGGATATACCGACTATCCTTCGCATAACAAAAGCTAGTTTTAGTCAATAATACAGGACGAGATGAATACCTATGATTCCGTTAGTTATTCTCTCAGTTTCCACGATATTTCCTCTCCGGCCCGGAGAGGAATTAATGTGTCCACGCCACAGGGATAGCTTTCGGGAACCGTCCAACTCCGTTTTTCCAGAGTAATGTGCTCCTGATTACGAGGAAGCTGGTAGAAATCCGGTCCATGAAAACTGGCAAAGGCTTCCAGCCGATCCAGAGCATCTGCGGTTTCAAAAATTTCTGCATACAGTTCAATGGCTGCATGAGCGGTGTAAATGCCGGCACAGCCGCAGGCCGACTCTTTGTCCTGACGTGGGTGGGGGGCGCTGTCCGTGCCGAGAAAATATTTGGGATTACCACTGGTAGCAGCTTGAATCAGTGCCTGGCGATGAGTTTCCCGTTTGAGAATCGGCAGACAGTAATGGTGAGGACGCACCCCACCGACAAACAGGGCATTGCGGTTGAGGAGCAGGTGATGAGCGGTGATGGTGGCCGCTATCTGCTTTCCTGCATCGGCCACAAATTGGGTGGCGCTGCGGGTGGTGATGTGTTCGAGAACCATGCGCAGACCCGGAAAATTGCGAGTCAAGGGTAGCAGATGACGTTCTATGAATACTGCTTCCCGATCAAAAATATCAATATCCGGATCGGTCACTTCTCCATGCAGGAGCAGGGGAATATCCATTTTTTCCATGGCTTCCAGCACATTGTATACGCGTTTGAGATCCGTGACACCGTTTTCCGAGTGGGTGGTCGCTCCCGCCGGATAGTATTTCACTGCCTGTACAAAGCCGCTACTTTTGGCTTTTTCGATTTCACTCACTGTAGTGTTATCGGTGAGATAAAGGGTCATGAGGGGTTGAAATTCCGATGTTGGCTTTTGTGCAGCAACAATCCTGTCACGATAAGCGGCGGCAAGGTCCACAGTCGTTACGGGTGGTTTCAGGTTGGGCATGACAATGGCCCGACCAAAACGTCGGGCGCTATCAGGAACTACTGAGGCCATATTGGCCCCGTCACGCAGATGCAGATGCCAGTCGTCGGGACGAATCAGGGTGAGTTCTTGCACAGCTACATCCTCAGCTTGTTGAGATCAGACTGGATGATATGTTGCTGGCGCGATGTTTTTCAATCGGGCATTACGGACGACTCAGATTTTTGCTGGACGGCTGCTCTGGCTTTTTTGGTTGCCGCAGCGCTGTGAACCTGCAGGCTATGGTCAATGGCGGTAGCTTCCTGTGGATTCAGGGAGCCTATCAGCAGCAAAAGACTATGGGCCTCTGCAAAGCGCTGCATCCGAATTGTCGTTCCATGTGGTTGCTCGCAAATCACTACCGGTAGCCTCCGGATAGGCCACCCATAAAAAATGATGGGATAGACTGAGTCATCTAACAAGCAATGCTGTATTACGGAAAGCCTATAGCAGCTCTTTCAGTTGATATAAAACGGCCAATGCTTCCCTGGGGCTGATGTTGTTGGGGTCCATTTGCTCCAGGAGTTCCAGCGCGGGGTGGGGTGAGGCTGCAAATAGCGGAATTTGCGCCGGTGGATTTGGTGCGGATGCCTGATTAGGTAAAATGCTTGGTCGTGCAGAGCTCGTACTTTCAAGTAATTGCAGCCGTTCCTTGGCGGTGCTGACTACTTTTTCTGGAATACCGGCGTAAGCGTCTAAGCAACCCACCTTCCCAAACTTTCTGACCTGACCGATCCTGCCCCGCATACAGCGAGAAGGGGTGGGTATGACGAAGGAAGAGAAGGCCACATATTGGCGGCAGCAAGTAGACG
>NZ_JABELD010000024.1 GCF_018853445.1 Acidithiobacillus concretivorus
CCCCCCCAAGGCGCTGGCTGTCGCCGAAGTCATCGACCAGACATTCGCCGAAAATCACTCCAAAACGCTTAGAATCATGCATGTTTCTCACCATAACGAAAGCATAGGTCACTGACAAGCAAACCCGTTTCTCGGGTCACATTGAACTATTTACCACGATAGCCATCAATATTTTATATAGCCATGATTTTTACGCCAATGCAATTTATCACTCAACGTGAGGGGTCTTGCCATGCCTGTAAAAATAACAGCAGAACAGCATCAACCCGGAAACCCGATATTTTCCAAGGAGCGCAGACGTCTGGCCCATGCCCGCTTCGCCACTGTGCTGAAAATTCTGAATGAACCAAGGCGCTGGATATCGGTCTGGTTTCTGTCCTACGCCCTCCTGGGTGCCATTTCTTCCGGCCTCCTCCCCATCCTTTTACCGTTGATGATTGTTGGCTTAACCCATCATCTCAGTTGGGTCGCCTATGTAATGGGGGGATTTAATTTAGGACTCCTGAGTTCTCCCCTCTGGGGCTTTCTGGCAGACAGCAAACAATGGCATCGTCCGGTCTTTTTTGCGGGATTTTTAATGCTGATCATGGCCCTTGCGCTCATGCCTTTTCTTCCGGGACTTTTGCCCTGGAGCCTTCTAGCCGTCCTGGCAGGATCTGGCACCTCGGCCGTGGCCACCGTAGCCAGCTTGTTCATTGTCGAATTTGATCCCAAAGACCACTGGGAGCCTCGTCTTGGTTGGTTGCAGACGTTTAATGGCGCCGGACAGGTGGTCGGCCTACTGGTTGCCGGTGCTTTTGTGGCCAATTTCAAGATGGGTTTAATCTGCTCGGCGCTGGCATTAATTCCCGCAATATGGCTGGGTGCCAAAGGTCTGCCTGCTGCTGCAAAACGTTTTGACTGGTCTGCAGAAATTGGCAACCAGATGCGTCGAGACATAGATTGGCGACTGCTTGCCAATTTTGGGCGTCCCGAACTGTTGGGGGGTGGGGTGATGCGCTTTTCCCATCATTTATCACTGCGGGGTGGCAAACGCTTTAAGGAAGTCTTGTCCACCCGTTTCGGACGGTTTTTGTTCTCGTGGTTTGCTGTAGCTTTCGGCGTTGCCGCTTTTTTTGCTTATTTTCCCGTAGCCATGCAAAAAGCTTACAGCGTGGCCCCCGCCTTAACTGCCAGTGTCTATGCAGTGACGGCCGCCGTTGCCCTGATCCTGTATTCTGTGGGTGGACAACTTTCTGGAAAATTCGGCGCCGGACGGGTATATCGCTGGTCGCTCATCGGACGTCTGCTTGGCTTTACCTTGCTGTTGGCGGTCTTTTTTACGCCCGTTCCCAAAACCTTCGTGGCCCTGTTGGGTTTTGTCCTGATTATTGCCGTATGGCCTTTACAAAGCATTTCGGGTACCACTCTCACCGCCCGCCTGACGCCGTTCAGCCAGGGAGCCGCCATGGGCTTATTTAATGCCAGTGGCGCTGTAGCTACAGTGCTGGGTACATTTATGGGGGGACCGCTGGTGCAGTTTATCGGTTATCCCGCACTATCCGCCATGGCCATTGTGGGGATTATCCTCGGTTGGTTAAGCGGACATAATCTGCAGGCAGAAAATGTGCCGCTCGCAACAGAGGCATCGGCCAACGCAACTACAGAGCCTGCCATTTAAAAACAAACAGAAATCTGGGGAGTGAACCACAAACCGCGACCAACTCGGCGTGGGTCAAGACTGCGGTGGCATGTCCGCTTTATTGTTGGTCATATCTTATTATATAACAAGGTATCGGCTCTGATAAACCCACCTATCAGGCCGCTTTAAAGTCCGGTTTTGTGTCCGGGTAGATGAACCTTTGGATGACTATAGAAAATTACTGATTTTCTTTCTTGTCACCCACATCTGGTAAACGGCGAATCACGCGCTGAAAGAAAAAATTATTGGGGATAACGACCACCGCGCCATCGTCCTGTTTAAGCTCGGTAAACATCAGGTTTTCTTCAACCACTTCACCGATGAGTGCTTCGGGAAAAATCTCGATACGCTGCCCCAGACGTAAGGGCTGCCAAAACCAGATAAAAAAACGTGCAGTTATATTACTGACCATCGCCCACAATGCCAGCATACCCACACCGATTACCGCCAGCAGACTGACAAAAGTCGTCCAGATGGCGGTCACATCCACTGCCCAGACACGCAGCACCACCACCCAAACCAGAAGCCATAAAAACCAGGTGGTTATTCGTTTAAAAACAATACCATAACCATGGGAAATGGTGCGCCTCGATCCCAGAAAAGCCAGCAGGTGATTGGTGGCTTTTCCATACCAACGCAAAATGACATAGCTGCCCAGTACGATCAGTACTGTATAAATCGCTCTATGTAATAGCCATTCGGGATCCACATCAATCCCGTATACTGTCATTACCATGTCCTATCCTTGCCGGGCATTTTATAGGCGCACCATAGCTGAGGTGCTAGTATATGGCAACAAACAAGGCAAGGAGTAAGCATTGAAACTCAGTAAAATCAGTAGCAACAGCACCGTCGAATTGGCGCTCTGGCGCGGTCGGGACTTGCTGTCCCTGCGGAATATCGCCCCGCGATTGACCCTGATGGATTTGCTCGGCGCGAGTGCTAGCCTGCGCAATGATCTGGAACAACGACTTAATCGTGCGCATGCCCAGGATCTGCTTGACCCCGCACAACTGATTTTTCTGCCTCCTTTGCCCGAAAACTGCAAAATCCTCTGCGCAGGACTGAATTACCAAAGTCATGCCACGGAAGTTTCTGCTCCGCCAACGGAATATCCCAACTTTTTTATGCGTTATGAAGACACCCTGGTGGGACACAGCCAAGCCCTGCGTATCCCTTCCAGCTCCCATGAACTGGATTACGAAGGGGAACTCGCTGTGGTTATTGGCAAGCCCTGCTTTGGGTCCATGAATGATGCACAAGCGCTGGATTGTGTGTCGGGTTACACCATTTTCAACGATGCCAGCGTCAGGGATTTCCAGTTTCGCGCCAGTCAGTGGACCCTGGGCAAAAACTTTCCGGCGACGGGCGGATGTGGGCCTGTGGTAGTCAGTGCCGATGAACTCCCTATGGGCGCTAAAGGTCTGGCCTTGCATACGCTGATTGATGGTACGGTTATGCAAACGGGCAATACGGCCGATCTGATTTTCAATGTTGCCGCACTGATTCGTGCCTTGGCGGCAGTCACGCCCCTGCGTTGCGGAGACCTGATTATTACCGGAACACCAGCCGGTGTAGGATTCACCCGCAATCCACCGCGCTTTTTACGGGCAGGTGAACACTGCGAAATTCGTATTGAAGGCATCGGGTCGCTCATCAATCCGGTCTCGGCAAATTGACTCAGTACGTAGGACTAACGATTGCGCATGAAATCTGCCGTACGCTGCAAGGCAGTCTGCAAATGCGTATACACTTCGGGTGACATTTGCTGTTCCTGCATGGAGCGCAACATGCAGGCCATCCATTGATCCCGTGCCTGGTCATCTACCGGAAAGCTGGCATGGCGCGCCCGCAGGCGGGGATGTCCAAATTTTTCTACATACAAATCCGGTCCACCCAGCCAGCCTGAAAGAAATAAAAACAGTTTCTCCTTGGATTCAGTCAGGTCGGCCGGATGCATTTCCCGCAAAGGACTACGCCATTCGGCTTCACTGGCCATCAAATCATAAAACCGATTGACCAATGCCCGGACCGCGCTTTCGCCGCCCAACAGGGTATAAGAAGAAGTTTCAGGTTCAAGAATCACAAATCACTCCAGATAAGTATAACCATGTAAACCATCAGCAAATTGTTGCAGGAAAAGATGCCGTTGCTCAGCATCCAGGCCTACACATTGATCGACTTTTTTCTGATAACGCGCCAATAAATCGGGGGCGGAAAACTGCACGTAATTCAATACTGATTCTACGGTATCTCCGGCCAAAGGCTGCTCCAGAAGAACCTGGCCCTGCGCATTACAAAGCACATTCACCGAATCCGTATCGCCGAAAAGATTGTGCATATCACCAAGAATTTCCTGATAGGCACCCACCATAAATATACCCAATATATAGGGCTTATCATTTTGCACGGCATGAACCGGCAAGGCCGGCGTTAAGCCTTCTGCGGTCACATAGGCGTCAATACGCCCATCGGAATCACAGGTAATATCTTCAATCCGGGCGCGACGTTTTGGCTCTTCATGCAAACGCTGGATGGGCATAATGGGGAAAATCTGGTCGATCGCCCAGACATCCGGTAAAGATTGAAACAACGAAAAATTCACGAAATATTTATCCACAATTTTTTCGTCCAATTCATCCAGAATATCCCGATGCGCCCGATTGTGAGGGTCTAGAAAGCGGCGCACCTGCCAGATAACGCGCGCGTAAATCTCTTCCGCCTGCGCTCTTTGTTCAATGTGCAGCAGACCGAGATTAAATTGTTGATGTACTTCGCCCAGCAGGTAAATGGCTTCCTGATAAACCTCCAGGGCATCTGATGGCTGCGCATTTTCCAGGCGTTGGAGCAGGCGTTGCCACTCCTCGGTGATTCCCTGCGCGGCGGTTGCAGACAAAGGAAGCTCTCCTGCTGCCACTTCCACATCCGTCACGTTCGTCAACAAAATGGCATGATGAGCGGTCAGAGCCCGGCCAGATTCCGAAACCACATGAGGCTCCGGAAGATTTTCCTGGCGGGATACCTCAGCCAGGGCGCTGACAATGGCATGTGCATAATCGCTGACATGATAGTTGGTCGAACAATAGGCACGCGAATGGGTTCCTTCGTAATCCACCCCCAGACCGCCGCCTACGTCCACGACTTCCAGTGCCGCGCCAAGGCGCCGCAACTCGGCATAAAGACGCGCGCACTCGCGCATACCGCCTTTAATAAACTGAATATTGGGAATTTGTGAACCCAGATGAAAATGCAGCAACTGTAAACTATCCAGGGCATTTTCCCGGCGTAAATGTTCAAGCAAGTCGAGAATATGCGCGGTTGATAAACCAAATTTGGATTTTTCCCCGCCCGTATTTTGCCATTTTCCGGCACCTGCCGAAGCCAGCCGGGCGCGAACGCCAATGCGGGGTTGAACTCCAAGATCCCGGGCTTCACTGAGGATGAGTGGTAATTCTGATATTTTTTCCACCACCAGGTAAACCCGCAAGCCCAGCTTTTCGCCGCTAAAGGCCAAACGAATATACTCGCGATCCTTATAGCCATTGCAAATGACTGTACCACCTGCTGGCATAAGGCCCAGCACAGCCAGCAATTCCGGTTTGCTACCGGCTTCCAGACCCACATTGCCTGAGCCCGCCCGCAGAATTTCTTCTACAACCCGACGTTGCTGATTGACCTTAATAGGATAAACCGGGGTATAGCCCCCCTGATATTGCGTATCCTGCATGGCGGCCGTAAAAGCCCCACGCAGTTTTTCTACACGGTGGCCGAGAATTTGTGGAAAACGCAGCAGACAGGGTAACCCCAGGGAATGTTCACCCAACTCCGCAGCCACATCGGCCAGTCCAATCGCCGGACTGTCCGCACGCGCATCGGGTCGCACCAGCATTTGCCCATCTTCGGCAATGTCAAAATAACCTTCGCCCCATTGCTGCAGGTTGTACAGATGACGACTATCGGCCACTGTCCAGCTCATGCCCGCTCTCCCCCTCAAAAGCCTAGCGCAGTCTAAGGGTTCTGCAGGCCATCCGACAAGTCATCTATAGGGCTTCGTTGGCAAAATCTGCCAGTCTTGAGCGTTCTCCACGGCGCAGGGTAATGTGGCCGCTATGTGCCCAATCCTTGAAGCGATCCACCACATACGTCAGACCCGAGGTGGTTTCCGTCAGATAGGGCGTATCAATCTGGGCAATATTACCCAGGCAGACAATTTTGGTGCCAGGGCCCGCCCGGGTAATCAGGGTTTTCATTTCCTTGGAGGTCAGATTCTGGGCCTCGTCGATAATGACAAACTTCTCCAGAAATGTGCGTCCCCGCATGAAGCTCATGGATTTCACGCGAATGCGTTTGTTCAGCAAGTCCTGGGTGGCACTGCGCCCCCAACTCCCAGCTTCATCGCTGCTGCGCGCCAGAATTTCCAGATTGTCTTCCAGCGCACCCATCCAAGGCTGCATTTTTTCTTCTTCGGTTCCCGGCAAAAAACCAATTTCTTCGCCTACTGGTACCGTTGCCCGGGTGATGATGACTTCCGAATAGCGTTTATGTTCAAAAACCTGATCCAGAGCGGCCGCCAGGGTCAGCAGAGTTTTTCCGGTGCCGGCATGACCCAGCAGGGTGACAAAATCAATGTCCGGATCCATCAGTAAATTCAAGGCAAAATTCTGCTCGGGATTACGAGCGACAATGCCCCAAACGGCGTGACGGTCATGACGGTAATCCGTGATCCGCTCGATAATGGCATGTTCAGGATGCACTTCACGGACAATAGCCGCGAAATCATCGGCACCAGCCTCCCCCTGATTCAAGGCAATAAATTCATTGGCATGCCAATGCTGAATGGCTGGACCGCTGATTTTATAAAAACTGCGCCCGCTTTCCTGCCAGGCATCCAAATCGCGGCTGTGCTGATCCCAGAAATTATCACTGAGAATTTCCGCGCCCGTATATAATAAGTCCGCGTCTTCCAGGGCCCGGTCATTTTCGTAGTCTTCCACGCGAATACCCAGGGTGCGGCCCTTGATGCGCAGATTGATGTCCTTGCTGACCAGAATGACATCTTTTTCAGGGTGGCGATTTTGTAAAGCCAAAGTGACCGCAAGAATTTCGTTGTCGGCCTTACCGCCCGCCAGATCTTCAGGCAAAGCCTGCTGATAGGCGGCGGTCTGAAAAAACAGACGTCCCTGAGCGTAGGGTAATGGCAAGCCCTGATCCAGATCCGCCGTATCCGTCAGTAGTTCGTCCAGCCTGCGGCTGACCTGACGAACATTACGGGCCTGCTCGCTGAGTCCTTTTTTATGCTGATCCAGTTCTTCCAGAACAATCATGGGAAGCAGAATGTCGTGTTCCTGAAAGCGGAACAGCGACGCCGGATCGTGCATCAGGACATTGGTGTCGAGAATATAAAGCCGTGGTTTTTGGGATTCCTTGGCAACAGCTTTACCGGTACTCATGGGAGTTTTTTGACAATATCAAGTATCGCCGCCGCATGACCTGCCGCTTTGACCTTGCGCTCAACGTAGGCAATTTTACCTTGCCGGTCAATAACAAAGGTGCTGCGCTCTACGCCAATACTGACTTTGCCGTACATGTTTTTTTCCTTGAGCACGTCAAAAGCGGTGCAGAGGGCTTCGTCGGTATCAGCCAGAAGCGGGAAAGGAAAACTGAACTTGCAGGCGAATTTTTCATGGCTGGCCAGGCTGTCGCGAGAAACACCCAAAATTTCTGCGCCAGCCGCCTGAAAATCGGGATAAAGGGCAGTAAATTCCTGACCTTCTGTAGTGCAGCCAGGAGTATCATCCTTGGGATAAAAATAAAGGACGACAATTTTGCCGTGAAGATCGCGCAAACGGATTTCTGAATCCTTTCCATAAGCAGCAGCGTGAAATTGCGGGGCATCTTGACCGACGGCGATTTTTTCTGAGGACATGGAAGACTCCTGAGTGAACCTAATGAAAATCTAGCGCGGCTGATGCCCTGATGTCCAGCCATTCCCCGGATCACGGTCGGACTTGCACCCATGCAGGGGCTGCTCTAGCATGAACCTATGAAAAATCATGCGCATGATACGCCCTCCCCTACCACGCACAGTGATGCAGAAGTGACCCAGCTATTGCGGGACGCAGGGCAGCGCGTCACCAAGTTGCGAGTAGCTGTTTACAGGACGCTTCTGGAAGCGAAACAGCCCTTGAGCCATCCCGAGGTACAACACCGACTGGAATCAAACATTGCCAGTCCGGTTGATCGGGTCAGCTTATATCGTAATCTGGAGTGGTTAGTGGACATTGGTCTTGCTCACCGCATTACCGCGGATGATCGGGTCTGGCGTTTCAGTGCCCGACGCCTGGAACAATCCAATCAACATCCCCATTTCCACTGTGTTTCGTGTGGACAGGTTTTTTGTCTCCCGGAAAGCCCGGTCTCCACGCCCACGCTTCCCAAGGATTATTCGGTCATCGAAATGGAACTGGTGGTGAACGGTGTCTGTGCCCATTGTGGTAAAAACAAAACCCCCCATTGAATGATTCCGGGGGCACCGCAGCAACCTGACCGGGCCAATATGAGCCGGTACTATGCCCCACCCCCGCCTTCACTCCAGATTTCGGCCTGAGCTCTGGAAACCAGTGGCGCCTCAAAACGGCAAATATCCTTACCACCCTTTGGAGTGGGCACCTTCAGTAATGCGCCCGAGTCGATATCTTCTGGATTAGTCAGCTGATTAATATGCATGAGATGGGCAACAGAACTGTGATATTGTTGAGCAATTTCTGCCAGATTCTGGCCGGGCCTGATGGTGACGCGCATGGTCGGGCCATGATGACAGGCAGGAGCCACATCCAGCTCCTGCAAGGCATGACGCATGGTCACCCGAAATACGGGTGCTGCTTCTATGCCCCCAAAATTCCATTTGAAATGACTACCGCGCAGGGAAACGGCCATCACCAGTTGCGGATGATTGCCGGGGGCGAAGCCGACAAAGGTGGCATTGGTGGTATGTCCATAAAAGCCGCCATGGCCATTGGCCATATTGGCTGTACCCGTCTTGCCCGCCACATGATAACCATCAATGGCCGCCAATATGCCTGTTCCTCCCGGCTCCGCCACGCTCTGTAGCCAGACTCGCAATTTTTTGGCCACCCATTCAGGCATGATCCTCTTGGCGACCGGCGCCTGCCCCATGACCAATTCCGGACGCAGATGGTACCCCCCATTGGCAAAGGCGGCATAAGCATCTGCCAATTGCAGGGTGGTGACACTAACCCCATAACCCAGGGCAATGGTGGCATGGCGCGCCAGGCTCCAGCTATGCCAGTTGGGAAGGACCCCTGAAGTGGCATCTACGAAACCGAGATCGGGTTTGCGCCCGAACCCGGCGCTACGGTACATATTGTAAATAATCTGCTCCGGGGTTTTGAGTGCAATTTTGGAGGCCCCGATACAACTGGAATATTTGAGAATATGTTCAATATTCAGGATGTGATGGCGCACATCATCGGTGATGGCATAACCATCCACCATCAGTGGATGAAATACATTGAATCGGGCATCAGGCTGAACACTGTGGCTCGCCAGGGCTGCTGCTACAACAAAGGGTTTCATCACAGAACCCGGTTCAAAGGCCTGATGCACAGCATTATTGGTATAGTCGGCAGGATTCATGCAGGAACCCTCTGCATTAGGGTTGCAACTGGGTGCACTGACCATGGCCATGATTTGTCCGGTATGCAAATTCATCACGACTGCAGACCCCTCTTTGGCGTGAAAATGATGCAGTGAGCGGGTCAGGGTAATATAGGCCCAATATTGAATTTGGGGATTAATGGTGAGCTGCAGGGAATGACCAAAATGCGAGAGTTTTTGCACTTTGGCCACGTGTACTATCTGGCCATGACCATCCACCAGTGCCAATTCCTTACCAGGATGCGCCCTGAGCCAGGTGTTGTAACCACGCTCCAAACCTGCAGAACCTTGGTGTGCCTCATCCACCAACCCCAGCAGGGGGGTTGTCACCGCACCCATAGGATAATAACTGCGGCTGGTATCCTGCACATATATGCCCGGCACCTGCAGTTTTTGTAGAGCCGTTCCGAACTCCGGAGCAATCTGACGTTCAATATAAGCATAATCTGCTCCCCCACTGGCCACTCGACGGGCAAAACTGGCTTCAGACAGATGCAGGGCATGACTGAGTGCTGCCCATTGGTCGCGGTGTTTATCCAGAATGGCAGGGTCCGCCCAGATGGTAACCGCATGCACATTCACCGCCAGAGGTTCACCATTACGGGCCGTGATGATTCCCCGACTGGCTGGCAAAGGAATAGCCCGTAAATAGCGCATCTGACCCTGCTGACGCAAGGTGGACTGGTCCAGAATCTGCAAATAAACATCGCGAATCAACATGACAGCAAAAGTCAGCAACAGGACGATGATGACCAGACGCGCCCGCCCAGAGGGCAGGAATTTTACGGGTCTATCCATTGACAATACGTTTCAATAACAACAAATAGTTCTACCTGAAAGCATTAGAGCCGTAAGTTGGCGCGATTTAAGATTAATATGATAAGTAGACTTTGCAAAAGTTCCCGGTAACCTGCTTTGCAGTAAGCCATGGAGGATCAGGACCTTATTTTTGGTATGATAAGCGCCGCACTGCTGACCACTACCATGGAGACCGCCTGCTGATATGGCCTTCAACAAAACGCTTAGTCTGTCTTGTTTTTATTTTTTATGCGGCCTGTTGTTTATGGGAGCTTTTATCCTCTTTACCTACCATAGTGGCAGCGGCAGCCTCTGGGATATTGATGAGCCCAATAATGCCCAGGCACTCAAGGAAATGTTTGCTCAGCATAATTTTGTGGTTCCCCTGTTCAACGGGACCCTGCGCGTTGCCAAACCCGCTCTGAATTACTGGCTCATGTGGGGTGGTGTGGAAGCGTTCGGGATGAACAGTTGGGGTTTGCGCATGGGGTCCGTATTGGTCGGCGCACTTTTTGTCCTGTACCTGACACTTTCAACGCGACGGCTCATAGGCGCTGGGCCTGCTTTGCTGACGGGCCTGGTGGCCGCCACTATTTTGCATAGCCAGATTATTTTCCGGGCGGCGGTACCGGACCCCTTATTGATTTTATTTGTCAGCATGAGCTTGATCAGCTATTTGCGCGCCTATCAATTCCCGGAGGCACGCAGCTTCAATATTTTACTCAGTTATGCCGCCATGGCCCTGGCCACTGTGGATGAAGGACCGATAGGCTTCCTGATTCCGGGACTGATTATTGTGGTTTTTTTATTATTGCGCGGTAATCTCCCCTATTTATGGAAAGAAGGGCGTCTGCAATGGGGTTTACCTTTGTTTTTGCTGATTGGCCTACCCTGGTATGTTGCCGTAGGGGTTGAAACTCACTGGAGATGGGATCTGGGCTTTCTTTTGCGGGCCAATATCAGCCGTTACAATGCTGAAATGCAGGGGCATCAGGGGCCATTTTTTTACTACCTGCTAACCATTCCGCTCGCCCTGCTCCCCTGGTCCATATTTCTCCCTCAGGCTCTGCGGCCTCTGTGGCTCAAACGCAAGCAACTGATCCAGCAATATCCTGTGGATACCTTTTTGCTCAGCTGGTTATTGGTGTGGGTCATTTTTTTCAGCATTTCCGCCACCAAACTGCCCAATTATGTCTGGGAAGCCTATCCGCCCCTGTTTATTTTTCTTGGAATACGCCTTTACCAGGCTCTATCCGGGGAAATATCCTTTCGCCACCGGGGATTATATACGTCTCTGTTCGCGCTTTTCAGCGTCGGTGCGGCACTGGTCTATGCTGGTGCGGTAATCGTACCGGCAAAAATTCCTCCTCTGGGCTCGCTTTATTATCTGGGATTACCCTATGCCCTGTCTGCCGTCTTTGCCGCGCTTTGGGTATGGAAAGACCAAGTTGGACGCTGGTTGATCACTCTGACCGCCGGGGCCGCCGCCTTGACTTTCGCACTGATGACCTACACCGAACCTGCATTGAATATTTTGAAGCCTTCTTATTTCATGGGCGAAAAAATTCGTCAGTACCAAGGCGACAACCCCTATAGCATTGCCGCCTGGCATTGGTTCCAGCCCAATTTTCTGTTTTATGCCGGGCGTGGCAACATGATTTTGCACCGGACCAAGCATATGGCGGAATTACAAAACATTCTGCGTCATAATCCCCGTCCCCTTTATCTGGTATTACCCAGTCGGGATGTTCCTGATATGCGCAGAAGCCTGCCGGATAATCTCCATATCCAAAGCATTTATGTCAGTTATGAGTTGTATAATCATGAAAATCTGACCTTGTTACGCATCAGCCCGCAATCTGCTGTTTCCCTTCAGCACCGGACCCCTCCGGGTTAATCTCGGGATTTGCACCGGCGGAAGTGGAAAACGTCGGATCTGCCAGATTTTCCTCGCCCGCTACCTGTTCCAAATTCTGGCGGGCAGGCTCAGGCAATAAAAAGGTCAGGGCCAATCCCGTCATACTGAATAAAAAAGTGAGCAGAAGAGTGTTTTCTATGCCCATCGCCTGGAGCAGAATGGGAAATAAAAATACGCCAATAAATGCGCCTACCTTGGCTGTTCCTGCGGAAATGCCAGCGGCTGTAGTCCGTAAATGGGCAGGATAAATTTCTGAGGCCAAAACAAAAGTAGTGGTATTGGGGCCAAATTCCGCAAAAAAATAACTGATGGCATACAAAGCAATAAACAGAGCAAATGCCCCGGCTATATCAGGAATCACGCCAATGGCAAGAAAAGCTATGCCCATGCAAAAAAAAACCAATCAATTGCAGACGGCGATGACCAATACGGTCCAGAGTGAATGCTGCAAGAAAATATCCCGGCACTGCAGCAACTGCAAAAACAATCCAGCTCCAGGCAATATTGGCCATCAGCCCACCCTGTGGGGCCAGCGCATGCATAATCATGGGCGTCGAAATAGTATTACCATAATAGGCATAATCAAAAGCAAACCAGGCCCCAGCCGTGCCCAATAAATATCGCCAATAATGTCTCAGTGGCTTTGGAGAGGTAACCGATGAATCTGCGTTTTTGGGTGATTTTGTGGCCCGATTCAGCCAACGCGGTGATTCCGGCATACTACGCCGCATCCAGTACGCACCAAGTGCAGGAAACGCCCCCAGCCCCAACATGATGCGCCAGGCCAGATCATGGTCAATTTGTGCGGCTAACAGCGCCAGAGCAATACCAGGGCCAATCAAAACACCCAAAGCCTGAAAGGAAAAAGTCAGACCCACCAGCAATCCGCGATTATCCCGATTGGCATATTCGCTCATGATCACTGAAGACAAGGGATAATCTCCGCCTACCCCCAGCCCCAGAATAAAACGAAATATAATTAATGTGGTAATATCATTGGCGCAGGCAGATCCCAGTGCGCCAAGTACCATCAACAGGGCTTCGATACCGTATATTTTTCGACGACCATAAATATCCGCAATTCTACCAAACAGATATGCCCCAAATAGTACGGCAAGCAAAGAAATGGAGCCAATCAGGCCCATCACCAGAGCATCAGGATGCCATTCCTGACGAATCAGAGCCAAAGCGTATCCAATGATAAATAAATCGTAGGCTGCCGAAAAAAATCCCAGCCCGGCAGTTAACATGGTTTTTAAGTGAAAAAGCCCGAGAGTAGCGTCATTCAGCGCGGCAATGGACGAAACAGATGTATTTGCTGATTTCATATACCCCGACGGACGTATTTGGGCGGAACAGCGCTATTTACAGACTGGCAATGCTTTTAGCTGGTTGAGCACCTGCCCTGCGAAAATTACCCCCGCCGGATGAACCGCATAACCCGCCGTTTTCAGAGCGGTCACGGTCCAGGTATTGCAGGTATGAAAAGCATCATACGTACCCGGCGAGGCAAAAAATTTGCTGCGAGGATAAGGCCCGGCCCCAACAACTGTCAACCCGTTTGTATGGTTTATAGTCAGAAATGCAGCGATATAATTATCCAGTCTGTGCAGATTTTCCGGAGTGACCGGTAACCACCGGACTTTAACACCCGGCAGATCGCTTGCTGCACTCAGATTTTCCACGGCTCTGATCAGCATCACGCTATGAGAAGGCAACAGGGCGCTGATTCCCTCCCAGATACTGGGGTTTTCGGCCATATAGTAGCGCCGGTTACCCCATCCGAAAATCCAGTCATGAGGCTTGACTCGAAAATACTGCGGTACAAACTTTAAGTCACCCTGCATTTCATCAGTAGGAATGATCAATCCGGTATGCCAGCCTATATCAATAACACCAACCTCAGCTCTGTCGCGGGCACATGCTTCTGCTGTTGTTGTAGCCGCATGACTGGAAACCGGCGGTAGGGCTGCACAACCAGTCAGGAAGGCCATCATGCCGATCTCCAGAAAAACTGGCCGCCAAGCGCTCACGCGTCTGCCGTGACTACTATCTGTATTTTGGTAACATGGCATGGTAGACAAAATCCACGCGCCGGTTGCGCTTCCAGCACTTTGCATCATTGGCGTAACACAGGAGATTGTCCTTACCAAAGGAAACCATTTCAATTCTGCTGGCCGATACCCCGTCGGCTTCCAGCAGGCGCGCCACGGATTCTGCCCGGCGATTTCCCAGAGCCAGATTGTATTCCTGGGTACCACGTTGGTCGCAGTTGCCTTCGAGGCGCACGTTTACATGGGGGAATTTTAATAAAAACCGGGCATTATCAAGGGCAATATGACGACCATGGACATTGACCTGGCTACTATTCGTTGCAAAATGAACGCGCAGATGCGTCGGTAAGGCGGCCAATTCAGCGTCAGATAAATACTTGTTCCGCCCCCCGAGGGGACCATTAATATTCTCACTTTGTACGCCTGGAACCGCATAACGCTGGGTAGGTGGCTGGGGTAAAGCATGGGCAGGCACGGGTATGCGGGCGACCGGACGGGATGAGACTTCCTGTGCGCATCCTGTTAAAAGCAAGGAAGCGGGCAATAACATCCAAAGTATATGCATAACGGGCAAGCGAGCGCGGAAAAGTGGCATTTTTTCTCTCCTTGTGGCAATAGCCTTGTGACCGCTGCCGCGCTGCTAAGTTTCAATCAATATGTAGGGTTGTGTATGACTCCTTCAATAGTTCCAGCAACTGCGCTTCATCCAGAACCGCTATGCCCAGCTTGGCTGCTTTCTCTGCCTTGCTGCCCGCATCCGCACCCAACACCACATAATCGGTTTTCGCGGAAACTGCACTACTGACCTTCGCACCCGCCGACTCAATAGCCGCCTTGGCTTCATCCCTGCTCATATGCGGGAGGGTTCCTGTCAGGACAAAAATACGTCCGGTCAGAGGTCCAGAGCTTTTGGGGGTGACTTTTTCCCAGTGCAAGCCTGCAACGCGCAAGGCCGTAATCACTTCCTGATTATGGGATTGCGCAAAAAAATGCTGGACAGACTCGGCGACAATGGGCCCTACATCCGGAATATTCTGCAGTTGTTCCACATCTGCCGACATCAGTGGGTCAAGATCACCAAAATGCTCAGCCAGTGATTTGGCCGTCGCTTCACCGACCTGACGAATACCCAGGGCATACAAAAAACGCCAGAATTGCGTTTGCCGGGATGCCGCAATTTCAGCCAGTAGATTTTGTGCGGATTTACGGGCCATACGCTCCAGACCACACAACACGTCTTCATTGAGGGAATAAATGTCGGCCACCGTTTTGACCAGTTCACGATCTACCAGTTGGGTAATCAGTTTTTCGCCCAGACCACGAATATCCATGGCTTTGCGTGAAGCGAAATGGCTGATTGCACCCATCCTTTGCGCCGGACAATAAATCCCCCCCATGCAACGATGCGCAGCCTCGTTACTGAGGCGCAACACTTCCGATCCGCAGATCGGGCAATGATCGGGCATCTGCCACGGCTGTGTATGGTCGGGTCTGGCTTCACGGATGACCATGACCACTTCAGGAATTACATCACCCGCCCGCCGCACCAACACCGTATCGCCTACCCGAATATCCTTACGATCTACTTCATCCTGATTATGCAAACTGGCACGACTGACCGTTACCCCACCGACCTGCACTGGATGCAACTGGGCAACGGGTGTAATGACACCGGTACGTCCCACCGAAGCCAGAATGTCTTCAACCACGGTTTTTTCCTCATGCGCCGGGAACTTATAGGCAATAGCCCAGCGCGGCGCGCGCGCTGTGAAGCCCAGGCGCTCCCGTTCATGCAAATCATTCACCTTGAAAACCAGGCCGTCTATTTCAAAGGGCATTTGTTCACGCAAATCCTGCATTTTTAAATAATAAGCTTTACAATCATCAATATATTCAATCTTGCTAAGGTAAGGAGTTACTTCAAATCCCCATCCGGAAAGTTGATGCAACACTTCAAGATGGGTTTCAGGCAAGGGGGCACTCACTTCCCCCCAGCCCCAGGGGAAAAAAGCGAGGGGCCTTTGCGCCGTGACCTGTGAATCCAGTTGCCGCAAGCTTCCCGCCGCCGCATTGCGGGGATTGGCAAACGGGTTTTCATCATTCCGTAAACGTTCATTATTTAAACGCTCAAAAGCCGCGACCGGAATGACTACCTCGCCACGAACCTCAAGAACGTTCGGCCAATTCTCACCCTTTAGCTGCAAAGGCACATTGCGAATACTCCGCACATTGCTGGTGACGTCTTCTCCGGTACTGCCATCTCCCCGGGTGCCTGCCTGCAGTAATTGTCCGTTTTCATAGCGGATATTCACCGAGAGGCCATCAAATTTGGGTTCCGCGCTCATGCTGACCTGCTCATGTCCCAACCCTTTGTAGACTCTCGCCAACCATTCTGCAAAGCCCGCATCGTCAAACACATTGTCCAAAGAGGTCATGGGCACACGATAATGTATTTCGGCAAAATGATTGAGGGGGGCTGCACCTACCCTTTGAGTTGGCGAATCGGCACTGCGCCACTGTGGATAGCGATTTTCGAGTACCTGAAGTTCTCGCAGGAGCACGTCATATTCCGGATCGCTGAGAGTCGGCGCATCTTTCTGATAGTAGGCGGTATTGGCTTCGCTCAGTTGCGCACGTAATTGCATCATTCGCTTTAGATCCCTGTCATTGGCTGATGCCACTCATTGCTCCTTTGCTGAAATTCAGGCGTGGGTAATTTTTGGGCGGCGTATCCCGAATGCCCTTTCTGGTATATTTTTGCAGATAATTGAACTACCAACCAGAAGGAGAATGTATGGCTTTGACCCTGTTTGACCTCGATAACACCCTGCTGACCGGTGATTCAGACCACGCCTGGATGGAGTTTTTGGGCAGTCGTGGCATTGTCAATGCGGAAGAATTCAATCACCACAATGATCAGTTTTACGCCGATTATGTGGCCGGGCGCCTGGACATCCATGCTTTTCTGGACTTTCAGCTCACGCCATTAGCCGCCCACCCCCGCGCCCAACTGGATGTCTGGCATCGTGATTATCTTCAGGAAAGGGTTTTGCCCATGATTTCCAATCGGGCACGGGCTTTGGTGGAAGATCATCGCCAGCAGGGCGATTTGTTGGTCATTATTACGGCCACCAATCGCTTTGTGACCGCACCCATCGCCACTGAATTAGGCATTGGAAACCTCTTGGCTACCGAACCCGAAGTAAACACAGACGGAGAATTTACGGGCAAAACGGTCGGCACCCCCTGCTTCCAGGCGGGAAAGATCGAACGCCTGCGTCACTGGTTGCAAGAGCAACAACTGGATTGGCAGCAAAGCTTGCAAGGCAGTACCTTTTACAGTGATTCTTACAATGACCTGCCTCTATTGGAAACCGTCGATTTTCCTGTTGCTGTAAACCCCGATGAACGCCTGCGTGCCCATGCCACAACCAAAGGCTGGCCAATTCTTTCCTTGCATGATCAATAAAAGGTTCAGCAAATTCCTGTATTAGGGTTCAGAATCGGCGGCAGCTGCCAAAGTTTCCGCCACAGAAACCGGCACGATGCGAGAGACTCCGGGTTCGGTCATGGTAACGCCGATAAGTTGTTCACCCACCTGCATGGTCAAGTTACGGTGAGTAACTATTAAAAATTGGGTTTGTGCGGCCATTTCCTGGACCAAATGGCAGAAACGGCCAACATTGGCGTCATCCAAAGGAGCATCTACCTCGTCGAGCACACAAAATGGAGCAGGATTCAGTCGAAACAGCGCAAAAACCAGGGCAATCGCGGTCAACGCTTTTTCTCCACCGGATAATTGCTGCAAAGTGGCATTCCGTTTGCCGGGAGGTTGCGCGCGTAAAACCAGACCGGCATCGAGCAAATCGTCACCCAGCAGACTCAGTGCTGCCTGACCACCCCCAAACAAAATGGCAAACAAGTTCTGCAATTCCTGATTAACCCGATGGAGGGTTTCGGAAAAGCGCGAGATCGTTTCCTGATCCATAGAGGTCATGGCTTCTTCCAGACTATTCAGAGCCATTTCCACATCTTCCACCTGACTTAACAAATTTCCGCGCCGATCTTCCAGCTCTTGCAATTCTTCTTCTGCGGCGAGGTTCACATTCCCCAGGCGCTGTATGGCTGTGGCAATGCGTGCCAGTTGCGCTTCCGAAGACTGCGAATCCGGACAAGGTCCGGGGTTTTGTCCCAGAGTTTCTGCCAGTTGTGCAGCTCGCAGACTATTTTCTTCCAGACGGACCTGCAAGGCAGCCATTTCCTGTTCGGTCAGCGCCAGGGTTTGTTGTAAATGGCGCAGCTGAGTTTCCAGTGGATGGCGCTGCTGCTCCAGGGCGCGTATTTGTTGATCTATGGCCTGTGCTGATGTCTGATGCTTTTGGACGACGGCCTGTTGTTCTCCAAGCCGATCCTGAAAAGTTTTCTGTGTATCCTGCAAATCAGGAAGAGCTTGCTGTAGTGCCTCCAGATTCTGGCGGCTGAGCGCAATGGACTGCATCAATTGCCGATCCTGCTGCTGCAGGTCATCACTGCGCTGCTGCGCTGCCGCCGATTCAGTCTGCAGTTTTTGCACCTGTAATTCCAGTTGCTGACGTTCTTCCCGCAAGCGCCCGTAGGCATTACGCAATTCCTGAACGCGGCGTTTGTCCGCATCCGCTTTTTGTTGCGCCTCGCGCAGCTGCTTTTCGTGTACAGCCCACTTTTCTTCCTCGTCGGCAAAAGCTTTGCGCAGCCCACTCAAGCGTTCCGAGGTGGCGGCTTTTTCAGAATCCAGACGCTGTGCTTCCATTTGCCGCTCGGTGCGTTGATGCTCTTCCGATTCCACCCGACTGCGTAAACGGGCGACAGATTCCCGTTCCTGTGCCAGTTCCCGGCTGAGTTTCTGCACTTGCGGTTCAGCTTCGCGCAGGGACATTTGCAAAGCGCGTAGAGCCTCTTCGGCTTCATTCAGCGCCGCTTGTGTAGCCACGGCTTGCGCTTCGGCGGCAATCATAACCTGCTGGTTATCTTCCAGTTCCCGCCGACACTGTAGCAAGCTGGCCGCATCTTCCTGTTCGGGAAAAGTCACCCCCACCGCGTGTACAATGACTCCCAGCGGAGTTATCCAGGCTTCCCCTGCCCCTAGCTCATGCCGTTTGGCCATTGCGCTTGGAAAGTCGGGTGCGGTCCGCAAACCCCAGAGCCAATCTTGCATGGCCTTTCGCAAATTATTGGGAATCTCCAGCACGTTCAGCAAAGCATCTTCAGGAAGGCTCGTCAGTTCCTCAGCCGATTCCCATAACGTGCTGTGCTTCATGGTCTGGTCAGGCTCAGCCAGCACCCGGGCGTGAAGGCGATCACCAAGTACCCGTTCAATGGCCGCCTCCCACCCCTGGCGTACCTGTAAACAATCCATCAACAACACTTGCCCGGATACCCCCGCAGGGCTGGATTTTTGCAGGCGTTGCAATAGGCTTTCGAGCGCCTTATGGCGGGCCTTGCACTCTTGCAACTGCCCCTGGGCGCTTTCACGCGGCTCGCGCAGGTTCTCAATCTGTTTTTGTTGCTGTGCCAATTCCTCCCGCAGGGCTGCCAGATGATGGCTTGCCGTATTCAGGGTCCCTTCCAGCGTTTGCACACGCCGTTCGGCCGCATCAAGAGCAGGACGTTCTGATGGCATTTCCTGAACAAAACGCGCAAGACGCTTATCCAAATCCTGTAAACGTGGCTCCAGCTCCCGGATCTGAGCCAGCAGCACATCACGTTTGCGACGCAAATCGGCAATCGTTTGTACACCCAATTGTCGTGTCTGTTCCTGATCTTCAGCCTGGCGCTCTGCTGCCAGACGGGCTTGACGGGTTAACTCCTCCTCTTTGCTTAAGGTTTCACGACGACCCAGCAAAACCTGAAGACGTTCTTGTCTTTGTTTTTCGGCATCCAGTTGCCGTTGCATTTCGCCGTGGATTTTTTGCTGTTGGTTCTGAAATTGCTCCAATCCCGACTGAACACGCTGAATCTGAGCGATATTTTCTTTGCGTTGATGATCTGCTTCACTGAGATCCGCCTGAACAGCATACAGCCCGGCCTGGGCGACGCTCAGACTGTCCTGACAAACCCGCGCTTCCTGTCGCAAGCTCTCCAGACCCTGCTCGGTCAATTGGCGGCTGTCTTCCAATGTCTGGTTTTTGGACTGTAATTCATCGCGGCGCTGATTCAGGACTTGTGCTTCCGTCTCCAGCATCTGCAGGCGTTCAGAAACAGCCCACCATTGCCATTGACGTTCTTCAACGCGCAAGGCCCGCATTTTCTGGGCAGCCTGGGCCTGACGTTGCAAACGCTGCCACTGACCATCCATTTCACCGTGAATATCATGCAGGCGTTGCAAATGCTCTCGGGTTTCGGCAATGCGCTGTGCGGTTTCCCGGCGCCTTTCCTTGTAGCGGCTGATTCCCCCCGCCTCTTCCAGCATGGCGCGCAAATCATCGGGACGCGCCTCAATAATCCGACCAATGGTTCCTTGTTCGACAATGGCATACGTACTGCTGCCCAAACCCGTACCTAAAAACAGATCACTGACATCCCGCCGTCGGCAACGCGCGCCGTTAATCCGGTAATGACCATCTCCCTTGCGATCCAGGCTGCGTTTAACACTGATTTCAGCCACCTCAGCAAAAGCACCGGGCGCAGTGCCATCACTATTGTCAAAACGCAATTCCACACTGGCCTGGGAAGCCGCCGGACGACTGCCTCCCCCATTGGAAATGACATCACTCAGGGTGCCGCCTCTTAATTGCCTGGCGGAAGACTCACCCAGCACCCAGCGCAAAGCATCTACGGTATTGGACTTGCCGCAACCATTGGGTCCGACAATCACCACCGGATTGGCGCTGATCTGGATGCGGGTGTTTTCGCGAAAGGACTTGAAGCCTTGAAGAATAATAGCCGAGAGGCGCATGAACAGTGGTTTTTAGGTATGATACCGGGCTATCGAAACTTTTATGATGAGGATTAAGCCATGCCCAGTCAACCCAGCAAAAGTCTGGAACGATTCCCCAACCCCCATCCAGAGCGGGATTACGTTGTGCATATGGATATGCCTGAGTTTACCTGTCTCTGTCCACTGACCGGACAGCCCGATTTTGCGCACTTTATGCTCGATTTTATTCCTGACCAACATAATGTTGAACTTAAATCCCTGAAACTGTATCTCTGGAGTTTTCGCGATGAAGGCGCTTTTCACGAGGCCATGAGTAACCGGATTGCTGACGACATTATTCAACTGATTCAGCCACGTTATCTGCGCCTTCTGGGCCGCTGGTATGTGCGTGGCGGCATCAGCACCGATCTGCTTATCGAACATCGTCAACCCGGCTGGGATAACCCCGATATCCTCGGGCAGTTGCCCGGCGTGCAATGGACCCGGCAGCAGCCCGGTTACTAATCGGCCCCGAACATGCCCACTTACCTGGGGATGGATTTTGGAACGTCCGGCTTGCGCGGGATTATTATTGATGAAAATCTCAACACGATAGCCAGTACCGCCCTTCCCTATCCCGGCTACCCGTCTGAAAGTTTGACCGATAGCCAGGGATGGTTGCGGGGACTGGAAATGCTGGCGCAACAATTGCGGTCTATTCATACCCAGGCCTGGTCTGCCATCAAGGCCATGAGCCTGGATGGGACATCCGGAACTCTCCTGCTCAGTGACCGAATGGGTAAGGTTCTGGGTCCGGTATTAGCCTATTCAGACCAACGTGCTGCAGCACAGGCACAACAGTTGAAACAGCAGTGGCCTGCAGGAGGCATTTGTTTATCCCCTGCCAGTTCCCTGAGTAAGCTTCTGTGGCTCCGCCGTCATCTCCATAATTTTTCGGAGGTGCATTACGTACATCATCAGGCTGACTGGATAGCCGCACACCTCATTGGTCACTGGGGGATTTCAGATCGGGGAAATGTGCTGAAAATGGGTCTGGATGCTCAACAGATGAAATATCCGGAGAAATTGCTCAATATTCTGGAAACTGCGGATATAAATCCGGCAATTTTACCGAAAGTCATGCGGGAAGGGATGAGCATCGGCACGCTGAATAAAGCATGGGCTCAAAGGCTGGGATTATCCACAGCGGTCCAGATTCGCGCCGGTTGTACGGACAGTGTTGCAGCGGCTGCTGCGGCTGGCTTATACGTGCCCGGCACAGCCCTGAGCAGCCTTGGTTCATCCTTGGCTTTCAAGGTCGTGCATGACAAGCCAATCCATAAAATGGGACTTTACAGTCATTATCTGGGTGATTTTTGCCTGGTTGGCGCGGCATCCAATGCCGGAGCAAGCGCCCTACTGCAGCATTTTCAGCGTGAACAAATGCGGGCGTTAGAATCCTCCATTCATACGGAATATCCCAGCGCTGCTTTGTTGTATCCTCTGGCCGGCAGCGGAGAACGCTTCCCGATACTGGCACCTACATGGCCTGGAAGTATCATTCCCACCGGACAAAATACCGAGACTTTTCAGAAGTTGCTGGAAGGACTCAGCTATATCGAAGCCTGGGGCTATGACATTATGGAAAAAGCGGGGGTCAGCGTTCAGGGACCCATAAAAACGGTGGGGGGTGGCAGTATTAATGCTGCCTGGATGCAAATGCGTGCCCACATTTTGAATCGGCCTGTAGAAATCGTTGTGGACACTGAGGCAGCAAAAGGCTCTGCTCTCATTGCCGCGTCTGCCGATTTGGGGGGACTCAAACTATTAGGGCAGATGCCTTCCCCATCCGGAAAATTGTTTTACCCTGCAGCAGATGCCGTACAGCGTTACGCACCATATGTTCAAAAATTTCAGGAAAAATTTTCCCGATTTGCTGTTTAAAAGTTATAGGCCAGATTGATAGTAGTCAGGGTATTCATCGGTTTAAACCCAGGTTGCACTTTCGCATTATAAGTTGCGATAAAGGCAAGACGCAGATTCAAAGGCCCATATAACGGACTGACCACGGTAAAAACCGAATTATAGGTATTCGCTCCATTATCCGCCAAAATGGCATCTACGGCCTCTGATAAATGCGCATGTGGGCTGAATTTCCAGAGATACTTTCCATAGAGACGGGCAATGGGATGCGTACTATACACTCCACCAATGGGGTGGGATTGACGCACACCGGCACCCGCTTCAAGGCGCAGATGAGAAACCCGATTCAAGATAAAAAAGTGTCCATAACCCAAGGTTTCGTCTGCACGGAAATAGTAACCATCAAAATGATTGCGATGATAATTGAGGTTTGCAAACAAATATTGCTGCAGGGCAATATCATAGCGGGTCTGATTGCTGACATCCAGGCGATCGGCACTGACTTCTCCTTGAGAAGTCGCGTAGTTATACAGGAGCCTACTCTGGTTCGACCATACACCGCGATGCCAGAGTAACGCGTCATCTGTATTAAGATTGAGCGCCTGGCTGGTTCCTGTACTACTGCTTAAACCTAAACCCACGGTGCCAGACCATTCTGGTTTTTTGGCAAATTCACTTTTGGAAATAACCGAAGGAATTACCGCTGGTTCATCGGCCATGGCCTGCATAGAAACACTGAAAAAAGCTGCAAGAGCAACCCAGGCAGGCCATTTTTTAGGCAAAAGTAGCATGCAAATCTCTCTGGTGATTAATGGATATTATATGGCTGAATCCAACAGCAGTTGGGCGCGGCTGGCTACTTCTGGCGGGCCATAGCGGGCAGCCGCTTTCCACCAGTGAATAGCCTTGTCTATATTGCGGGGTACCCCCCAGCCGTGAGCATAGGCTTCACCCAACATAAGTTCAGCCTGGGGATTGATGTTATAGGCACCCTTACGCCACCAGTGTGCAGCCTCGCTGAAATTTTGGGCAACACCATCCCCCGCAGCATAAGCCAGCCCCAGACGATATTGATCCGGTCCGTAACCATGCTCGGCCCCGGCCATCCATTTCGCCAATACAGCAGGGGTAACGGCATCCGTTGCGCTTGAGGAAAGCGGCGATTCACCAGAAGCTGCCGTTGCAGCCAATGGCAAAAAAAGTAAAAAGACACTCAAGATTAAAACTTTTCCAGACATTCCCGATATCAACACCGACCTCCGGTTTGAAGGATAGTTGTTCAGACTAAGCTTTTTCCCTATGCTTGTGAAGGGTAAAAATCCATTCAGAGCGTAATCCCTTGAGCGATGCAAAATCCCCTGCTGTACACCAACATGATATGCCAGCGCGCTCCGAATCCCGGCAGCATGGGCATGATCACTCGCATGTTCATTCCGGGCATCATCACGGCCATCACCATCATGCCCCCAAAAGTTTTGGGCGGGCTTTTTCCATTGGCATTTTTCTGAATGTTGTTTTTGTGTTGGCGGAAGCCGTATTTGGCGTGCTTGGTCATTCGCTGGCTTTACTGGCCGATGCTGGCCACAACCTGAGTGACGTACTGGGTCTGGTAATGGCCTGGGGTGCCAGCGCCTTGGCCTTGCGTCCTCCATCACAGCGCTACACCTATGGCTTGCGCAGTACCTCCATTCTGGCGGCGCTCGCGAATTCTTTATTTCTGCTGGTTGTTACTGGTGGTATTGCCTGGGAGGCCATAGAACGCCTGCTCCATCCCAGCCCGGTAGACAGTCGGGTGGTCATTGCTGTTGCCGCTCTGGGGGTGCTGATCAACACCAGCACGGCCCTGTTGTTCATGTCCGGACGCAAAGGCGACCTGAATATCAAAGCGGCTTTTTTGCACATGGCTGGAGACGCGTTTATTTCTTTGGGTGTCGTAGTTGCGGGTATTGTCATGCTGTTTATGCACTGGTATTGGCTGGATTCAACGGCCAGTCTTATTATCAGCGCCCTAATTATTCTGGCCACCTGGTCTTTGCTGAAAGAAGCTGCCCGCCTCGTTTTGCATGGGGTCCCGGACAACATTGATACAGATGCCGTCCGCCATTATCTGCGCAGTCTTCCAGATGTGGCAGCCGTTCATGATTTGCATATTTGGGCCATGAGCACCACAGAGACTGCCCTGACAGCACATCTGGTTATGCCTCAAGGCTTTCCCGGCGATGGGTTTTTATCGGACATTGCTAAGACCCTCCGGGAAAAGTTCGCCATCGTCCATCCTACCCTGCAAGTAGAAACCGGAGATACCGACCACCCCTGCGCTCTGGAACCTGAACAGCAGGTTTAAACAGAACCCTCAAATCCCTTCAATAGCAGCCCAGTAGCGATCTTCCGCAACGATTTTTTTAAGATGTTCGCGCAGAGCTTCACCACCCACGGGGTGCGTCCTACCCTGATCCCGGCGCAGGAGATCCGTTAACGGCAATGCCGGAAAGTACTTCAGGGTGAAATCCGTCAAGCCCAACTCGCGTAACCAGGTTGCCTTTTTTTGCAGTTCCACGACGTCCAGATGTGTATCTGCCAGAATCAACACCTCACATTGTTTGACTGCATCGCGAACCCGTTGCTCCCAAAGCCATTGTACCTTGCTTTCCCATGCCGGATTCCATTCGCTCCAGGAAAAGGGTTGACCGGTTTCAGCCTCTTGCAAGGCCACCCGGATCATGTCCCGTTCCAGGATAAGGATGCGCAAGCCAGGATGCTTTGCCTGCATGGATATTGCCCACGAGCTTTTGCCCGAAGCGGCGGTTCCGACCGTAAATATGACCAGAGGCAAATTTTCCTGATCAACGGGCTGAGAATCAGCACTCATTTTAATTTTGTCCTTTTGCTTAAGTTCGCCCATTATTTTCCTGGATAACCTGATAAAACATCATGTAAGACTAAGCAATTACAACATTGTATGCAAAGTGTAGCGTTTTTTCTGGACGGTACTGAACAAGTAGTTTTTTGTATCATTCCACAATCTGGCCGGTCAAGCGCGTTTACAACTAGCGCAACCAGGGTTCTTTTCTGACCACGGGATCTTCATCAAAACGCGCATCTTTTCCCGAAGCTAACGCCCAAACCAGCGCAGCTATCCAGACAAACACGGTCCAACCCAGAAAAACATTCAATAATAAAATGGTCATCCGCTGCGGACACGCCATCATCCATGCCAATAGCGCCGGTAACAAATACACCCCGAGTAACACTACAAAAGCAATGATAAGCAGCACAACAAAACCCGCAGAGCTGTCGGTCATCCAGCGCAGCATGATCAAACCTCCTTGCAGGAACAAATGTATTGTACTGGATTTGTGCTTAGAAAGGGAGTGAGCATCGCAATGCTTCATCAGCATATTATATAATAAGATAAAAATAATCATTAAAAATTTATCATATTGTTTTATCAGTGTTTTTTAATATTCTCCGTAATAAATCCCTTTTGTAAGGAAATTGTCATCAAATTGTCGCAATAGTGTCACATTCCGTTGTTATCCTCTCCGTCACTAAAGGTATAGAACTCTACGAATGATTCTTGCAGCGAGCGTATGCAAGAACGGATAGAGGACTGCATATGCAACACGCGTCAATCAGACACACTGCCGTATGTGATTTCCAGTATCTTTGCGCTCCAGCCAGACAGCACCGGTCGGCGAGCTTTTCGCGCCCTATCCAATGTATCCCCCTGTTGACCCATTTTGGGGTTCATCACCCAGCATTTCGCTTATTCGTCAGCTTCTGCTTGCTATGGAGCCTGTAATCCTATGAATCTTGATTATCTCATTCACCTCGCCAACTACTCGGACGGGGTTCTATACATTTTGGGCCTGATGCTGCTGGTGGAACTGGCGGTGATGGTGGATCGTTTCTGGTACCTGCGGCGGACCATTCTGCGCGGTCTG
>NZ_JABELD010000025.1 GCF_018853445.1 Acidithiobacillus concretivorus
GCGGATCAAGGAGCTGCTGGGTTATGGACTGTCGGTGCGCAAGATCGCCACGCTCCTGGGCCAAACCAGCCACATCGCTCTGAATACCTATATCAACAAGCGGGGGCTTCAGCCGACGCCGAAGGTGTGAATGGAGACCTGACAGAAGCCCTGCGGACGGGTTGCGAGGCCAGACGGAATTTTCGGCGGTTTGGGCTTACACCCCCAGATCGGAACGACGCACTGTCTCTGGGTTTCTCGCGGGCCAGCCTGCGCGGATTGCCCCACGCCGAGACCAGTTACGAGCTGACCTGTGTATTTGGGGTGATACCCGGCATTCATCTCCAGCCTGACATACAGGTCGTTGTTCATCCAGGAGGCTATCTGCCAACGGCTCTCGTGGGTATTATGCGACTTGAAGTAAATTTTGCGGATTTATTCGGTATTTGATTGTCCACCTATTTATTCAGGTATATGCCGATTTATCAAATAATTATCGCCGTAACTGTATCACAGCAACAAAGGAAGTATTTAAAATGCTCACCAGCCCATTGCATGGTCTTCTTCTGACCGGATCGGACTTACTCTTGGCTTTCGTTTTAGGCGCAATGATTGGGCTCGAACGACAATGGCGACAGCGCACTGCGGGGTTGCGCACTAACACTCTCGTAGCGGTCGGCGCGGCTATTTTCGTAGATCTGGCCCTACGCATGGGGGGTCCTACAGAAGCCGTTCGGGTCGTAGCCTATGTGGTGTCTGGTGTCGGCTTCCTGGGCGCTGGAACCATCATGAAAGAGGGCGTCAATGTACGGGGACTCAACACCGCCGCTACCTTGTGGGGTTCTGCCGCAGTCGGGGCTTGCTCAGGCGCGGAACAATGGGCACCGGCAATCTTGGCCGCCATTTTTGTGCTCATAGCCAACACGCTGTTACGCCCGGTCGTCAATCAGATCAACCGTAGACCATTGGACAGCGGTGGCACCGAACTGACGGCGGCGGTCTACCTGATTGTGGCGAGAGGTGAAGAAGGGGAGTTGCGGGATCAGATATTTGAAATCCTCGACGCGGGTGGCTATCCGATTCGAGACATACGTATGCATCCATTTGGTCTCAAGGAAACCGAGATCGCTGCAAACCTGATTCCAAGTAGCATTAACGAGCCGGAATTGGACCATATTATAAATCGCCTGGAGGCGCTGCCCGGTGTTCACCAAGCTTTCTGGAACCAGAGCCCTGGTGAGTGAATGCACAGAGGATATGGTGTGATCGGGCTGGTCTTGGCGTGTCTGTAATCAATGTTGATGTTTGCAAAATGCATGATAATAACCCCGTCTCTGGAGAGAAATGGCTGCCTGGCGCATAGTGGGAAGCTGCACTTTAAAGTTGCGATATTATACTCAAGTAAGCATTACTGAAAAGGATACTCATGGGAACTCTATGGGACCCAATACCGCAGATTGGGTTTGCAGCGTCTCCAGCATGGGGAGTACCTGCTCTTTGTCATTGGGTGCCTGGCTGACACCCGTGGCCACCACCAGCATGGTCTGGTCATCGACGGCGGCCTGGGCATTATAGGACAGCTCAAAGCCGCCACCCGAGACCGGCATGATGCGGGACTCCTCATCGGTGAGGTTGATCTGATCCTGCGCTTTCGGGGCGGGATCGGGTGCTTTGGGTTCTTTGCCCAGACGTTTCTGGCCGGTTGCTTCACGTTCAGCGCGGCGGGCCATTTTCTCGTCGTAAAGGATTTTTTCCTTTTCATAACGGGCTTGAACCCGTTCGGCAATCTTGGCCTTGGCGGCGGCCATCACGGCTAACCGGTCTTCGCGGCGACGTATTTCCTCCGGCAGATTCACGCCATCAGGAATGACTGCCTGATCCGCTTGCTCTGCCAGCGCGAACAATTCCTGCACTTCGGCCTTCAGTTGCCGCTCCATCTGTTCGATATGTCCGTGGGACAGGGCTTGATGTTTGGAGGCGTTGGCGTGGATCTTGGTGCCATCCAGGCAAACCCGGCCAACCTTCAGCAGCTTCATTTCTTGTGCCAGTTCCAGCACCTGTACGAACAGGTTTTGCAGCTCACCCAGGAAACGGCGGCGGAAGTTCGCCAGCGTGTCGTGATCGGGATGGCCGCCTGCAGCGAGATAACGGAAGGCTACAGAATCATAGGTGGCCTGTTCCAGCTTGCGGCTGGAGAACACCCCGTTGGCATAACCGTAAACTAAAATCGCCAGCAATGTTGCCGGATGATAGGCCTTACAGCCTCGGCCAGCATATTGCTTAACCAATCGGGAGAGGTCCAGCTGCTCAATCACCTCGACGATAAAGCGGGCAAGATGCCCTTCGGGTAACCAGTCCTCCATGGACGGAGGCAGGAGATAACTGGTCTTGCGGTCGGGGTCGATAAAGTGGGCCATCGTTCACTCATCATATTGAATTATAAATAATTATACCTCAATAGGCTGGCCCGTGAAAGTCCGACAGACTGCTAGAGGCCGGTCCCTTGAGAAAACGGAAAAAATCGTACGTTAAGCTGAACCGGCGCCTTTCTGGTGATGCCTGGCGAGTAGGCGAGCCACGGTAGAGGGATGTATCCGGAATAGCCGGGCAGCATCAGCTGCAGTTTTCTGGCCTGACGTGACCAACGTAATGATCTCTTTTTGCTGTGGCAAACTCAGCTTGGGCCTGCGACCACCGACACGCCCTTCTTTTCTGGCCGCATCAAGTCCGCTTTTCGTCCGTTCCCGCAACATCGCCCGCTCAAATTCGGCGAACGACCCTACAATCTGCATCATCATCCGTCCGGCGGAGCTGGTGGTATCAATCGCTTCCGTGAGACTTTGAAAATTTGCTTCGGCTTGTTCGATCTTCTCCAGCGTTAGTAACAGATCTTTCAACGAACGCGACAAGCGATCCAGTTTCCAGACCACAACCACATCGCCCTTGCGCAACTGACCCAAGAGATGATGCAGCTCCGGGCGATCCCAGCGGCCGCCAGAGGCCTTTTCCTGGAAGATCTTTTCACATCCGGCGCTCTTCAGTGCCAAGCGTTGAGACTGGGCGTCTTGGTCCATGGTAGAAACACGGGCATAACCAATGCGCATGATTGCAATTTCCTGTTGCCATTCACCTTAATTGTGCAATATATTTTTGCACTGCGCAAAGCCTGATAGTACCAGCGCACCGTCATAGGTGCACAAACGATCGTTTGTGCTGCCACGCATTTCAGGAGTCACCGATGCCTCGACGTTCCACCCTCTCAGCAGCCGAACGGGCCAGCCTCTTGGCGATTCCTGATACAGGTGACGAATGGATCCGGCACTACACATTCAGCGAGTCCGATTTGTCGCTGATCCAACAGCGACGTGGGGACGCGAATCGTTTGGGCATGGCTATCCAGCTATGCCTTCTGCGTTTCCCTGGGCAAGGGTTGCTGACTGATACCATGGTGCCGGCGTCCCTTCTGGAATGGGTTGGACGTCAATTGCGTATGGATTCGCGTTGCTGGCCCCAATATGCTGAACGAGAGGAAACCAGGCGCGAGCACCTGCTCGATTTGCGCACCTATCTGGGACTGGAGCCGTTTGGCTTGGCGCACTACCGGCAAGTTGTGCATGACACAATGGATTTGGCTGTTCAGACGGATAAAGGCATCGTGCTGGCATCACATGTTCTGGAAACGCTCCGCCAGCGACGCATTATCATCCCAGCAATGGAGGTCATCGACCGCATTTGTGCTGAGTCGATCACCCGGGCCAACCGGCGGATCTATGCGGCACTGACGGATGTGCTGTCGGCCGACCATCGCCAACGACTGGATGCGCTCCTCAAGCGCAAGGAGGGCAGCCAGAAGACGGTGCTGGCCTGGCTGCGGGAGGCACCGGCCAAACCGAACTCTCGTCACATGCGCCGGCACATTGAACGTTTGCAGGCCCTACAGGCGATAGATTTGCCCGTCGGCATGGATCTTCTGGTTCACCAGAACCGCCTGCTCAAGCTGGCTCGTGAGGGCGGCCAAATGACGCCAGCGGACCTCGCCAAGTTCGAGACCCAGCGCCGCTATGCGACCCTGGCGGCACTAGTCATCGAAGCCACCGCCACGGTAACTGATGAGATCATCGACCTGCACGACCGCATCCTGGGGAAGTTATTCAACGCCGCCAAACAAAAACATCAGGAGCAATTCCAGCGTTCGGGGAAGGCCATCAACGACAAGGTTCGTCTGTACGGGCGGATCGGCGATGCCTTGCTGGAAGCCCGCAAGAGCGGTGCGGATCCCTTTGCGGCCATTGAAAAGGTCCTCCCCTGGGAGGACTTCACCGCCAGTGTGACCGAAGCCAAAAGCCTGGCCCGTCCCGCCGATTTCGATTTCCTCCACCACATCGGTGACAGCTACACCACCGTCCGACTTTATGCCGCACCTTTTCTGGCCGTTCTCAAATTACGGGCGGCACCGGCGGCCCAGGACCTGCTCGACGCCATTGAGGTGATCCGCGGCCTGTATGACAGCAATGCCCGCAAGATGCCCGCGGACGCACCGACCCGATTCATCAAGCCGCGCTGGAAAAAGCTGGTGGTCACCGGAGAAGGCATCGTCCGGCGCTACTACGAGCTGTGCGCCCTGTCAGAGCTCAAAAATGCCCTGCGCTCCGGCGATATCTGGGTGCAGGGCTCGCGCCAGTTCAAGGATTTTGACACGTATCTGATCCCTGCCGGGCGTTTCGATGATCTCACTCAAGCCGGCGCCCTGCCGCTGGCGGTGAACACCGACTGCGAAGCCTATTTGCAGGAGCGCATGGCACTGCTGGAACAGCAACTCGCCAGTACCAATCATCTTGCGGCCGCCGATGACCTACCCGATGCCATCATCACGGACTCCGGCCTGAAAATCACCCCGCTGGATGCGGTCGCGCCTGACACGGCGCAATCGCTGATCGACCAGGCGGCGGCGCTACTGCCGCACATTAAAATCACCGAACTGCTGATGGAGGTGAACGCCTGGACCGGATTCACCCGCCACTTCACGCACCTCAAGAGTGGCGATGAAGCCAAGGACAAGACCCTGCTGTTGACGGCGATCCTTGCCGACGGCATCAATCTTGGATTGAGCAAAATGGCGGAATCGAGCCCCGGCATGACCTATGCCCGACTCTCCTGGCTACAGGCCTGGCACATCCGCGACGAGACCTACTCGACGGCCCTGGCCGAACTGGTCAACGCGCAGCTGCGCAACCCCTTTGCCGCGCATTGGGGGGACGGCAGCACCTCGTCATCGGATGGTCAGCGCTTCCGCGCTGGTGGCAAGGCCGAGAGTACCGGGCACGTCAATCCGAAGTATGGGGCGGATCCCGGGCGGCTGGTCTACACCCACATCTCCGACCAATACGCGCCGTTCAGCAGCAAGCTGGTCAACGTCGGCGTGCGCGATTCGACCTATGTGCTCGATGGGCTGCTGTACCACGAGTCGGATCTGCGGATCGAAGAGCACTACACGGACACGGCCGGCTTCACGGATCACGTCTTCGCCCTGACGCATCTCCTGGGCTTTCGTTTTGCACCGCGGATCCGGGATCTGGGGGAAACCAAACTGTTTCTGCCCAAGGACGATCCCGGATATGACGCCCTCAAACCGATGATTGGCGGCACCCTGAAGCTCCAGCTCATCCGCACCCATTGGGCAGACATCCTGCGCCTGGCGACCTCCATCAAGCAGGGAACCGTGACGGCCTCTCTCATGCTCCGGAAGCTCGGCAGTTACCCGCGCCAAAACGGTCTGGCGGTGGCTCTGCGCGAGCTGGGACGCATTGAACGCACGCTGTTCATCCTCGACTGGCTGCAAAGCGTGGAACTGCGCCGGCGGGTGCAGGCCGGACTGAACAAGGGTGAGGCACGCAATGCGCTGGCCCGGGCGGTGTTCTTCAATCGGCTGGGGGAGATCCGGGATCGGGGCTTTGAACAGCAGCGCTACCGAGCCAGTGGCCTGAATCTGGTGACGGCGGCTGTCGTGCTGTGGAATACCGTGTACCTGGAGCGGGCAATCAGCGCCCTGCAGGAGCATGGGCAAGTGGTCGACGAAACGCTGCTGCAGTACCTATCGCCGCTGGGCTGGGAACACATCAATCTGACGGGGGATTACCTGTGGCGGCGTAGCGCCAAGCTCAAACAAGGCAGATATCAGCCACTGCGGCCCTTCGCAGGAGCTTAACGTACGATTTTTTCCGTTTTCTCAAGGGACCCCTGGAAGAAGAATTTGACTGCGACATGCCAGATGATGCGACAGACATCGGGACAGTTGGGGATGTCGTGAACTACTTTACGTCACACGTAGCTCCTTTGAGCCTAAATGATTAACCACCAAAATCGGCATAAAAATCAATTGGTTGTTACGGCATGGGCACCCGTTCCCGATGGCGTCCGGAATCCGCCACCGGCACCCGCATCGTCACCAACCCTTAACCCACGGCCACCCTCACACTCCCAATATGCACCATCTGCATGAATGAAGGCCTTAGGAGATTTCTATGACCTCTGGGCTGTTCGGGGCCGAACCGTCGTGGCACACACACCCTTCCCCTTGGGCAGCGGCCACCAACTCATGCAGGATACCGCATTCGGCGGTGGTATGCCGCCCGTGGCAGCGTCCGCGCAGTTGCTCAAGCTGCCTCGCCAGCGCTTGTAGCGATTGGAGCCGTCCCTGTACATGAGCCAGATGCGTATTGATCAACCGATCCACGTCTAGGCAATCGTCCAGCGGATGATCCAGCAGATGCAAGAGTCGCTGCACGTCCGCAAGTGGCATGTCCAGCGCCCGGCAGTGGCGAATAAAGGCAAGCCGTTCCAGATGCGCGAGGCCATAAGCGCGATAGCCGTTCGCCCGCCGAACTGGCGCGGGCAAGAGGCCTATCCGTTCATAATAACGGATGGTCTCTGGATCCACGCACGTGGCCTGCCCAAGTTCGCCAATTCGCATATCAGCCCCCCAAAAAGAGCAGTATAAATCCTTGACCATGTAGTGGCTACAAGGTTTTTAATGGCAATTCATTCGGATTTTTGCAGAGTAAGGATGATGTATGGCACACGACTCTCATGACCATGCCGGTCATACCGCTGGTCACCATCATACCCACGCGCATAGCCATGCCCACGGTCCGGCAAACTATGGTCGCGCTTTTGCCATCGGAGTGGCGCTCAACCTGAGCTTCGTGCTGGCTGAGGTCGTGTTTGGGATGATTGGACATTCCCTGGCTTTACTGGCGGATGCCGGACATAACATGAGTGACATCCTGGGCTTGCTCATGGCTTGGGGCGCCACGGCACTGTCTCGCCGCCAGCCCTCGGCGCGCTTTACCTACGGGCTGCGCAGCTCGTCAATTCTGGTGGCTCTGGCCAATGCCGTATTCCTGTTGGTGGTGACTGGCGGGATCGCCTGGGAAGCGATTCAGCGCATGCTGCATCCCACGCCCGTGGCAAGCGGCATAGTCATTGGCGTCGCAGCCTTCGGAGTGGCGATCAATACCGGAACCGCCCTGCTGTTCATGGCGGGGCGCAAGGGCGATCTGAATATCCGAGCAGCGTTTCTGCACATGGCGGGCGATGCCGCTGTATCGCTCGGGGTGGTCCTGGCGGGGATCGGGATGCTGTTTACCGACTGGTTTTGGCTGGATCCCGCGGTCAGCCTGCTCATCAGCGCGGTGATCGTGATCGCCACCTGGGGCTTGCTGAGGGATTCCCTCAACCTGACCCTGCACGGCGTGCCCGAAGGAATCGAAACCCAGGCGGTACGCGCCTATCTCGCCGCCCTGCCGGATGTGGCGGCGGTACATGACCTGCACATCTGGGCCATGAGCACCACCGAAACGGCGCTGACCGTGCATCTGGTCATGCCCAACGGCCACCCCGGAGACGCGCTCCTGAACCGGATCGGCAATGAATTGCAGAGGCGCTTTCGCATCGACCACCCCACCTTGCAGGTGGAGGCTGGCGATCCGGCCCACCCGTGCGCACTGGCGCCGGATCATCGGGTTTGAGATTTTCCGGAAGGTTTATGCAAGGATCCAGGAATATGGCTTCGAGAAGATTTCTTTTCCACAATATAGATACTCTGAATAGATACGAAATCATAAGTTAAATTATTGTGTGGCATTATGCTTAAGTATTTCTCATTGGCTTAAACACCATAAGCTTTGACGATGCAAAATTAAAACCCATGCCAGCCATTGATCCAGCGGCAACAGCGAGTACTGGAGTCTTTGAGAATAGAACTGCTGTGAGCACGAGAATGGCATAAATACCGTTGTTTACCACTGCGCCTACCGAATTGGCTGCTACATATCTGGTCCACTCATGCAACCAGTTTTCACTGGCGTGTTCCGCAAAGGTCCAGTGGCGATTAATAAGCCAAGTGACCGTGACCGCCACGGTGAATGCGATGACCTGGGCAACTATGGGACCTAGCCCTAATTCCCGTGTGAAGATGACAACAATCCCCGTATCCACGACAAAGCCTGCCACGCCGGAGATTCCGAAACGGACGATCTCGGAAATGTTTTTATTCGGAATCATGTTGTTCGGCTTGTGTGATTGAAGATCTTTTCGATGTACTTCGCACCAGATACACTGGCCTTCCTTTAGTCTCTTCGTAGATTCGCCCAAGGTACTCACCGATCACACCAAGAGCTATGAGTTGCACACCGCCCAAGAACAGGAGTGTGACCATCATGGATGGATATCCCCTGACTGGGGGTGTAAGCCCAAACCCTCGAAAATTTTGTCTGCCCTCGTAACCCGACCACGGGGCTACAGATGGCCCCCAATCAGACCTTCGGCGTCGGCTGAAGCCCCCGCTTGTTGATATAGGTATTCAGAGCGATGTGGCTGGTTTGGCCCAGGAGCGTGGCGATCTTGCGCACCGACAGTCCATAACCCAGCAGCTCCTTGATCCGC
>NZ_JABELD010000026.1 GCF_018853445.1 Acidithiobacillus concretivorus
CCACCACTGCGATATTCTGGAGACCGGAAACGATTCATACCGGTTCAAAAAACGTCGCACCCACCCCCTTTAAAACTGGTCAAAAATAGACGCTGTTACCTGGTCATTTTTAAACGCTGTTTGACACTCAACGTCATTTTGGATGCAGATCTCGCCGAACTCTATGGTGTCACTACCAAGCGACTCAATGAGCAGGTCAAACGCAACCTGGACCGATTTCCACAGGACTTCATGTTTCAACTGGATGAGGATGAGCACGCGATTTTGAGGTCGCAAATTGCGACCTCAAATACCGGGCGGGGTGGCCGTAGATACCTGCCCCACGCATTTACCGAACATGGAGCCATCATGGCCGCCACGGTCCTGAACTCTGCCAAAGCCATCGAAATGAGCGTTTTTGTTGTACGTACTTTCGTCCATCTGCGAAGGATGTTAATGGCTCACAAGGAATTGGCAGAGAAACTGAATGCACTGGAACGCACCGTATCCACCCATGATCAGGCCCTTGCCGGGTTGATCAACGCCCTCCGCGAACTAATGCAAGCCCCTAATCCTCAAAACCGCCCGATCGGTTTTACGGCGGACATCGACGGTGGCGGGCAGTAATCCCCGGCAAAGTGGTTCTGCGAACGGCGAGTCTGTCTCGTCACGCACTATCCACCATGTTCCGATGAACCTGCTCCGGCTGCCGGGTTACACGATCGGCACGGTGCATGAAACAGCACACGACTACCATATCCCGATTGAGACGCAGACACCGGCAGCGCACTGCCCAGCGTGTCAGAGCATCCAATGTGTCGGTTATGGTCGCTCGGAATTGCTGGTCCATGATCTGCCGACGAATGGAAAACGGTGTTAACGGACAATAGAGTATCATCCCTCGACAATAAAGTATCGTCCTAGGTTGCGGTAGAACTGGGGACTAAAGTGTATTGATAACGATTAATCAATAGGTTGCACAAAAATCAGGATGATGCTTTGTCTCTGTGTGGCTGACGGCGTGAACAGTATATCAATGGGTTACGGAGTTTTCAGGATGATACTTTTTTGTCAATGAACAAACGGGTAGGACTCTATGTGAACGCCCGGCGCTTCATATGTCGGGATTGTGGTAAAACATTCATGGAAACGCTTCCTGAGGTGGACAGCAAGCGCCGCATGACGGAACGCCGGGCCCGCTGGATCGGTCCGCACTCACTGCTCCATACGTTCACCAGTGTTGCCGAAGAAATCGGGATTACAGAAGGTACCGTCCGCAATATTGCGCATGACTGCTGTAAACGCCTAGACAAGAGCCAATTTGCTGGGATTCAATGTGCGCTGCAATCAGAATTCGCATTGGCAGGCGCTCTGTAAACAAGCACGAACCTATCCATTACCCTTATCCAAAAGCCACGAGCAGGTTTCACTGGAATTATTCAGGCAATGATTGCGCTGAGTACACCTGCACCGCCAACTGCAAATCCTCCCAGGCCTTGCGCTTTTCCAGCGGACTACGGAGTAAATAGGCGGGGTGGTAGGTAACAATCAATGGAATATTCTGGTATTGATGGGTTTGTCCGCGTAACTGGCCGATGGGTGTCGTAACCTGTAGCAGACTCTGGGCGGCAAAGCGCCCCAGGGCAACAATAATACGGGGCTGCAGCAGTGCAATCTGGCGCTGCAAAAAAGGCAGGCAGGACTGCACCTCCGGGCCCAAAGGATCACGATTGTTGGGGGGGCGGCATTTGAGCACATTGGCAATATAGACATCCTGCTGGCGGGTCAGGCCCATGGCTTTCAGCATGTTATCCAGCAACTGCCCGCCGCGACCGACAAAAGCTTCACCGCGCCGGTCTTCTTCGGCGCCCGGTGCTTCTCCTACAAATAACCAGGAACCTCTAGGGTTACCGGCTCCGAAAACTGCATGCTGGCGGGTTTCGCCCAATGAACAAGCCCGACAGTTATGCACCATGATTTGCAAATCACGCCAATCACTCGCACTGATCTGCTGCAGCCTTTGCGGTTCGGCAGATTCGGCGGGTGCAGGCAGATCAGACGATAACGCCGCCGCTTCCGGTTCAGCCAGGATTTTTGGCTGCGGTACGCCCGCTGCCTTCGGTGGGGCACCACTGAGAATACCTGCGGCTGCGCGCAAGGTACGGATACCCTCCGGACCCTCCAGAGAACTTGCTATGGATTCCGGGATTTTTGCCTTGGCGTCTGCTTGCGCCGGGGCAGACTCTGCTTGGTTTTTTAACGGGGGCAGAACGGGGCTCTCCCCTGGCACCGCCAAACCCAGGAGTTTCAGAAACTGCCGCTGCTCTGCATTAAAAATCTCTGACATGCCCTTATGCTAAGGGTCGGAAGCTGTGCTGGCAAATATAATTTGTGGCCCATACCGCACAAGCATATTCCACTTCATGATGATAATCAGTATGATAAAAAACCAGCATCATACAATCACGCACCA
This sequence comes from Acidithiobacillus concretivorus, assembly GCF_018853445.1. Taxonomy (GTDB): domain Bacteria; phylum Pseudomonadota; class Gammaproteobacteria; order Acidithiobacillales; family Acidithiobacillaceae; genus Acidithiobacillus; species Acidithiobacillus concretivorus. The sequence continues at coordinate 2,453 of NZ_JABELD010000026.1, forward strand.
TCAAATAGCTGGACCACCCATCTTGCAAGGGAGCTTTATCATGGAAACAGGCAGTCTGGTAACAAGCAACAACAAGGAAGATCGTAACATCATGGCATTAATCCAGGCTGGGGGTATTTTATTCGGTTTTTTACCGGCGCTGATTGTGTATCTGATCAAGAAGGATGGCGACAACCAATGGCTCATCACCGAGAGCAAAGAAGCCCTGAATTTTCAGATCACCATTCTCCTCGCTTACATTGTCGCCAGCGTGCTCAGCGCCTTACTCATCGGGCTGTTTATTTTTCCCCTGGTTTTTCTTTTCAATCTGATTTTTTGCATTATTGCCGCACTGAAATCCAGTAGCGGTGAAGCCTACCGTTATCCTCTGACCCTGCGTCTGCTGGGCTAGACCAAGACCCTTCCGCAATGACGGCTTGCGCCGTCAGAGCCCGCCCCGTACCCTATCTCCTTTCTGAATGAAAACACATGGGAGATTGGGGCGATGTCGATTCTGCGGCTGGAAGCGGGGCAGGTGGAGTGGGGAGGCCGCGCCTTACTGGACCATGCGGATCTGAATCTTGAAGCCGGTGAACGCATTGGTCTGATTGGTCGCAATGGCGAAGGTAAATCAACCCTGCTGCAAGTGCTTGCCGGTCTTTGCAGGCTGGATGCCGGAAATCTTTGGGTGGCACCGGGACTTAGCCGTAGCTATCTGGCTCAGGAACCCGAACTGGCCGCCGATCACGATCTGCTCACCGCTATCAAATCCGGACACCCCGCCTGGCGGCATCTGCAAAATGCCGAAGCCGGAGACGCCCAGGCCCATGCCCTGGCGGATCATCATGATGCCTGGCAAATCGACTATAAAGCGGAAGCCCTACGCGATAGCCTGGGCCTGCCAGCGGAAGGCGTGGTTTCTGCTTTGTCAGGAGGGCAGCGCAAGCGCGTAGCCATTGCTGCGGCACTGGTTTCCGAACCGGATATTCTGTTTTTTGACGAACCCACCAACCATCTGGATTTACCCGCCATTCTTGCTCTGGAACAGTCTCTGCTGCGCTATCGCGGCACCCTGGTATTTATCACCCACGACCGGCGTTTTCTGGATCGTCTGGCCACTCGTATTGTCGAACTGGATCGCGGCATTTTACGCAGTTTTCCGGGCAGTTTTGCCGAATATCAGGCGCGCAAAGCGGAAGTGCTGGCGGCCGAGGCTGCTGCCGATAATCGTCTGGAAGGGCAACTCGCCGAGGAAGAAGCCTGGTTGCGACAGGGGGTAAAAGCGCGTGCCAAGCGCAATCAGGGCCGTTTGCGGCGTCTGGAAAGTTTGCGCGAGGAGCGCGCCAGCCGTCGCCAGCAACAGGGGCAGGCGAGCCTGCAGATCAGCACGGCGGAACGCTCCGGCGCCTTGATTGCGGAACTGGAACAGGTATCCTTCTATTATGAGCAGCGTCCCATCATCCGGGATTTTTCAACGCGCATTGAACGGGGCGACCGGGTCGGTATTATTGGCCCTAACGGAGCCGGTAAAACCACTTTGCTACGCCTGATTCTCGGCGAACTGGAAGCCCAGCAAGGTCAGATCCGGCGCGGCACCAAACAGGAAGTCGCCTATTTTGATCAGATGCGGGCGACGCTTGATCCGGAAAGCCGGGTGGTGGATGCCATTGCGGATGGTAATGATTTCATTGAGATCAATGGGGAGCGCCGCCATGTTCTGGGATATTTGCAGGACTTCCTGTTCCCTCCCAGTCGCGCCCGGGGGTTGATCAAGGCTCTGTCGGGCGGCGAACGGGCGCGCCTGCTACTGGCCCGCCTGTTTGCCCGCCCCGCCAATTTTCTGGTGCTTGACGAACCGACCAATGACCTGGATCTGGAAACCCTTGAAGTTCTGGAAGAGCGTCTCCAGAATTATACGGGCACCTTGTTTCTGGTTTCTCATGACCGGGACTTTCTTGATAACGTAGTCACCCAGGTCATTGCTTTTGGAGAAAATGGCCAGCTTACTCAGAATGCTGGCGGCTATGAGGACTGGTTACGCTGGCAGACAGAAATCCAGCGTGCTGCCAGCAAGAATGCCGAAAGCTCTACGGGCAAAACATCCGGCAAACGGGAAAACAACAAAAAAACCACGCTCAGTTACAAGGAAAGTCAGGAGTTGGTTGCTTTACCTGCCCAAATAGAGGCTATGGAGCAGGAACAGGAAAACGTGGCAGCGACTCTGGCTTTGCCGGAAACCTACCAGAACCCGGAAAAGCTGAAAGCGCTCCAACTGCAGTCAGACCAGCTCGCCAAAAAGTTGCAGCAGACTTATTCACGCTGGGAGCTGCTGGAAGCCAAAGCGGCTGCCAGCAACAACGCTTAACCCTAAAACGGCAGTTGCCGTGGGTGCTTTTTGCTCCATTGTTCCTTGCCTGTTGTTCTAAGGCTCATCCTGCTGTCAGGAGAGAACTCGCCCTACGGGCTCAAACAGCTCTCCTGACGGGCGCTGGATTTCGCCAAGAACAACAACGGCTCAGAACAAAAGTCGCTGCAAAGCACCCACGGCAACTGCCGTTTTTAGGTTAACTGGAAATTATTTCATTTGCGCAGAAAAAAGTGCAGGACGATCCCATCCACGACAGCCGGGACCAGGGTGGCAATCACCCCGACGGCCATACTGATCCAGGGGCCGGGAGGATTCAGGGGGTCCGGCAAAATACCGGGCCAGTGCCAGGGAAGACCCATCAATGTGTAAGCCAACATCAATCCCGGAATCAATAAAAGACCATCCAGTGCCAGCAACAACAACACCGCCAAAAGCACCACAACAACGGCGACAACGCCTTGCAGCAAGGCCTTCAAAGCCGCAGTCATGGGGTCTGCTTTAACCACGGTACACCCAGAGTTTGATGTCCTGACGCGGGATAGTTACCGCCTTGCCCTGCCGAAAGTAGAGAGTCGCATCAGACCAGAAAGCAGGATTGGTAAAACGCGGGGTTACTCGATAGGCACCCGGCCAATCGGGTGCGGCTACGGCCTGATGTCCAGCCACAATAATATTTCGGGCACCGGCGGCATTCACATAAATATGGGCTACCGGGATGCGCGAAACAGCGGCGAAGGCGAGAACACCCAGCAGCAAGCCTGCAATACCCAGCGCCAAAATACGGGCGACCCATTTATCGGTTTGACTCAATTTCCGCCTCCTTCTGCCCATATTTCCGCCTGAGTGGCCGTAATGCCTTTATTCTTGGAAGCACAAGCCTTGCCACCGCACCAGCGTGGAGAAATATTCAATTCTTGCAGCGCATGGCGCATGGTAACCCGAAACACTGGTGCCGATTCAACGCCGCCGAAGTTCCAGTACCGCGTGCTGCCGCGCATGGTCACGGCCATGACCAGTTTTGGAGCAAAGCCTGGGGCAAAGCCCACGAAGGTCGCATTAGTCTTGTTTTTCTGAAACCCATCCTTGCCATTAGCCATATTGGCGGTCCCGGTTTTGCCAGCCACCGCATAACCAGGAATGGCAGCCAAAATTCCGGTCCCGTTGGCTGCACACACACCCTCAAGCCAGTGGCGCAAATGTGCGGCAATATTTGCTGGCATGATGCGCTGTTTCTGCACCGGCTGACCCGCAATCAGGCTGGGTGTCACATGATAACCACCATTGGCAATGGCCGCATAACCTTCGGCGAGCTGCAGGGTCGTCACTGATACGCCATAACCCAGCGCAATGGTGGCGTGGCGGGCCTTATCCCAGGTCTGAGGTTGTGGCAGGACGCCGCCAGTAGCGCCAGCGAAACCCAAATCCGGCTCTTTCCCGAAACCCGCAGCCCGATACATATCATAAATAGCTTGAGCAGGCGTCCGCAACGCAATTTTAGCTGCCCCGATGTCACTGGAATATTTGAGAATATGGGCCACATTCAATTCATGATGCACCACATCATCACGAATACAAAACCCACCGACGGGCAGGCAGTGCGAAACATTAAAGCTTTGATCCGGCTGGATACTGCCGGTTTTCAGTGCCGCCGCCACCATAAAGGGTTTCATGACAGAACCTGGTTCAAAAGCCTGATGCACGGCGTTGTTGACGTAATCGGCAGGATTGCCGCAACCATTTCGGGAATTGGGGTTGCAGGAGGGTACGCTGGCCATGGCCAGAATCTGTCCATTTTCGACGTTCATGACCACTGCAGAACCTTCTGTGGCCCCAAAGTGCTTCTGGGCAGCCAGCAGGGTCATGTATGCCCAGTACTGAATCTGGGGATTAATGGTCAAATGCAGATCATGACCGGGTACGGGGGCATGACGCGCACCCAGCACCCGCAGCACTTCACCTTGCCCGTCCACCAATACTTTTTCCGTGCCGGAATGGCCTGCCAGCCATTGGTCATAGCCCCTTTCCAGACCAGCAGCACCATGATGATCCAGATGTACCAGGCCCAGCAGAGGCGTAGTCACAGCGCCTAGTGGATAGTAAGTGCGACTGGTTGCCTGCACGTAAATACCCGGCACATGAAGGGCATTCAAAGCCTTGCCCATTTGCGGCTCGCCCTGACGCAAAATATAGGCAAACCCGGAACCACCGGATTGCACACGTTCCGCCAGTGCCTGTGGGCTTAAATTCAAGGCGGCAGCGACCTTATCCCAATCTTTCTGGTATCGATTAAAAATTCGCGGGTCTGTCCAGATGGTAACAGCGGGGACATTGACTGCCAGTGCCGTACCATTAGCGGCATAAATCACGCCACGATCAGCAGGAAGAGGACGATCCTGCATATAACGCATGCGCCCCTGATCACGCAGGGTATGATCCTGCCACCATTGCAAATCTGTATCCCGGGTCAACACAATAACAAAGCCGGCAAAGATGATTGCCAGAATGAGCACCGCCCGCCAACGGGGCAAAATGCGATTCGACTTTGGGCTTTCTGCGGTCAATCCGGATCTCCCGCGTGTAGGGTACAACGATAATGGCCTTTAGCGCTCATCATGGCGGAGTGGACGGCTATATGGCGCCCGCAAACGGAGCAGCGAACTAAGGACTCCACTTCAGGATGTTTTTTGGGTACGCGCTGTTTTTGCCGCCAGAAATAAAACAACAGACCCAGAAACCCTGCCAGTAACAACCATTTAAACATCCACAAAATCCCTGCCTGCTTCGAGCCGCAATTTTTTGGAACGCCATGAAAACACCAAAAAGGCCCGACAGAGCGGGCCTTTTCAACAATTTGGTCGGGGCGAGAGGATTCGAACCTCCGACATCCGCCTCCCGAAGGCGGCGCTCTACCAGGCTGAGCCACGCCCCGATGCTATTACCTAAAAGTCACGCTGCACCGCAAACCCGGCCAGAAATGTCAAAGCTGACTTTTCCGGACCATCGGGAAAGCTGGACAAACAAGCAACAGCCTGTTCAGCCTTTTCTGCCGCGACGCGCAAAGTGTAATCAATAGCTTCTGTTCTGGCAATGATTTCCCAGACCGTTGCAAAATCACCCTGTTTTTCAGCATCCAAAGCCGTGCGTAAAATAGCCTGCTCAGCCGGGGTAGCATGCTGCATGGCGTGAATGTAGGGTAAGGTCGCCTTGCCTTCAGCCAGATCATCTCCACGATTTTTACCCATTTTTTCGGCGGAGGTGGAATAATCCAGGGCATCGTCCATCAACTGAAAAGCAATCCCGAGTAACGAACCATATTTTGCCAGTGCTGTTTCGGCCTGCTGGTCCAGATGGTTGATCAAGGCGCCAATACGCATGGCAGCCTCAAATAATTTGGCGGTTTTGGCTTCAATGACCGAAAAATAAGACGCTACACTCAAATCCGGGTCGTGCGCGTTTTCCAGTTGTGCTACCTCTCCCTGAGCAATGACACTGGTTGCCTCGGCCATGGTTGCCAGAATACGCATATCTCCATCTGCCACCATCATTTCAAAGGATCGCGCATAGAGAAAATCACCCACCAAAACCGCCGCCGCATTACCCCATAGCTGATTGGCGGTGGCATTATTGCGGCGCAGCTCGGAACCATCCACCACGTCATCATGCAAGAGTGTCGCCGTGTGAATAAATTCCACCACTGCCGCCAGGGGGATTGGTCGCGCGCTGTGTTCGCCACCCATGCGCGCGGCCAGGAGTAGCACAATAGGACGTAGTCGTTTTCCACCCGCGTTAATCAAATAGGTGCCCATCGCGGGAATGGTCGGCACTCCGGAACGGAGTTGCTCCTGAATCACCTGATTCACCGCCAACATATCCGACCGCACCAGTTGGTTAACCGACTCCAGATCCATACCTTGCTGCTCCCTGTTTATTGGCATCGGCACCACTTTACACCAGAAAGTGCCAAGCTTGCGGCCGCAGGGGATTGTGGTGAGGGCGACAATCGCTTGTCAAGCACGATTGCTGCCCAACGACTCAGACATCCGGGAGAGATTTGGGGATTTCCAGCTGTCGGGAACGGGCCAGTTGTCGCAATTCTTCCGGATTACCCTGCCATTCAGCCAGCACACTCCATAAGGGGTGCGGCCCAAGATCCTGACCCGCTCGCAACATCCGCTCGCGCAGCGTTTTTCCGCCACCACCTACCGTCAGGAAGAGCAAAATCAAAGCGTTGATGTATTCCTCAAGAAGATGCTGCTGGTGGGTAATACGCAATAACTCGGCATAGAGGGGCAAGCGCAGTGGCTCATGGGCAATCGCGCGCCACAATATGGCCATGCCATAATGCGGGTCACGATTGCGGGCAACCAGCGCGAGGGCCATTTCTGCGGTCATCACTGCCTCACCACCTTGTTCCTGCGGCATGGGAACAGCCATTCCCACCTTTTCGGCTAGCACCAGAAGTTCGAGATTGCCGGGATCTTGCTGTAAACCGTGTTCCACCCGCTCCCGCCACCAGGTTTCATCCATGGGAACCTTGGCAGATTTTTCGCCCAGACTTTCCAGCAAATCCGCATAACTGTCCATATCGGCCATGGCGATATAGGTGTCCAGCAGTTGATTAATCACCCGGGTTTCATGGGGATTCAGATCGACATACCAACGTAATACCGTTGCCGCCTGGGCATGATGACCATATTCCAGATAAATATTCGCCTCATTGAGTAGGTCATCAATGCTGAGCGCTTCCTGCATGGATGCTGTCACTTTTTCAGCTTCAGGAATAGCTGTGAGTTCACGCGGGGGAGCGGGGACAGTCTTGGCCGGTAGAGCAGAAGCATCCCTGGAAAGATCTGGCGAAGCCGCCGCAGCACGGTTCTGCAAACGCCGCCGCCGGGCGCGCAAGCGAATAAACACTTCTACCAGTAACAGCAGCACAACAACCACTTCCAGGAATATCATCAAGCCTTGCATAAACACCTCAACCCCACGACCGTGCTTCCAAACATGCTCTTAATCCTGCATGTTCCAGTGCAATTAGTCTAAGGGCCAGAATTTGCAAGAATATTTTTAGCGATCTTCAATACCCAGTTCTTTCAGCTTGCGGGTCAGGGTATTACGTCCCCAACCCAATTTCTGGGCGGCATCTTGCTTGTGACCTCGGGTATGCTGGAGTGCTGCTTCCAGCATACAACGCTCAAACTGAGGCTGAATTTTATCGAGCAGGGATTCTTCGCCGCTGGCGAGGCGTTGGCGGACCAGCGTGCCCAGTTGCAGCCGCCAATCCTGGTGGATCGGCGCATCTGCCAGTTCCGTCAGCGGCGCAGCAACACTCATCTCCGGAGGCAAATCGGTGATCTGCACCTCACTGGTAGGAGCCATGACGGTAATCCAACGACAAACATTTTCAAGTTGCCGCACATTGCCCGGCCAGTGCCATTCGGTGAAAGCCATTTCGGCAGCCGAGCTCAGCAGCTTGCGCTCGACATCCAGTTGCTCCGCACTGCGGCGCAGGAAATGGCGCGCCAGTTTCGGAATATCTTCGCGACGCTCACGCAGCGGCGGCAAGTGAATATGGATGACATTCAGGCGATGGTAGAGATCCTCGCGAAAACTGCCGTCGCGAACCTTGGCTTCCAGATTCTGGTGGGTGGCTGCCAGCACCCGCACATCAGCACGCAAAGGGGCATGCCCCCCCACCCGGTAAAAAGTACCATCCGAAAGCACCCGCAGCAGGCGGGTTTGCAAGGCAGCTGGCATATCCCCGATTTCATCCAGAAACAGGGTACCCCCGGAAGCTTGCTCAAAACGTCCCTGGCGGGTTTGTACTGCTCCGGTAAATGCGCCCTTTTCATGTCCAAACAGTTCGGATTCCAGCAGTTCGGCGGGAATAGCGGCGGTATTGATAGCAATAAAAGGCCCTCTGGCCCTTGGACTGTGGCGATGCAGAGCGCTGGCCACCAGCTCTTTACCGGCTCCTGACTCACCGGTAATGAGCACATTGATCTGTGATCGGGACAGACGTCCGATGGCTCGAAACACCTCCTGCATGGCTGGTGCTTCACCAATCATTTCCGTCGGATCCGCATCCTCCGTCTGGCTACTGGCTGTCAGTTCTTCCTGACTGCCCAAAGCCCTGCGGACCAGATTGATGGCCTCGTCCATATCAAAGGGTTTGGGTAAATACTCAAAAGCCCCACTTTGGAAAGCCGAAACGGCATTATCGAGGTCCGAATGGGCCGTCATGACAATAACCGGCAGCTTGGGCCAACGCGCCTGCACTTCCCTCAGAAAAGCCAGACCGTCCAGACCGGGCATGCGCAAGTCCGTGACAATGGCATTGGGTTGATCACGGCCCAGCGCCCGTAAGGCACTATCCGCATCAGCAAAGCTCCGGGAAGGGATTTCTGCCTGGGCCAGAGCTTTTTCCAGTACCCAGCGAATAGAGGGATCATCGTCAATAATCCAGACCTGTTTCATTGCGGCTCCTCACGATGTTGGCCGAGGGGCAGGGAGACCGAAAAAATGGTTTCCCCCGGTCGGGAATGACAATGCACCACGCCACCATGTCCGCGCACCAGACCTTGGGCAATAGCCAGGCCCATCCCCATGCCTGCCGCACGACTGGTCACCAGGGGCAGAAAAATGCGGGGTAAAAGATCCTCAGGAATCCCGGGACCGCTATCGACAATATCTACCCGCAGGGCGAGGCGAAACTTCTGGTGGAGCAAAGTGACATATCGATCCACCCGAGTCCGAATCAGGATGGTGCCATGGCGATCCAGCGCCTGCTGGGCATTACGCATCAAATTAAGGAAAACCTGCACTAGTTGCTCCTGATCCGCATAAACTTCCGGAATGGAAAGGTCATAATCGAAACGCAACGCAATACCTGTGGGTAATTCGGCCTGAAGGAGACGCCGCACATGCTCCAGCACCTGATGAATATTGACGTTGGCAAAAATTGGACGGCTGCGTGGTCCCTGCAAACGATCCACCAAATGATGCAGACGGTCGACTTCATGAAGTATGACCCGGGTATAATCTTTCAATTCGGGACGTTGCAATTCTCTCTCAAGAAGTTGGGTAGCGCCGCGCAATCCACCCAGAGGATTTTTGATTTCATGGGCAAGACCGCGCAACATTTCCTGAGCCGCTCCATAAATCCGATCCTGCATTTCTTCTTCTGCATGCCGTGCGGGGAGTTCCATCGGCCGCATTTCGATAATTAAATGACCATCTGCCAAAGGCGTCACTACCAGGTCCACCACCGCATGACTGCCATCATGGAGCTGCAATGGCAAGGCACGACGCAGTATGGTCCCATTCAAATCAGTGGCATCGGCAAACAGCGCAGCAAAACGATCTTCTCCGACAATACTGCATAAGGCTGCAACGGTTTGGCCGCGTGCCTGATACTGACTGATACGCAAGAGGTTTTCCGCTGCCGGATTCATAAAACGCAGCTTGTGTTGAGCGTCCAGAGACATTACCGCTGACTCCAGGGCATCCAGTACCGCGTTTTCCGTCAATGCTGTTTTTGTGTTTTTGCGCTGCGCCATGCAAGCTCCAAATGGGTATCCGCCTCTGGAGGCGCCTTCATCAATTCATCCAAGCAAAAAACACACCAAACCAATCTCTGGCAGCCGGAAAATTGCCCTGCGTACGCATACAATCCCTCAGCTGAGCACCAGTTCTAGCCAGTAACAACAACGTCTCGAATCAAAACCACCGCCCATCATCCAGGGCAACGGTCGCAACCAGGACAGTGCATCGACCGCACCATAATAGTGCACAACCTCTGACCACTACAACGCCAGAAAATCATGCTTATGATGAACAGGCTTCCAAAACACCAAAATATCAGCGACTATAACGACACAATGCTGCATGCCTACAGGGATAATTCATGACTTACTGCCTCACTGCCCACGTTTCCGGGGGGCTGGTTTTCTGTTCTGATTCCCGCACTAATGCAGGCACTGACAATGTCAGTATTTACTCAAAAATGCATAATTTTTGCTGGCCGGGTGATCGCTTTCTCTGCCTGCTTTCAGCTGGCAATCTGGCCACCACCCAGGGAGTCGTCAAACGCCTGCAGCAGGATATGGACCAAAATGCCGAAATCCATCTGCTGAACCTTTCCAGCATGACAGAAGCCGCAGATTACATTGGCCTGATTAACGCCGAAATCCAGCGTAATCAGGTCTGCCGTGATACGGCCAACACCAATTTTGAGGCCACTTTTATTTTGGGTGGTCAGATCGGCAGCGAAGTGCCGGTCACCTACATGATTTACCCTCAGGGAAATTATATTCACGAATCAGCAGATCACCCCTTTTTACAAATTGGCGAAATCAAATACGGTAAACCCATACTCGACCGCGTGATTCGACCGGAATTATCCCTGGAGGCCACCGCTCGCTGCGCGCTGGTTTCCATGAACTCCACCATGCGTAGCAATGTTACAGTCGGCCCGCCGGTTGAGTTACTCATCTATGAAACTAATTCCTTGCAGATGGGCCGCTATCTTTCACTGACCGAAGAAGACCGTTTTTATCGGACTCTTGGTGAACGCTGGAGTCAGGGACTTTTGCAGGCATTGGACGGTCTTCCTCCGTTTGACTGGGAAAACCCGACAATCATGCCACCGTTGTGAATAACGGCGGATAAACCTACGGAGCGGTGCCGCACTTTATTGGTGCAATACGCACTAATATGATGCAGTTGTGGCCTTGGCGTGACGGTTTACCGCCTCCACAAAGCGATCGCTCTCACTGGCACGCGCTTTGCTTAATTCATCATACAAAAACTTGGGCGAGAATCTTGCGACGAGGAGACAAAGCAGATGGACTGGCTCAGAACCCATTATCAGCAGCAGATTACCCATGACGAACTGGTGGATGAAAATGGCCGACCACGCCGGGCGGCTGCACCCCTGTTCAATTATCTGAATACCCTGGACAGCAGCGAGTTGCAGGCGCGTCGTCAGGCCGCAGATGCTTCCATTCTCGCCATGGGAATCACTTTTACCGTATATAGTGAGGCTGGCAACATTGATCGTGCCTGGCCTTTTGACATTATCCCGAGGATTCTTTCCAGCAACGAATGGACGCGCATTGAAGAGGGCCTCAAGCAGCGCCTGCAGGCACTCAACTTATTCATTGATGACCTTTACAATGATCAGCGCATTGTCGCTGATGGCGTTTTCCCGGCCGAAGTGCTGGAAGGTTCGCGCAATTTTCGGGAAGCCTGTCGGGGCACTCATCCTCCCTTCGGGGTCTGGGCACACATCTGCGGAAGTGATCTGGTGCGCGATGCCGACGGCACCGTCTATGTGCTGGAAGATAATCTCCGGGTACCTTCGGGCGTCTCTTACATGCTGGAAAACCGCCAGATCATGAAGCGACTTTTCCCGGAGTTGTTCAAGTCATCCATTATCCGGCCCGTGGATGACTACCCCAATCGCCTGTACGAAACCCTGGCGGCCTTGTCTCCGCGCCCGGAAGAAAAGCCCGTGCTCGCCGTACTTACCCCTGGCATCTACAATTCGGCTTATTTCGAACATAGTTATTTAGCTCAGCAAATGGGAGCCTACCTTGCCGAAGGGCCGGATTTTTACGTCAGCAAGGAAGATATTGTTTATTTACGTACCATTTCAGGATTACAACGCGTCGATGTCATTTATCGCCGCATTGATGATGACTACCTGGACCCCGAAGTATTTTTTCCGGATTCGGTACTCGGTATTCCCGGACTGCTCCGCGCCTGGCGACGCGGGAATGTGGCCATTGCCAACGCGCCCGGTGCCGGGGTAGCCGATGACAAAGTCGTGTACGCCTTTGTTCCGGAAATCATTCGTTACTATCTGGACGCCGAACCCATTATTCCAAATGTTCCGACTTATTTGTGCATGCGCGATGCGGATCGTGATTATGTCCTCAGCCATCTGGCCGAACTGGTGGTAAAACCTGCCAACGAGTCCGGGGGTTATGGCATGCTGATCGGCCCCCGCGCCAGTCAGGCTGAACGCGACCGCTTTGCCGAACTGATTCAGGCCAATCCGCGCAACTATATTGCCCAGCCGACCCTGAATCTTTCCACCGCACCCACACTGGTAGATGATCATCTGGAGGCCCGACACCTCGACCTGCGTCCCTTTATTTTGCAAGCGGATAAACTGTATGTCACCACGGGGGGGGTTGACCCGGGTGGCGATGCAGCCCGGGTCACTGGTAGTGAACAGCTCCCAGGGTGGCGGCAGCAAAGACACCTGGATTGTCGATGAGGAGGCACCATGCTTTCCCGAGTAGCTGAAAATCTGTACTGGATGGCGCGCTATCTGGAGCGCACGGAAGACGTCGCCCGCCTGATTAATGCCACCACCCTGATGCTGCTGGATCTGCCTCCTGGAGCCTATTTTGGCTGGGATATCCTGTTACAGGTCACCGGTGATGCAACGCTTTATGAAGAGCTTTATGGTGCCCCCGAAGAAAACCGCATTATGCGTTTTTTAATAGCCGACGAGCGCAATCCGAATTCGGTCATGGCTGCCATTCATCAAGCTCGGGAAAACTGCCGGACGTTTCGCGACTTGCTGCCTGGCGAGTTCTGGGAACGCCTCAACACCCTGTTTCTGTACGTTCGCGATCAGGCGGTTTCCGGAGCAGATAGCCGTCATGCCCGCTACGCTTTTCTCAACGAAGTCATTGCCCGACGCCACGCCCTGGTAGGCCTGCTGATCAGCAGCATGAGTCAGGATAATGTTTATCAGTTCATCAAGCTGGGACGCAACATGGAACGGGCGGACATGACCACGCGTATTGTCGATGTCACCAGTGCCGTGATTTTACCCCAAGATCAGGGCCTGCAGAAAACGGCGGGCAGCAGCTTGTGGATTGGGGTTCTGAAGTCACTGAGCGCCTTTGAAATGTACCGTCGGCATATTTCCGTGCAGGTGCGCAGTAATCAGGTAGTGGACTATCTGCTCAAGGACGGCAAATTCCCGCGCAGCATGAAATATTGCCTGGGAGAAATGGAAGTGGCATTAGCCTATCTGCCCAATGCCGGAACCCCTGCGGAGGCCGTCCGCCGGGCCCGGCGACGCCTCGATCAGCTGAAATTGAGCGACCTCCGCCCGGACCTGCTCCATGAATATCTGGATCAGGCCCAGAGGGATCTCGCCATGGTCCATCGGACCATTCAGGGCACCTATTTCGCCAGGGAGGATAGTAGTTCGGAAAATGCTCTGAATGGACTCCACTTGCAGGTTGCACAAGCTTAAGTCTTACAGCATTTCACCACCGAGGATAATTTATGGGTATTCATGTCGTTCTGCGTCATCAGACCGAGTATGACTTTGATCGTTTGGTGGAAATCCATCCTCACGTGCTGCGTCTGCGGCCAGCGCCGCACTGTCGCACTCCGATTCTTGCCTATTCACTGGAAGTCAGCCCAGAAAAACATTTCCTCAACTGGCAGCAGGATCCTTTCGGGAATTATCAGGCCCGTCTGGTTTTCCCTGAACGCGCCAAGGCCCTCAAATTCAACATCGAAGTCATTGCCGATCTCAGCATAATTGACCCTTTCGATTTTTTTATTGAAGAGCGGGCAGAACGCTGGCCCTTCCGTTACGAACCCGCATTATATAAAGAGCTGGCTCCCTACCTGGAAAAAGAAAAAGCCGGGCGCTTACTGCAACAAATGTTGCTGGGCATCATCAAACGCAAACAGCGGACCATTGATTTTCTGGTCGGCATCAATCAGCAGTTACAAACGGCCATCGCTTACACCCTGCGCATGGAAGTCGGTGTCCAGACTCCTGAAGAAACCCTGAAAAAAGCCAGCGGTTCCTGTCGGGATAGCGCCTGGCTGCTGGTACAGCTTTTACGACATCTGGGTCTCGCGGCCCGCTTTGTTTCCGGCTATCTGGTTCAGTTGGTGGCCGATCAGGCACCCATCGAAGGGCCCTCCGGCCCCGCCCAGGATTTCACGGATCTACACGCCTGGGTGGAAGTGTACATCCCCGGGGCAGGCTGGATTGGTATGGATCCGACTTCCGGTCTGTTTGCCAGTGAAGGGCATATTCCACTGGCCTGTACGCCGCATTACCAAAGTGCCGCACCGATCAGCGGTGCCACCGGAAAATGTGAGGTTACCTTTCATTTTTTCAACCAGGTCACCCGGCTGCCGGAAATACCTCGGGTCACCAAACCCTATACCGAGAGCCAGTGGGAAGAAGTCATGGTACTTGGGGGAATTGTCGATGACCGCCTGCAAGCGGCAGATGTCCGTCTGACTATGGGCGGGGAGCCCACTTTTGTGGCTACGGAAGCTGTCGATGATCCCCAATGGAATCTGGAGGCACTGGGCAAACACAAACGGGAACGCGCTGAGATCCTTTCGGAACGTCTGCGCAAGCATTTTGCGCAAGGGGCTTTGCGGCATACGGGTGAAGGTAAATGGTATCCGGGCGAACCCCTGCCCAGATGGGCCTTGGGCTTATACTGGCGCAAAGATGGCTTGCCGGTGTGGCAAAATCCGGCATTGCTGGCGGATCCACTCAAGGATTACGGCTGGAAACCCGAAGATCTCCATCATTTCGCCTGTCAGCTCTGCGAACAATTGCAGGTAGACAGCACCCGGCTCATTCCTGCCTACGAAGATGCCTGGCATGTACTTCATCAAGAGGGACGGGTTCCGGTCAACATTGACCTCAGTACCCATCGCCTCGACGATCCTTTGGAGCGTCAGGCCCTCATCGAAAAGCTGCAGACCGGCCTGGACCGCCCCGTGGGTTGGGTTCTACCTTTGGCCTGGGAATGGAATCAGCAGTGCTGGCACTCCGCAACCTGGGTATTTCGCAGCGGACGCCTGATTCTCATTCCTGGTGACTCGGCTTTAGGTATGCGCCTGCCCCTCGATAGTCTGCCGTGGATGGTCGATCCGCACAAAAAATGGCAACCGGAAACGGACCCCTTCGCGCCTTTACCGCCCTTACCGGATTTGCACGCCAAGCCGACTGTAGAGAGCCGCGATAAATCCCAAACAGCGAAAAGCCAAGCCAGCAACAAAGCCCCCAGCTGGGAGGAAATCCCGCACACGGCGGTCACCCTGGAAATTCGCCAAGGCTGTCTGTATTGCTTTTTCCCACCCCTGCAGGTGACTGAACATTATTTGCGACTACTCAGCGCGCTTGAAGCCACTGCGGCTGCCCTGAAAATGCCGGTCGTCATTGAAGGTTACCCTCCGCCCAGTGATCCCCGCCTGGAAAAGCTGCTGGTCACACCGGACCCCGGTGTTATTGAGGTGAACATTCACCCTTCTTCCAGCTGGCCGGAAATGGTGGAAAAAACCAATCTACTTTATGAAGAAACCCATGCCTGTCGCCTGACCGCCGAAAAATTCATGCTGGACGGTCGCCACACCGGTACCGGCGGCGGCAATCACATGACGCTGGGCGGCGCCACCCCCGGCGACAGCCCTTTCCTGCGCCGTCCGGATTTGTTGCAAAGTCTCATTACCTATTGGCAACATCATCCGGCGCTGTCCTATTTTTTCAGCGGAATGTTTATTGGCCCGACCAGCCAGTCACCCCGGGTGGACGAAGCCCGGCATGAAGCACTTTATGAACTGGAAATTGCCTTTACCCAGGTACCACCGGGCACTGTCGTGCAACCCTGGCTGGTAGATCGCCTGTTTCGCAATCTTTTGGTCGACATTACCGGAAATACCCATCGCGCGGAAATCTGCATTGACAAACTTTACTCGCCGACCGGTTCCGCCGGACGCCAGGGACTGGTTGAACTGCGTGCCTTTGAAATGCCGCCCCATGCGCGCATGAGCCTGGTCCAGCAGTTGCTGGTCCGCAGTCTGATTTTACGCTTTTGGGAAGATCCTTATCGTCATGCCCTGATTCGTTGGGGAACGACGCTTCATGATCGCTTCATGCTGCCCCATTATGTTTGGGAAGATTTGCGCGAGGTCTGTACCGATCTGCAAAACCACGGGATCCTCTTTCAACTGGAATGGCTGACACCCTTTTCAGAATTTCGCTTTCCAGAACATGGTCATGTACAGATTGGGGATGTGCAAATAGAACTGCGCGCCGCCATTGAGCCCTGGCATGTTCTCGGTGAGGAGGTTACCGGAAGTGGCACCGCCCGCTACGTGGACTCGTCCATTGAACGTCTGCAGGTCAAGGTCACTGGCATGACTCCCGGACGACATATACTGGCCTGCAATGGGCGGCGTGTCCCGCTGCAGACCACCCGAGCCTCGGATACCCAGGTGGCAGGGGTGCGTTATCGGGCCTGGCAGCCGCCATCTGCCCTGCATCCAACCATTCCGGTGCATTCGCCACTGACATTTGATTTGATCGACACCTGGAATGGACGCAGCATCGGCGGCTGTACCTACCATGTCATGCATCCGGGTGGACGCAATTCGGAAATATTCCCCGTCAATGCCTGGGAAGCCGAGGCTCGCCGCCAATCCCGCTTTACCACGACCGGGCATAGCCAACCCGAATCGATACCTTCTGCACCCTCTATCATGGGGGATAAAGCGCTCCCTAGTGAGGGACGTTTCGTTGCCAGAGGCAGCGGTGAATACCCCTGGCAAGCACCTTATGATGAAGAACAACCGGATTATCCACATACTCTCGATCTGCGCATGGCCAGATCCCCAAAGCCAAGGCCCTAACCCGCATCGTGACGCTGATCACGATGCTGTGACAGGAGCACTTCTGCCTGGCCGCCCAGATATACATATATGCCCAAGGCCACCAACAGCAATGCAGCAGCTACCAGCAGCAGTACCGCCAACCAAAGATTCTGAGGAGCATCCAGAGCAAATTTGAACACGAGCATCAGGCCTTCGATGGACACCGCAATCAGGATGGCGGCAATAAATCGGGTCAAAGTGCGTCGCGTAGTACTATGACGACGAATGTCTTTGCGCAGCAGGACTTCCTCTTCAAAAATGGTTTTGGACAGATCAAATACGGCCAGCGCCAGGGTAAACAAAATGGTCGCCTGAAAGGGTGCCGTAAAATCCCCTGGCGCGGCAACCGCCGACCAGACCTGCTTCAGGCTGACGAGCGCATGAAAACCCAGAGCGGCGCTGACTGCCAGCAGACCAGTCGAAAACAGGGTATAAATGGCCTTGAAATAGGGTTCGAAGCCCCGTCGGATATCATCTTCTTCAAGCAGGGCGAGGGCTCTATCCAGCTCGCTATCAGCTACCAGCATGCCCAGCAGTTGCCCCTTTTCATCACGAATAGGCGCTGCGGCGGTCACACAAATATGACCATTGGCTGAAGATAAATAGGGTTCGGTCAGGACTGGAGACAAGGCATTGAGGGCCAGACGGTAATAAGGTCGGTGGCTGCGATCCACGCCATCCCCATCCTCTTTACCAGCAGCACGGCGCCGGGAAGCAGCCACATTATCCCCGATTTGCCGACCCTCCGCATCCAAGAGGTAGCACAAATCCAGAAAAGGGTGGCGATTAATGAGGCAAGTCAGCTTTTTTCGTTGTTCATCCGCATGCTGCTGCAACAATGCCGGACTGGCAAGGGCATCGACGACGCCCCCCAGCAGTGCGGCAAGATCCTTGCGTACCTCGCGAAAATGCTCGAAGCGATTCATGACTCACCCCCAACAGGTCGCTCGTGGCGTCTATGTGCAAATTGATCAGATCATGACCTATGGATAGTGCAGCAAGGGGCGTGCCATATCCTCAACATCTTCTCTTCTTAAACCAATCTACTCACCTAAAAACGGGAATCAGCATTTCGTAAAAAAAGATGGCACGCTTTCTGCTTTATAAAACTTGATCATGGTCATCTGATCACTCCTCCTCAAGTGGCTTCCAGGGCGGTCCTCCCGCCCTTTTTTTTGTGCAAAGCGCATGCTCATCGCCAAATATTCACATAATCCACTGATAAACAGCCGGTTAATATTTTGTAAGGCATTTCTGGACAGAAACTTTCCGGTCGGGATGCGGACTGGCGTAACCCGCCGCCATGCACCATAATCGTGCATAGAGCGCACCACTGACGAACAATTTGTCAGTACACAGTGCAGGAATACACAGCAGGCCTCATCGGGGGAAATAACCAGAACTGCCCGCACTTTGGCACAGGAAATGCTTAACAAAAACACATCCTTCAACACCTGAACCCTAAGGTCGCGTGCATGTCCAAAAGATTCAGGCTGTAAACCATCGCGGCTTCGCCGCAAGGAGTGGCAAATGGCGTTATTCGACCGTTATCAAGAGCGTTTTCTGCAACAGCAGGAAGTCACCCTTTCCCTGGATGCTTATCTGGATCTCTGTGCCCGAGAACCCATAGCCTATGCCAGCGCTGCAGAACGTATGCTGGCTGCCATCGGTGAGCCGCAGATGATTGACACTCAGGCTGATCCCCGACTGTCGCGAATATTCATGAATCGCAAGTTGCTCACCTACCCGGCTTTCAAGGATTTTTACGGCATTGAAGATGTTGTCGAAAACCTGGTGGCCTATTTCCGCCATGCCGCCCAGGGACTGGAAGAACGCAAGCAGATTCTCTACTTGCTGGGTCCGGTTGGGGCTGCCAAATCTTCTTTGGCCGAGCGGTTAAAGACCCTGATGGAGCAGTATCCCATTTACTGTCTGGCCGCCAACGGCAAGGTTTCGCCTCTTTACGAATCACCTTTGGGTTTGTTTGATCGTGATGAAGATGGCCCCATACTGGAGGACCGTTTTGGTATTCCCCGTCGTGCCCTGAATGGCGTGATGTCTCCCTGGGCGGCCAAACGCTTGCGCGAATTTGGCGGCGACATCCGTAAATTTACGGTGCAGCGCCTGATGCCATCGCAATTGCATCAAATCGGCATTACCAAAGTGGAGCCCGGCGACGAAAATAATCAGGACATATCCAGCCTGGTGGGCAAAGTGGATATTCGCAAGCTGGAAGATTTTTCCCAGGATGATCCCGATGCCTACTCCTACGCGGGTGGCCTGAATGTCGCCACCCAGGGCGTTCTCGAATTCGTGGAAATGTTCAAGGCACCGATCAAGATGCTGCATCCGCTGCTGACTGCCACCCAAGAGGGCACCTACAATGGTACCGAGGGCTTTGGAGCCATGCCTTTTCAGGGCATTATCCTCGCCCACAGCAACGAATCGGAATGGTCCGCTTTCCGCAACAACAAGCGTAATGAGGCCTTTCTTGACCGGGTATATATTGTCAAGGTGCCCTACTGTCTGCGGGTCACGGAAGAAACCCGCATCTACCACAAACTCCTGGAAAGCAGCGCCCTCAGTAATGCCCCTTGCGCACCCGACACCATGGACATGCTGGCGCGCTTTTCAGTGCTCAGCCGTCTCAAGGAACCGGGCAACAGCAGTCTCTGGTCCAAAATGGAAATCTATGACGGCAAATCCTTGAAAGACAAGGATCCCAAGGCCAAAAGCCTGCAAGAATACCGGGATGCTGCCGGCGTGGATGAAGGCATGGATGGCATTTCTACCCGTTTTGCCTACAAAATCATGTCGCGAACCTTCAATTTTGACAGTGACGAAGTCGCTGCCAATCCCGTCCATCTGCTGCACGTGCTGGAAACGCAAATTCGTGCCGAACAGTTCCCTGCGGACACCGAATCCCATTATCTGGCTTTTCTGAAAACCGAACTGGCACCCCGCTATGCCGAATTTCTGGGTCTGGAAATCCAGAAAGCCTATCTCGAAAGTTATGGGGATTACGGTCAGAATCTTTTTGATCGTTACATTCAATATGCTGACTTCTGGCTCCAGGATAACGAATTCCGTGACCCCGACACCGGCCAACTCATGGATCGCGGCCTACTGAACGAAGAGCTGGAAAAAATCGAGAAACCGGCGGGTATTGCCAATCCCAAGGACTTCCGCAATGAAGTAGTCAATTTTGTCCTGCGGGTAAAGGCTTCCAATGATGGGATCAGCCCTTCCTGGACCAGCTATGAAAAACTGCGTGCGGTTATCGAAAAGAAAATGTTTGCCAATACTGAAGACCTCTTGCCGGTGATTTCCTTCGGCAAAAAAAGTTCTTCCGACGATGAACGGAAACATCAGGATTTTGTAGCTCGCATGACCCGAAAAGGCTACACGGAAAAACAGGTACGCCTGCTGGTGGACTGGTATATGCGCTATCGTAAACACCACTGAAATTCGGGATCTATCCAATTCTGATCTTTGCCCGCGTCTGCGGGCATTATTTTACCCTGAAAACGCTGCACCATATTAGTGCAAATTTTCGATGATTTGCTCTCTCTCCTGGCTCAAAATACCTCTATTCGTTGTTTTTAATGGCTTGCACGGTTTTTGCTAATCCAAAATTGCACACACGGGGCATTCAGCCTCAGGAACGATGGAAAAAAAGGAGCGATATGATGAAGAAGGGAGCAAGGCAATACATATTTCGAGGAACGGCATGGGTGGGTGCCCTCGCACTTCTGGGGAGTCCGCTGGCAGAGGCAGGTACCAGCACGCCCAGTTTCAATAGTGGGGATACTGCCTGGATGCTGACATCTACGGCACTGGTGCTGCTCATGACCGTGCCGGGTCTGGCGTTGTTTTATGCAGGCATGGTCCGCAAAAAAAATGTGCTGGCGACAGCTGCCCAGAGTTTCGCGGTCACGGCGCTGATTTCGGTATTGTGGATGATGCTGGGATACAGCCTGTCTTTCACCACAGGTAATGCCTTTATGGGGGGCATGAGTCGCTTGTTCCTCAATGGCCTGGGGCTGGATTCGGTCAGCAGTCTGGCGCCGACCATCCCGGAATCCGTGTACATGACCTTCCAGATGACTTTTGCCATTATCACCCCGGCACTGATTGTGGGCGCTTTCGCAGAGCGCATGAAATTTTCGGCCCTGCTCTGGTTTACCGGTCTGTGGTCCCTGCTGGTCTATGCACCCATCGCCCACATGGTCTGGGGACCCGGCGGCTGGCTGGGCGCCGATGGCGTCCTCGACTACGCCGGCGGTACCGTGGTGCACATCAATGCCGGTGTAGCTGGCCTGGTAGCGGCGCTGGTCATGGGCAAGCGCGTCGGCTACAAGCATGATGCCATGCACCCCAATAATCTCATGTACACACTGATAGGCGCTTCGTTACTGTGGGTAGGCTGGTTTGGATTCAATGCCGGGTCTGCGGTCGCAGCCAGTGATCGGGCAGGCATGGCGCTGGCGGTTACACAAATTGCTACTGCGGTCGCGGCTCTGGCCTGGATGTTCGCAGAGTGGGTGGCGCGGGGTAAACCCACGGTATTGGGCATGACTTCCGGAGCTGTCGCTGGGCTGGTAGCCATCACCCCGGCTTCCGGTTTTGTTGGTCCCATGGGCGCATTGTGGATAGGGATTGCAGCCGGCGTCATTTGTTTCTGGGCCTCCGTCTACCTGAAAAACTGGATGGGCTACGATGATTCCCTGGATGCCTTCGGGGTCCACGCCATGGGTGGTATTGTCGGCGCGCTGCTCACCGGGGTGTTTGCCGTCAAAGCTATCGGCGGCACGGCTGGCGTGCTGGAAGGCAATACTGGGCAGTTGCTGATCCAGGCCACCGGAGTGGGCGTCACGATTGTGTATGACGCCATCGTCAGCTTCATCATTCTGAAAGCCATCGACTGGACCCTCGGCTTGCGCGTCAAAGAAGAGCAGGAAAGGGAAGGGCTGGATATTACCCAGCATGGTGAGCAGGTTTACGAATAACCCGAAAATGGACCGGTGTCGGGCCGCTGCAAGGCCCGGCACAGGTCCCTGGGCGGGCTGATCAGAACACGATTTGCAGGCATATTTCTGCCTGTTTTCCAGAACGATCTACGCGCGTAAACTGGAAGTATCGAGCGTGCTCTGCTCAACCTGTAACGAGAGCATCCCGCAGTCATTCTCTTGCGTCATCATCCGGAAAAGACTTGGTTTTCCGAGGAGTCTGCCATGAGTACGATTATCGACCGGCGCAGTTCCGGAACCCGATCCACCAGTAATCAGGAGCGTCTTCAAAGAAGGGTGCGCGCCCGCCTGAAAAGCGCTGTGGAAAAAATGGCGCGTTCCGGTTCCATTGAAGATCTGGCAAACGCTGATCAACCCATTTCCATACCCACCCGCGATTTACATGAACCCAGCTTCCGCCGGGATCTCAGCGACTCCTCATGGGAAAGGGTCTTGCCTGGTAACAAGGAATACCAGCGTGGCGACGAAATCAACAAACCCGAAGGCGGGGGTGCCGGTCAGGGCCGTGAAGGTTCTCCCGATGGCCTGGGCGATGACGAAGTCGCCATCGTCCTGTCCGCCGATGAGTTTCTGGATTTGCTTTTTGATGGACTGGCTTTGCCCAATTTACGCAAAACCGCGCAGGGCGATGTCCAGGCGGAACAATGGCGTCGCGCCGGATTTATCAAGGACGGCAGCCCCTCACGTATGCATGTCGGCCGCACCATGCGCGCTGCCCGGGCTCGCCGTCTGGCTCTGCGTGCCGGCAAACGCCGCGAGCTTCAGGAGCTTGAAGAAGCCCGCAGCAAACTGCAGGAGGAAATCAGCACACGCATTGCCCGCAAGGCGGATGTTTCCCTGGAACAGGAACGTCTGAAAAATCTGGAAGAACAGATTTCCATCCTGGCGCGCAAAATCAAGGCGATTCCCTTTATTGATGAAGCCGACCTGCGCTTTGCCCATATCGACCAGCAACCTCATCCCATCACCAATGCGGTCATGTTTTGTGTCATGGATGTTTCGGGCAGTATGGGCGAAAAGGAAAAAGATCTGGCCAAGCGTTTTTTTCTGCTGCTCTACCTTTTTCTGCATCGCCATTATCAAGCCGTACAAATTGTTTTCATCAAACATCACAGTACGGCAACAGAATGTACTGAACAGGCCTTTTTTGGTGCCCGGGAGGGTGGCGGCACCCTGGTTTCTCCGGCCATCATGCTCACCGAAGACATCATGGCCAAACGCTTTCCGGTCGACCGCTGGAATGTCTACGTCGCGCAGGTTTCCGATGGTGACAACTATTTTGCCGATAATACGGTCGTGGCTGAACACCTACATCAGCTTTTACCGCGCCTGCGCAATCTCTTTTACCTGGAGGTCAACCGTGAAAACGAAAGTGATCTTCTGCAACTTTATGATGACATAGCGGAAGATTACCCTGAACTGATCACCGCCAGAGCCAGTGCCCGGGAAGATATTTACCCGCTCTTCCGCACCCTGTTTTCCAGCGAGGAGATCCCCAGCCATGTCTAAGTTCTTGTTTACGGATAACGATTGGACTTTTCCACGACTGGATGCGGTCACAGAAGCGATTGCCGTCATCGCCGCAGAAGAACTCCATCTGGATACCTATCCCAATCAGTTGGAAGTCATCAGCGCCGAGCAAATGCTCGATGCCTACGCGTCTATCGGCTTGCCGGTCTATTACGCGCACTGGTCTTTTGGCAAACAGCGCGCCATTGAGTCTGGTCAGTACCGGCGCGGTGAAATGGGTTTGGCCTATGAGCTGGTCATCAACAGTGATCCCTGCATCAGTTATCTCAT
Source organism: Acidithiobacillus concretivorus (assembly GCF_018853445.1). Lineage (GTDB taxonomy): Bacteria > Pseudomonadota > Gammaproteobacteria > Acidithiobacillales > Acidithiobacillaceae > Acidithiobacillus > Acidithiobacillus concretivorus. Next base: position 26,351 of record NZ_JABELD010000026.1, read on the forward strand.
GGAAGAAAACACCATGACCATGCAGACCCTGGTCATTGCCCATGCTGCTTTTGGACATAACGCCTTTTTCAAAAACAATGCTTTTTTCCGGCAATGGACAGACGCCGAAGGGATTATCGATTATCTGGCTTTTGCCCAACGCTATATTGCCCAATGCGAAGAACGCTTCGGGATGGATGCGGTGACCGATGTCCTCGACGCTGCCCATGCCATCAGTCGCAACGGCATTGACCGGGCGCGCCGCCCGCGACAGCTTTCGGCGCGGGAAGAAGAACAGCGCTGGCAGGAACGGGAACGTTATCTGGAACAGCAGGTTTTGGAAATATGGCGCACCCTGCCCCCTGCACACACTCCCAGCACCCATTCTCCGGACATTTTCCCCTCTGAACCACAAGAAAACCTGCTCTACTTCATTGAAAAAAATGCCCCGCATCTGGAAGGCTGGAAACGGGAAATTTTGCGCATTGTCCGCAAAATCACCCAATATCTTTACCCGCAGGGCCAGACCAAAATCATGAATGAAGGCTTTGCCTGCTTTGTCCACTATCACATCATGCACAGCCTCCACGCCAAGGGTTTACTGACGGATGGTACGCTGCTGGAGTTTTACGCCAGCCATACGGCTGTGGTCATGCAGCCCGATTTTGATGACCGCCGTTATAGTGGCCTCAATCCCTATGCGCTGGGTTTTGCCATATTTCAGGACATCAAACGGATCTGCGTAGCGCCTACTGAGGAAGACCGGCGCTGGTTCAGTTTTGCCGGCGACCCGGACTGGCTGAAACACATTCACTTTGCCATGCGCGAATTTCGTGATGAGAGCTTTGTACTGCAATATCTTTCACCCAAGGTGATGCGGGATTTACATCTGTTCTCCCTGCACAACGCGGTAGATAAAGCGACCTACCGGGTCAGCGCCATTCATGATGATGCGGGCTACCAACACCTGCGCGAAGCTCTCGCCCAGCAAATTGCCGACAGTAGCCGCCCTCCGGACATTCAGGTCATCTCTGTAGATCGCTGGGGAGATAGGCAGTTACGTCTGAAACAAATGGACCAGCAGGCCCTGGACCTGGAAGAAGCCCAAAAGACTTTGGGATATATACAGCAGCTCTGGGGTTATGACGTCCATCTGGATATTGAAGATCAGACCTTGACGGTGCCACAACCCCGGCCGGGCGATAACGCACCACTTTAATGCATCAAGCACTATTTTGGTGCATTCCTCTAAGCACACCCTCGTTAAATTTACTAATCAGTCTGTTTTTTAATGATTTTTTTCATGGCATTGAATTTGCTAAACGCTTTCTGCAACTACACTGACAGGGAGCGTTACTTCAATGAAAAACAGCAAAAAAACATTCAGCAGTCGATATCACCCCATTTTCCTGGCGATGCTGGCTGTTTCGCCCTTCGCCATGGACAACGCCGAGGCAGACCCCTTGGCTCTACCCAGCCCGCTGACCTTCAATGCCGGTCCTTTGGGTACCCTGAATGTTCAAGGCGTAGCCAGTGGCTATGGGGTATGGCAGGACAACAAGTTCCCCAGCTCCAGCTTTCCGGGTAGCAAATCCGCCTCTGCCGATATCAGCAATGGCATGGTCATGATCTCCAAAAATTCCGGCCTCGTTCAATTTGCCGTCCAGGCCGGTGCCTATAACGTCATGACCCTCGGTGCCAATTACGCTTCTACCGGGACGTTTACCCAAGACACTTTTGGAGCGCTGCCCACGGGTTATATTGAAATTGCCCCGAATGATCATTTTAACGTCCAAATCGGCAAACTTTTTACCCTGATCGGCGCGGAATATACCTTCAGCTATCAGAACTGGAATATTGCGCGGGGCCTGCTCTGGGGCCAGGAAAATGCCGTCAATAAGGGTATCCAGTTCAACTATAGTGCCGGACCCATTACCGCCGCCGTCTCCTGGAATGACGGATTTTACTCCAATCGTTTCAACTGGATGAGCGGCATGGTCAGCTGGGCGCTGGACAAGCAGAACACGCTCTTCGTTGAGAGTGGCGGGAATCTGGGTCATACGGATTATGCCTACTCCAGCATTGCCACCACGCCTTTGCAAAATAATGAGGCTATTGTCGATGTCGGGTACACCTACAGCGGGGGTAATCTTGTCGTCACCCACTATATGCAATACACCAGCGTTCCTGCCAGTGCCATCCAGGCCTTGGGTGCAGGCAGCAAAACCACCAGCACCCTGGGGGGCGCCATCCTCGCCAACTACAGCCTGACGGACAAGATTTCCCTGGCTGGTCGCGTCGAATATATCAGCAACTCGGGAAGCGCCACGGATGGCTCGGCCAATCTGACAGGCTTCGGGGCAGGATCTCACGCCTGGTCGCTGACGGCCACGCCCACCTATCAGGATGGCGGCTTTTTTGCCCGCGCCGAACTCTCTTATGTCAAGGCCAGCATGGCCAGCGGTACCGGTTTCGCAGGTACCGCTGGGCTCGCCAAAAGCCAGGTCCGTGGCATGGTCGAGACCGGCTTTATGTTCTAACCCCCGGGGGGGTATTACCCCCGGGATGTTCCAACCCTGTGCAAGAGGTAACGTCATGAAATTGATTACTGCCATTGTTAAACCCTTCAAACTTGATGATGTCCGCGAGGCCTTATCGGCGGTGGGGATTCAAGGCCTGACCGTCACCGAAGTCAAAGGCTTCGGGCGCCAGAAAGGTCACACTGAACTCTACCGTGGTGCTGAATACGTCGTAGATTTTCTTCCCAAGGTCAAAATCGAAACCGTCATCAGTGATGATGCCGTCGATCAGGCCATCGAAGCCATCGAGAAAGGCGCCCGAACCGGCAAAATTGGTGACGGCAAAATCTTTGTTTCGGAAGTTCTGGATGCCATCCGTATCCGTACCGGTGAAACCGGTAACGACGCACTTTAAATTTAATCCGTTCTACAACCGCTCTTAAATTGTTAAAAGGGGGAATTACCTCATGTCAGTAGCTTGGCTGAATACGGGCGATAATGCGTGGCAGCTTACTGCCGCAACTATCGTCGGAATGCAAAGTGTTCCGGGGCTCGTGGTACTTTACGCGGGCATTGTTAAAAAGAAATGGGCTGTCAACTCTGCTTTCATGGCCTTTTATGCTTTTGCTGCTGTTCTGATTGCCTGGGTGCTCTGGGCTTATAATATGGGCTTCGGTCATCAATGGTTTCCCTTCGTTGGTTTACCGCATCCCATTATCAGCATGAATGATGAGCTTACCCAGGCATTGTTACCGACTTCCAACACTACGGCGGCATTTCCCATGTCGACCATGGTGTACTTTCAGTTTGTGTTTGCGGCTATCACTTTGGTGATTATGGCCGGGGCGTTTCTGGGGCGCATGAGTTTCAAAGCCTGGATGATATTTGTACCGCTGTGGCTGACCTTTTCTTACACCGTTGGCGCCTTCAGTCTCTGGGGTGGTGGTTTTCTTTCTACTCTTGGCGTTATCGATTACTCCGGTGGTTACGTCATCCATCTTTCTGCAGGTATTGCCGGGTTTGTCGGTGCGGCAGTGATTGGTCCCCGCCTTGCTCGGGATCGTGAAAACTTCCAGCCCAACAACGTGCTGTTGATGCTGGTAGGTGCGGGTATTCTCTGGCTCGGCTGGAACGGCTTCAACGGCGGTGATCCCTATGCTGCCAGCCGCGACGCCGGTGCTGCCGTATTGAATACCAATATTGCCACCGCCGTCAGCGTGATCGTCTGGACGATTATGGATA
>NZ_JABELD010000027.1 GCF_018853445.1 Acidithiobacillus concretivorus
CACCACTGCGATATTCTGGAGACCGGAAACGATTCATACCGGTTCAAAAAACGTCGCACCCACCCCCTTTAAAACTGGTCAAAAATAGACGCTGTTACCTGGTCATTTTTAAACGCTGTTTGACAGCGCATCGACCACTGCTTTATCGATTTCCACGTCTTCGCCCACAATTTCGAGCGCAACTTCTTTGCCGAGTTGCCGGGAAGCATCCCGGACTACTCTGGGCAACTGCTGAAACAGACGCTTGCAGGGTTGCATGCGCAAACGCATGACGGTGCTTTGAATGTCGTTGACGGTGAGGTCGACCTCTCGGGCGATGCGCAGCATGTCTTCATTTTCTTCGCTGAGGCTGCCGATGGCAGAGCTCAGTCGGTTACGGAGCAAAACCAGTTCACCCACCTGATTCATTACGGCGTCCAGACGGGCGGCATCAACGCGCAAGGTGGTTTCGGCTGCTTCCTGTGCGGTGGCGCTACTGCGCGCAGGTGGTGTTGCCTTGCCTGAAGCTTCCCGGGGTTGGCCAGTTACTGTACTGACCGATTTTGTTGGCGGAACAAGCTCAGCAGTGACTTGTTCTGATTCTAACGAACTTGCACAAACGGCTGAGCCAAGCGCTGGCTGGACATAACCTGGAGCTTGCTGGCCGTAGAGTTGATCCAGTACCTGCTCAAACTCTTCTGGCGAAATTTGGCCACTGTTCTGGTTGCCGGAATCCGGTCCATCGCACATCCCCGGAGCCTTGTTACCATACAGTGCGTCGAGAGTGGCCTCAAACTCTGCGCCGGTAATTTCGTCGGCTGCCATTTCGCTGTGTGGGCCGGATGGGTTGCTCCGTGATTCCGGGTGAGGTGCTGATTCCGCGTGTTCCAGAAACAGTCCCGATTCACCGGTAGCTGTTGGTCGCTGGCTGACCAACAACATGGATTCTGCAGGTGGGCGGCTGCAAAGAGGCGCAGCGCTTTCCATGGGTCCTTTCCCTACCGCCAGATTCTGAATGGTCTGGCCCAGTTGTTCTGGTCCTGGACTGGGATTTTCTCCGCTGGCAAGTTGTTGCAGCATGTCATCAATCACATCAAGACCGCGCAGGATAGCATCGATCATGGGTCCGTTAACGATCAAGCTGTGTGAGCGAAGTTTGTCCAGCAGGTCTTCCAGATGATGGGTCCAACTGACGAGATGCTCGGCTTCGAGAAAACCGGCCCCCCCTTTGAGCGTATGAAAAGCCCGGAATACGGAGGCGAGCACTTCATCATTGTTCGGATCGGATTCCAGGCGCAAAGTGTCGTCCTGAGCTTTTTCGAGGAGTTCTCGAGCTTCCGGCAAGTAATCCTGCAGAATTTCCATGTCCATGTTTTTAGATCCCCAGCTCTGCCAGCAAGCTATCCACTTCATCCTGATTAATGCTGGGATTGGCCTTGGCGGTTGCGGTGTTTTCCTCTGCGATATTGCTGGCTGATTCCATACCTACTTCAGCCAAGGTAAGGCGTATACGTTCTTCAACAGCCCGAAGCAGTGTGATGGCTTTTTTCAGCCGTTGACCAGCAAGATCCTGCCCCTGTTGGCTGGCCAGAATCACGAGCAAGGCGCTTTCAATATGCTTCAAGGGCTCATCAATATAGCTATTGTGCGCATTGCGAATGATGATTACCGCATCCTGCGCTTTTTCGACAGCGGCGAGAGTGGCCATGGTCTGCTCTTCGGTTAAGCGCAGAGCTTCTTCCAGAGGATTTTGTGCACCGGACAAATTTTCTTCAGCGCTATTGGCGATCCGCTTCAGGCCTTCACGCAGCAGTAACTCCGCTTCACTGAGCAGACGATTAGGATCCAGTGGATTTTGTGTGGTCATCACTGGCCTCCCTGAGCCGCCTGAAGACGCTTGAACACGCTATCCAGCTTTTCTTTCAGGGTGTCGGCAGTAAAAGGCTTGACGATGTAGCCGTTGACTCCAGCCTGGGCTGCTTCCAGGATGTTTTCGCGTTTGGCCTCAGCGGTGACCATGAGTACCGGAATATGTTTGAGTTGCGGGTCTGAGCGGATGGCGCGCAGCAGATCAATTCCCTGCATATTGGGCATGTTCCAGTCGGAAACAACGAAATCAAAGGGTCTGCTGTGCAGTTTCTGTAGTGCCTGAACGCCGTCCTCGGCTTCATCAAAATTACTGAAACCGAGTTCGCGTAACAAATTGCGTACAATTCGCCGCATCGTAGAGAAGTCATCCACCACTAAAATGTGGATGCCCTTGTCGACCTGATCAATACCCATAAATGCTGATCTCCTCCTTGAGTCGTACTCCATCCTTTACATTTGGGAAAGCAATTCCTGTACCACCTGTCTGGATGGAGTAGTGCAGATGTTCTGCTCTTCAATACGGCACATCTTCGGGAAAACTGAAGCCGGTCAGCCGCGCTGACTGATGTTGCCAGCCATGATCGGGTCTGTTCCTGCCTTGCTGGGGTTTTGAGGAGCAACCACGACGATGCTCACACGTCGATTCATGACCAGACCCTTCGCGGTATTATTGGAGGCTACAGGGTGGTATTTGCCATATCCGGCAGCAACCAGGTGATGGGGATTGACTCCATGCTGAATAAACAGTTCGACGACGGATACGGCCCGTGCTGCAGATAGTGCCCAGTTGGAGGCGAATTGCGGGGTACGCATAGGCAGGTCGTTGGTGAAGCCGTTAACCTGGATTTGATACGGTACCAGCGCCAGAACTTTGGCGATATTGCCTAAGGTATTGCGCGCATTACCACTAAGTTGTGCCTGAGCCGATGGAAAGAGAATCTTCGCATTCAAGTCAATGACAATGCCCAAATTGCTACGATGGATAGCAACACCACCCTTATTAATCAATGGCTTAAGTAAGTATTTCATTTGCGCTTCTATTTTTTGCATTTCCGGATTTGCTGGGGGTTTGGGTGCATGCGCTTGGGCGGATACCTGACCTTGCTGGACATGGGGAACCGGATCCAGAGTGGCTACTTTCGGTAATGCTGGTAGGGCTACCGGGGTTTGGGTGAGGCTATTGGTGTCCGATCTTATCGGGACGGGTGACCAGGGTTGACCACTAAATGCAGAAACCAGGGTTTTTGATAATACCTTGTATTTTCCTTCGTTTACTGAAGAAATAGCATACATGACCACAAAAAATGCGAAGAGCAAGGTAATGAAGTCGGCATAAGAGACCAGCCATCGTTCGTGATTTTCCCATTCCTCTTCGGCTTTCTTTTTGCGTGCCATCCAATAATCTCCTGTGCTCTCTATACAATAAGCCATTAACTAGTCAGTTTTTCGCATTATCAGTGCTTGTTCAAAAAATAAGCGAGATTTGTGCCTGATCGGGCTGCTTATGAAACGGCATGAATTCTGCTGGAAGGTCTTCAATGCGAAGTCAACCTTACTGTTTTTGTCAAATTTTTGACATATAGATAAATGTGAGAAGGAAGTAGTTATGGTCAATGCTGAAACCCGGTTGGATAAATTGTTTGTGGATGCCAATCGTTTGACGTTGAAAGCAGCATGCGATCGCGCACTACATTCCTTGGTGGAAAACCAGCAAAACATGCAGGTCCTGGTAGGTCAACCCGGTACTTTCATGGGGCACGCGGCCCTGCTGTATGATGATGCGCCTCATGAGAGCCTGATTCTGGATGCTTTGACACCGGAAGCGGCTAACAATTATTCGCTCGCCGGTGAAGACCTGCTACTGTGGACAAGCGATGCTTTGCCTCTTGGTTTTCAGACAGTGGTTGTAGAACAACTTGTCTGGCAGCGTTTTGCAGCCATTCGTATCCAGAGACCCAAAATGATTTTTCAATGGCAAAGGCGCAGTACGTTGCGTGGAGCAGTCGAATCTTCCAATAAAACTTCTGTACTATTAAAACGTTATGGGGCAAGGTCTGTGGAGGGTGAATGTGTGGATATTGGTGCCGGTGGTATGCGCATCGCCATAGCAGCGCCACAGGACTATCCGGTGACTCAGGGTGAACTCCTGGCTCAGGTTCAGTTTAAATTCCAGGGACAAGCCTGTTCAGTGGAGGCTAAAGTCTGCCATCTGGGGTCGGGAATGCACACCCAAGGCACAGTTCAGCAGTTAGGTTTGGCATTTATTCATTTACCTGCTGTGCTTGAAGATAAAATCATTCAGTACACGCTACGTTATGATCGTGAATGCCTACGCCGTGCCAGTCGCTAAGGATTGATCCTCATCAGTTTTTAAGGTATCCGTTTCCTGAACGGGGATGACAATATGGGCTTGAAGTTTGGCTGGTGGTAGATGTGCAGCACTGAATGGTTCAGTAGGCATATCGTGACGTTCTACAATCCATTGTCCAAACTGTCTGGTTTCGGGGAGAAAATAGATTGGGGCCAGGGCGTTGCTTTGGAGCGCGCCGTTTTCTGTCTGAGGCAGTATCACCATTACCATGGGTACCCCGGATGTTTTGGCAAAATGCGGAACTTGAGAATACTGTAAATTAAAGTGCTCGGGAGCAACCAGTAGAAAAGTGATCAGAGGTTCATCCAGTGACTGTAACCAAACAAATGGTCCTTGACTGGGAAGATGTAGTAAAGCAAAGCGTTGCAAGTTGGTAAAGCCAGGCATAGGCGCAATACAGTGCCATATTTCCTCGTCGGCAATGGGAAACGGGCCGAACCGGGTATCATAAGTTTTCATCAGGCTTCATCCTTTGTATTGCTGGCTGAATCAACTGCTTTGGGCTGTTGATTCAGCCAGAGATTCAATGCTTCCGGGGCTGAGACCAGTGCGGACTGGTTGGCCTGTTTGACGGTTTCCAGCAATTCTTCACGTAAAATAGTGACATTGTCACTGCTTTCTATGCCCAAGCGTACTTGTCCGTCCTCAATACGGGTGACGACAATACGAATGTTGTCACCAATACAAATGGCCTGACCACGTCGCCTGGTAAGAACCAGCACGATTCAGGCACTCCCGATCAAATGGCGCTCAGCAGAGGATTTTGCAGTACCCAGGTCTGAGTACGTTGACGGCTGTGCACCGAAAAAAATTTCCCAGGCACCCTGATTAAAGCGTTCCAGTGCGCTGATGATCTGACCATTGAGCTGATTTTTACGCATGATGTCGTTTAATAAATTACGTAAATGCGCATCATCAGATGCGTTTTTTGAAGGCTGCCTTGCTGGTCCCATGCGGCTCTGAATGTCGGCAAAACAGCGCATTTTTTCAGTGGCAATGCGCTGGAGTTCTGCCATCCGGCCTGATTTCAGGCACTCAGTCTCATCGTCCAGCAAGGCCTGTAATTGTTCGAGAAGTAAGCTTTCCTGAGAATCTGCCGAATCGTTGGGATACATGACCGGCTCAGGCTGACTTGTTAGAGCTTGCAGGCATGAACTGCTGATTATCCTGAGTCAAGCCCTGGCCAATTTTGAGTGGAGAAATCTGATAGGTTCCATTGGATATGGCGGCTTTAATTCGGGCCAGCTGATCCGTATTACCCATGCTTGTCTTCTGAGCAGCCATCAATTGCCGCGCCTGCGGGGAAAGCGTGAGGTGATCTTGTGCAACAGAACTCGCGGCAAGAGCTTGTCCGGAAGATTTGCCGGAATCGGCTGCAGACCCGCTCACCGCTTTATCGGTGTTGCTCCGCGTGTCTGCTGTCGGTATTCCAGCAATTGGTCCTGAATATGGATTGATGGGATTCATATGCTTATCTCCTAACGTATCTGCTGCCATAGTCACTATTACGTCACATCAGCGTAAAAACTATAGCGAAACAGTCAATGAACACATTTCTTTGGTTAAAAGTCTACCACGACATGCCCTTGTGCGGTTACTGTCCCCCGTATCACGCGACCGGACTGCAGGTTTCTGACCATGATGCTTTGTCCGGGACGACCGTTTTCAATGGCGTCGGCAATGGTGGCAATGCGAATCCCATTGCCTTGAGCATAAAGGGTTACCTGCTCACCTGCGTGAACCACATCCGGGGCATTCAGCATGGTCGTCGTTATGGGTTGTCCGGCCAGTGTCCCGAATCGCAGAATTTTACCGATGGCTCCCTGGGGCGAACTTAAGGTGTTACCCCCCAAGCCGCTGGTATCCCTGCGTACTACAGCCAGATCTCCGGCCTGTAGAATGGATCCTGCAGAGAGTGGCCGAGAAGCAATGACGACACTCTGATCCATTTGAATTTGTACCGGTAAATATAATTGCCAGGAGGAGGGTGACTGACAGTGGACTTGTACGGTTTGGTTACCGTAGGGATTGCTATAACCAAAATAAGTCACTTTCAATTTGCTGCAGGCCGGAAAATGAATGCCAGGGGCCGGTCCGTCCAATTGAATATGTACAGCCGCTGATTGATCAGGTAGATGCGCTCTTACAAAGTTCCGAACAATCTCACGAATGGTTGCGGGGTTTTCCACGGCAGCCTGAGCGCAGGGGCTGACAATGATGAATGTCGCCGCGAGTAACCAGCTGGCAACGATAGATTTTGTACTGTTTGAAAAACCGAGCTTCATAACCCCAGGGCACCTCTTGAGAATAGGGTGTCAGTAAACAAGCAATCTAAGCAAATAGTGCGCCAGAAAATCATGAGCGTTATCTAGCCAAGAACTTGGTTAATGCATGGACAAGGAATGACTGGGCGGCATTTTTTTGTCGGTCACGCACGGAAGTGTCGATCGTGCGGCTTTTTTCTGCCGTTTAGTCAGGGTTTTGCCAAGAACAAGAACGGCGCTGGCCAAAGTCACTGCAAAACTTCCAGGCCTAATGCCTTGTTAGCTTGATGGCATGTATGTTGCTTGAATGACCACGTAGAAAACTTTGGAGGAACTCACATGTCGGGGTTGTTAGGTCAGGCTCTGGACCCTTTGGCTAATGCCCTGAAGGTCACGGGTTATCGGCAGCAACTGCTGTCAGCTAATATCGCCAATGCCAACACGCCTAATTATCGGGCGGTAGATATTCCGTTTACTCAGGTGATGCAAGCGGTTCAGGCGGGTGATAAGGGCAGTCTATCATTAACAACGAATAGTCACCGGCAATTTTCTGAAATCGGCAATAACGCGAGCATGGCTGCTTTTGTGCAATATCAACGCGGCAGTCAGGTAGGGCTGGATAATAATTCTGTAGACATGAATCGAGAGCAGGCAGAATTTTTGCAAAACAGCGTGCGTTACCAGGCCGATCTGACTTTTATGACCGGTAAAATTAAAACCTTGACCTCGGCCATTACGGGAACAACCGCTTAAATATGCAGGAGTAAGACTTATGTCATTATTTTCAGTTTTGGATGTAGCGAGTTCGGCCCTGACCGCTCAAAGTTATCGACTGAATGTGGTTGCGAGTAATATGGCCAATGCCAATTCTGCAACCAGTTCTGATGGTCAACCCTACCGGGCCCGGGAAGTGGTCTTTGCTGCGCAACCTTTTGCCAATGCTGGCGCTCCCGCCGGGGTTAATGGCGTACGGGTAGCTGATGTCATCAGTAAGCCGGGGCCATTTAAAATGGTGTATCAACCGGGGAATCCGCTGGCGGACAAAGAAGGCTACGTCAAAATGCCCAATGTGAATCCCGTCGATGAAATGGTGAACATGATTTCGGCTTCGCGGGCCTATCAGGCCAATGTGAATGTAATGAACACCACGAAATCCCTGCTGCAGAAAACCCTTAGCCTTGGAGTCTGAACATGAGCGTCAATTCTCTGACATCCAGCGTCAATCCTTTTTATCAATCGTTGCAGACCAGTTCTGCAAGTGGTTCAGGTACAGCCAGCAGCGGAGCCAGTGGTCTTGCCAGCGAAAGCACTTTTTACAATCTTCTGGTTACTCAGCTCACCAATCAGGACCCCCTGAATCCACTCAGTAATCAAGATTTATCTTCACAGTTGGCACAATTCAGCATGGCGAATGGCGTTCAGGCTATTCAGGGTTCGCTGAATTCTCTCATGGATCAAATTAATCAGAACCAAGGATTGCAGGCTGCTTCCCTGATTGGCAAGTCGGTCACTACTTCAGGGAATCAGTTGACTTTGAGCAGCGGCAGCGCCAATGGGGCTTATGATCTGGGCAGTGCCGCCAGTGCGGTAGACGTGCTGGTACAGAATAGTGCCGGTCAGACGCTGGCCGTTTTACCCCAAGGTTCACAGTCTTCAGGAATGCAGACTTTTAACTGGAATGGAGAAAGCGCCAATGGGAGCGCTTTGCCGTCGGGAAATTACCAGTTTTCGGTACAGGCCGCCGATGCCAATGGGGATGCAGTCACGACTGCCCCCTACATGTTTGGCGTGGTGAATGGCGTTACTTTGGGAAGTTCCGGTCCTACCCTGCAGTTACAGGGGCAGCAAGGCTCGGTGCCGTTCAGCTCCGTGCAAAATATTATTTAAGGAGTTTGCAAAATGGGTGCATTCAATACAGCTTTAAGTGGATTACAGGCAGCTAATACGGATTTGCAGACTCTGGGTAATAATATATCTAATGCCAATACGGTAGGGTTTAAAAGTTCCAATGCCGAGTTTGCTGATGCCTATGCTTCAGCTATGGCCAATACAGCACCAACCGATGGGCAAGTGGGTATTGGTACTACTGTGCAAACTATCGCTCAACAATTTACTCAGGGAAATATTGAAACTACCAGTAATCCTCTGGATGTTGCCATTAACGGCAATGGTTTTTTTCAGTTTAACTATAATGGTTCGACAGTTTATGGCCGTAATGGCCAGTTTCAGCTCAATAAAAACGGCGTTATTGTGGACGCTAATGGTGGTGAACTGATCGGGACGCAGGCGCAAAATGGTCAACTGACCGGTGCCAGCGGCCCCTTGACCATTAATCAGAATGCCATTGCCCCGCAAGCGACTTCAGGACTGAGTTTGGGTTTGAATCTGGACTCAACCAATACGCCCATCAGCGGTAATGCTAGCATTAATATTAATGATCCGAGTACTTATAATTATTCGACCACGACGACGGTATACGATAGTCTGGGTACCCCGCAATTGTTGACTACTTATTATCAATTGCAAAGTGGTTCAGGTACGACAAGCTCCGGACAAACCTGGAAGGTGGATTACTCGGTAACGGGAACCACTGGTGCCAGCGGCATCACTTCTGGTAGCGTTGGAACTTTGCAATTTAATGCCTATGGTCAGGAAACCAGTTCAACCTCTCAACCTATTACCGGTACTCCGTGGGTTGATGGGGCGGCTCCCACCACCATTAACGTAAGCTTCAGTGGCAGCACCAATTATAATTCCCCCAATTCGGTGATCACCAACAACAGCAACGGTTTTAGTGCTGGACAATTATCCGGTCTTTCTATTGACTCCGGCGGCAATATTTTCGGGCGCTACAGCAATGGTGAATCCCAGCTCATGGGGCAAATCAGTTTGACGCGTTTCCCGGATAATAATGGTTTGCAGAATCTCGGTAATAATTATTGGGCAGAAACCTATGTTTCGGGACAACCCCTTTCTGGTGGCCCTGGCAGTTCCAATCTGGGCGTTTTACAGGCCGGAGCGGTGGAACAATCCAATGTGGATATTTCCAAGGATTTAGTGAATCTGATTGTGGCGCAGCAGGCTTATCAGGCCAATGCCCAGACCATTAAAACCCAGAATACGGTAGTGCAGACGCTCTTGAGTTTGTAAGAGGATAAGTCATGGATACCCTTTATATTGCCATGAGTGGTGCTAATGCCATTCTGCAAAAACAAACGGTTACGGCCAATAATCTGGCTAATGCCAATACCACCGGTTATCGTGCCGATGAGGCCCAGTTCAGTGCCTTGCCGGTATATGGGCAAGGGTTGCCGACTCGCGCCTACACGGCTACGGAAACCCCCAGTGTCGATTTTCAGTCAGGCCCTGTAGTCCATACTGGACGGCCTCTGGACGTGGCGGTGAATGGCCGGGGCTGGCTGACTGTTCAGGGACCTGATGGCAAGGAAGCTTACACCCGGGATGGAAATCTGCAGCTCAATGGGCAGGGTATCCTCATGACCGCGACCGGTCATCCGGTGCTGGGCGTGAATGGCTCGCCTATTTCTCTGCCACCTATGCAGTCTCTGGTCATTGGTAGTGATGGGGTGATTTCCGGGGTGCCGGTAGGCAGTCAACCCAATGCCGTCGTCACGATCAACCAGATCAAGCTGGTGAATCCTTCGGAGAAAGGTTTGCAAAAAAATCCGGATGGGCTTTTTCAGAATAGTGACGGAAAACCGGCAGCTGAGGATGGTAATGTGGTACTGGAGCCCGGCGCGCTGGAAGGCAGCAATGTGAATCCCGTTAATGCCATGATTCAGATGTTGGAAGATACCCGTCAGTTTGATATGCAGACCAAGTTGATGCAGACCGTTTCCCAGGATCGGCAAAGTGCCAATCAATTGCTGGTTCTATCATGAATAATCAGGAGCAATAAATCATGATGCGTTCTCTTTATGTAGCAGCAACTGGCCTGGAAGGTGAGCAGACCAAAATGGACGTTATTGCCAACAATCTGGCGAACGTCAACACCACCGGATTCAAGCAGTCCCGCGCGGTGTTTCAGGATTTGCTCTACCAGAATCTACGGCAACCGGGTGCGCAATCTTCGCAGACCACCCAATATCCCTCAGGGCTCCAGCTAGGCACCGGGGTGCGCGTGGTTTCTACGGAACGCCTGATGACCCAGGGCAACTTGACCCAGACTGGTAACGCGCTGGATGTAGGGATCAATGGTCAGGGCTTCTTCCAAATTATGCAGCCCAACGGGACCATTGCTTACAGCCGGGATGGCACTTTTCAGATGAATAATCAGGGGCAATTGGTCACGTCCAACGGTTACTTATTGCAGCCACCGGTAACCATTCCACCTAATGCGCAAAGCATTACCATTGGTAGCGATGGGACCGTGTCGGTAGTGTTGCCGGGACAAGCCCAACCTCAGCAAGTGGGTACAGTCCAGCTCGCCAATTTTATTAATCCAACCGGCTTGCAAAGTATTGGCGACAACCTTTACTTGCAGACAGGATCTTCTGGCGCGCCGCAAACCGGACAGCCTACTCTTAACGGTTTGGGTTCTGTGCAGCAGGGCTATCTGGAATCTTCCAATGTCAATGTGGTATCAGAATTGGTGGATATGATTGCCACGCAGCGTGCCTACGAAATCAACAGCAAGGCAGTATCTACTTCAGATTCCATGCTCGGGTATCTCACCCAGAATTTGTGAGGCTAACAATATGACTGCGCAAGCCATCTGCAAAGTTTCCATGTATTTTCCAGTATCCTTCGGGAAACTCTGGATGGCTTTGCTGCGTTTGGGCTTTTTGATGATGCTTGTATTGGGCTTAAGTGCTTGCGCCATCATGCAGGGGCATCATGATCTCAAGCCGCTTAAACCGTTACCTATTCCCGCAGAACCGGAATCACTGGCGGCCCATGCTCCAAACGGGTCCATCTGGCAGGCGGGCACTAACGTGTCTTTATTTAGCGATAATCGGGCCAATCGTGTGGGTGACCTCATTACCGTGCTGATCCAGGAAAATTCCAGTGCCAGCAACAATACCAATACCGCCATTAATACTTCAGATTCCTTGAGTGCAGCGCTGACCAACTTTTTTGGCATTGTACCGGCATTTGGGAGCAGCAATTCTCAATATGGCCAAGAGCCCTTTTTATGGGGTGGCACCACCATATGAATGACTCGGCTTTTTTGGATGTACGGTGAGCGCTGGACAAATCCATCCATTCAACGTATAAGAGGCTGG
>NZ_JABELD010000028.1 GCF_018853445.1 Acidithiobacillus concretivorus
CACCACTGCGATATTCTGGAGACCGGAAACGATTCATACCGGTTCAAAAAACGTCGCACCCACCCCCTTTAAAACTGGTCAAAAATAGACGCTGTTACCTGGTCATTTTTAAACGCTGTTTGACAGTTGAAAACGCAGTTTTGCGTAGGCGAAGTGATGAGATTGGGGATCTGATTGGCGGCAGTGAAGCAGAAGGTGTTGGGAATGTAGAAGGAACAGGTGCTCCAGCCGCCATAGATGGTCCATTCCCACGGCTTGATCCCCTTGCTCTTTTGCGCAATGTAGTCCCAAGCTTCTTCCCAGGTTGCCGAACGGAATTTCATCTCGCCGCGCTTGCTGCCCGCCACGCGGATGAGGGGCGTCTTGATACGGTTGGCGCTGTAGACCTGGCGTAAGCCCGATTGGCCGCGGGCGCAGATCTTGTCGCCGTTGAGGGTGGAGTTGGGGTTGCCGCCCAGCTTCATGATGCGCTGCTTGCCTTTTTTCTCCGCGACGGTAATACGCAGCGAGCAAAAGGAGGAGCAGTAGTTGCAGATGGAGTAGGCGAAGTGGTCGGCAGCGTCGGGATGCGTGGGGCCGGCCAGTTTGATCCAGTCGGGATGGTAGAGCGTCGCGCCCACGGCGCTGACGCTGGTGCTTTTAAGAAAGGTACGGCGGGTCATTTTTGGAAACTGCCAAGCCATTTGAAGGCCTCCTGTGCACAATAAGCGCTATATTTAATCATATAATGATCTCAGTATGTCATTATATGATTATATGCTACGCGCCTTGGTGCCGAGGGGGAATTGATAAAAATCAATTTATTTATTGCAATGTTTTATATCGGTATACAATCATATAATGGATTTCTGTGGTGCATCCAACGCTCCATTGTCAGCAAGGGAGGAGGCGTCCAATGAACGAAATGACCGTTGAGCAAGTGGACCGGATACCGACCCATCCTGGCGCGATATTGCGGGAGGAGGTACTGCCTGTACTCGATATCTCTGTAAGCAGAGTTTGCCCGTGGCCTGCGGGTCTTGCGCCAGGTCAGCCCGCCTTATTGATAAGGCGTAGGATCAGCAATTCCGGCGCTCAGGAATCCGGCGTGACGCAGGCGGCAACTGTCGCAGCGGCCGCAGGATCGACCCTGATCATCGAGCTGGTAACAGGAGCGGGTCAAGCCGTAATCGACGCCTAGTTGGGTTCCCAACTGGATGATTTCACCTTTGTCGAGATGCTGGAGGGGGGCGTGGATGCGTGGCCCTCTGGATTCGTCACCGAGGCGGGTTGCCACCTGGGCCAGCTTTTCAAAGGCACTGATGAATTCTGGACGGCAGTCAGGATAACCGCTGTAATCCTGGCTGTTGACCCCGATGAAAATGTCCTGGGCTCCGGTTACTTCAGCCAGGGCCAGGGCAAAAGATAAAAATATGGTGTTCCGTGCCGGGACATAGGTAATGGGAATGCCGGGGACGACACCACTTTCCGGTACGGCAAGCTGGGTATCGGTCAGCGCCGAACCGCCAAATGCGGCCAGATCAATATGCACCGTGCGATGACTGGCCACCCCCATGGCCTGCGCCACCAGTCCGGCGTAATGCAGTTCCTGCTTGTGGCGTTGGCCATAATCAAAGGACATGGCATGAATGGCATAACCATCGCGACGCATCAGCGCCATGACCGTGGCGGAGTCCAGGCCGCCGGAAAGCAACACAATGGCTGGTTTTGCTTCAATCATGTCTGGCACCATTCAGCGTCCCGGGACATCGCCCCAAATGAGTTTGTGCAGTTGAATCTGGAGGCGCACCGGAAGCTGGTCGGCGAGTATCCAGTCGGCCAGGTTTCGGAGCGGCATTTGTCCTTGAGAAGGAGAAAACAAAACCTCGCAGATCTGGCTCAGGTCTTCCCGCGCCAGAACTTCCTTGGCCCAGTCATAGTCCTGGCGACTGCAAATGACAATCTTGATTTGATCCTGGGCAGTCAGCCGGGTCAGATTTTCCCAAAGGTTACGGTCTGACTCGCCAGAATCCGGAGTTTTGAGGTCAAGCACCTTGATAACGCGAGGATCTACCGCTTCAACAGATAGGGCGCCGCTGGTTTCCAGAAAAACTTCGTAGCCAGAATCACAAAGCCGGGTCATGAGCGGCAACACATCCTGCTGGGCGAGAGGCTCGCCACCCGTAACAATGACCAGACGATTACCGCCTTCACGCACCGCATCCATGATGGTATCCAGTGTCTGCCATTCACCACCATGAAACGCATAAGCCGTATCACAGTAATGACAACGCAGGGGGCAGCCGGTCAGCCTCACAAAAGTTGCAGGACGTCCGACGCTGCGGGTTTCCCCTTGCAGACTATGAAAGATTTCAGTGATGCGAAGCCGTTCGTCCATCCTTACTGAGACGGCAAAGCCTGTAACTGTGCTTCCGCTTTTTGTGCTGACGGGGTGCTGGGATATTGTTTGAGGACTTTATTCAGGACCACGGTTGCCTGCTTCTTTTTGCCGATGGCTTGATAAATCTCGGCCATGCGTAACATGGCTTCGGGAGCCTTGCTGCTCTGACTGAAACGGTTAGGCACCACATAAAGGCTTTTCAGGGCGGCATCATTTTGCCCTAGTACGTACTGGGCTTGCCCTAACCAGTAATACGCATCCGGCACCAGGCTGCTTTGTGGATATTTCTGGATGAAACCCTGCAGGCCGGTGACGGCATCTCCATATTTTCCATCCCGCAGAAAATTGAAGGCATGCTGGTAATCGGCTTGTCCCAGTCCTTGAATGGATGGTGCGGAAGCATTGCTGGCCGCGCTGGCCACCGCTGCAGCAGGCGTGCTGACTGGAGACGTACCGGTCAGCACACTGCTGGTGCTGGCGGTTATGCCGGTTGCTGGAGTAGTTACGGCAAGCTGTGCGGCCAGCGCCTGCACCTTGCTGGCCGTAGCTTGCTGTTCTGTTTGCAGATCATGGGTTTTGGTATCTACTTCCCCACGCAGATTGCGAACCTCCTGCTCCAGACGTTGAGTCCGTTGAAGCAGGCTGGACAGAGCGCTTTGGGAGCCTTTATCCGCTTGCTGAACCGCAACAAGACTGCTCAACTCGCCCTGCATGACTGCCATTTGCTGTTGAAGCTGGAGCACCCGGTCACTCGTGGATTCTGCCTGGGCAAATGGACTCAGGCACAATAACGGAAGAACAGGCAGTAATTGCCAGCGTTTCATCAACATATACTCCTTGGCTGTTTAGCCGTTGTAGCCACCACTATACACAAAATCAACGCGGCGGTTTTTTGCCCAGCATTCGGCATCATTGGTGGTGCAGAGGGGGTTATCCTTGCCGAAGCTTACGGTGCTGATGCGCGCAGCGTTGACTCCCTGAGCTTCCAGAAACTGCTTTACGGTTTCTGCGCGGCGTTCGCCGAGGGCCAGATTGTATTCCTGAGTGCCCCGGTCATCGGTATTACCTTCCAGGCGGACCTTGACATGGGCATGATTGACCATGAACTGGGCGTTCTGGGTGGCAATCTGCTGGGCGTGGGCGTCCATGCTTTCACTGTTGAAGCCGAAATGCACACGCAATTGCTGCGGCAGAGCCGCCAGTTCAGCCGCCGTCAGGCCGCTGTTGCCGCCGCCGATGGGGCCATTGGCATTCAGGTCCTGGCCATTGACGCCTTCGCCATTGTAACCTGCGGTGGCAGCAGAATTGACAGGGGCCACAGCACCCACAGTGCTGGGTTTGCCACTACCTACATTATGGGCGCAGCCCGTCAGTGCCAGGGCACCAGTCATTGCAACAGCTATCCAGATTTGATGGTGACGCATGTTTTCGAGCTCCTGTTAAATTTGCTGCGATTGTATCTTGTAGTTAAAGAGTATTTCAATGTTATTTGCTGCTTTGCTCAAACATCATTATCCTTGACGGGAAAAGTTGCCCTGCCAAGGGTTCTAGCTCCTGCTTTTTTGTGTTATTTCAGGATGATTATCCCGCCATGATGCCACTAATTCGAATTGGTACCCGCGCCAGTCCTCTCGCTGTCTGGCAGGCTGAGCATGTTCGGGATGCCCTGCATGCCGCCCATCCGGGTATTCAGGTGGAAATCATCCGCATGAGCACCAGTGGGGACGTACTGCTGGACGCGCCCTTGCATTCCCTGGGGGGCAAAGGGCTGTTCGTCAAGGAAATCGAAGAAGCGTTACTGGCGGGCCAGGTGGATATTGCCGTGCATTCCATGAAGGATGTGCCCGCCCTGCAGCCGGAGGGCCTGGAAATTGCGGCCATCATGGCGCGGGAGGATGTCCGTGATGCCTTCGTCAGCAACACGGTCCGCCATCCGGAGGAACTTGCGCCGGGCGCCAGAGTGGGGAGTTCCAGCTTGCGGCGTCGCGCACAGTTATTGCAAAAATATCCGCAAGTCCAGGTGGATGATTTACGGGGTAATGTGGCTACCCGTCTGCGCAAGCTGGACGAAGGTCAATATTCGGCGATTATCCTGGCTGTGGCGGGGCTGAAGCGTCTGCAGCTCCATGAGCGGATTACCTACGCTATTCCCGTTGAGCATTCCTTGCCTGCCGTGGGGCAGGGCGCGGTAGGCATTGAAATCCGCACAGACGATACGGCAACAAGGGGGTTATTACAGCCCTTGATGGATCAGTCTACCTGGCAGTGTGTGTTGGCGGAGCGCAGCATGAACCGGATTCTGGGTGGAGATTGTCGCTTGCCGGTTGCCGCGCTGGCAGAATGGCAGGAACAAAAGCTGTTCCTGCGTGGACTGGTAGCCAGTCCTGATGGTTCCCGCCTGCTGCGGGCTGAAGCCAGCGGTACGGATCCGGTGGCACTGGGCCAGGAGGTGGCTGACCAGCTACTGGCCCAGGGTGCTGCCGCAATTATCAAGGAAATTCAAACATGATGAGTAGTGGATTGCTACAGAACAAAGGTGTAGTGGTGACCCGTCCCCGCGAGCAGGCCGGAGATCTGGTGGAAGCGCTGAAAGCTGCTGCTGCGCGGCCGATTTTGTTTCCGGCAGTACAAATTGAAGCACCAGAAAACTGGCAGTCTCTGGATGACGCCCTGCACCAGCTGGATACATTCGACTGGGTGATTTTTACCAGCCGCAATGCTGTGGCTTTTGCCCTGAGTCGTCTGCAAAGCCGGAATTTAATCTGGCCCCAGGGGCCGCGCGTTGCGGCGGTGGGGCGAGAAACCGCCAAGGCCCTTCGGGAATTTGGCCTGCAAGTGGATCTGGTGCCCAAAAAATTCAGCTCTGAGGGTTTGCTCAACAGTGCTGAACTGGCGGAAATGCAAGACCGCCACGTCGCTCTTTTTGTCGGCGATCAGGGCCGGGAATTGCTGGAAAAAGTGCTGGGCGAACGTGGTGCGCAAGTCGATAAGGTCCTGTGTTATCGCCGCACTCTGCCGGGTGCCAATCCAACGCCTCTCCTGCACGCCTGGGCCCGTGGCGAACTGCATGTGGTTACCCTGACCAGTCCCGAAATTTTCAATAACTTTTATCAAATGATTGGCGGGCTCGGCCAGCGCTGGTTGAAAAATACACCCCTGATTGCCATCAGCCCGCTCACCGCAGAAGCCATTACTGCGGTGGGTTTGCCGGAACCCTGGGTAGCCGAAGAAGCCAGTACCGAAGGGATTATGGCGGCTCTGGAAGTCTGGGCAAAAAGCCAGGAGCAAGCTGCTAATGTCTAGAAATAGTCTTTCCTTACGACATTCACCCCGACGTTTGCGCCGTCATCCGGCCATGCGCGCCATGCTGCAGGAAAATCAGCTGACTCCAGCAGATTTCATCCTGCCCATTTTTCTGGTGGAAGGGGAAGGGATCCGCAGTGATATTATTTCCATGCCCGGGGTGTTTCGCCATAGTATTGATTCAGCCTTAAAACTTTGCGGAGCAGCGGTCTCCCGAGGTATTTCGGCGGTTTTGTTGTTTGGTGTGATTACTGAAGATTGCAAGGATGCCTGCGGTTCAGCCTCCTGGGATAGCGAGGGCTTGGTGCAAAAAGCCGCCCGCGCCATCCGTGCCGCCTACCCCGATCTGCTGGTCATCGCAGACGCGTGTTTTTGTGAATACACCGATCATGGCCATTGCGGTATTCTCAACGCCGAAGGGGATCGGGATGATAATGCGACCCTGGAAAACCTGCAGCGTCAGGCACTTTCCTATGCCGAGGCGGGTGTGCATGTGGTGGCGCCATCGGGCATGGTGGATGGCATGGTGACGGCCATCCGTGAGGCGCTGGATGCTGCCGGTCATTCCGAGGTCAGCATTTTGTCCTACGCGGTCAAGTATGCCAGCGCCTATTACGGGCCGTTCCGGGATGCAGCCGACAGTGCCCCCCAGTTTGGAGATCGTCGCGCCTATCAGATGGATCCAGGCAACCGCCGCGAAGCGTTCCGCGAGTTGGATCTGGATATTGCTGAAGGTTGCGACATGGTCATGGTCAAACCCGCCATGCCGTATCTGGATCTGGTACGGGATTTACGCGAACGCTGTGATCTGCCGGTGCTGACTTATCAGGTGTCAGGAGAATACAGCATGTTGCAGGCAGCCGCGCGGGCGGGATGGCTGGATTTACAGCGCAGCGTGCTGGAATCTTTACTGGGCATGAAACGCGCCGGGGCAGACGCCATTATTACTTATTACGCCCTGGATGCGGCGGAATGGCTGGAGTAAAAGCGTCCTCAGCGCGTCCTGGCCGGAATGTGCGCCAGAGAAAATCTGACACTCTACTCGAAGATGGGTTATTTCGCCTGCGCTGGTATGGTGCAGTAGGCATTACCGCCGTTGGCCGGATTTTCCGGTTGCGCGCCAGTGATATGGACCAGTTGTTTCCCTGGTTGTTGTTTTCGTTGTTTGTCAATGTGCTGGTCTGGATGTATCTGTTATTGGGTCTGGCCGCACCGCTGGCCAAGAAAAATCCGGTTACTTCGTTGGTGGAAATTTCCCTGACGCCCACTTTTCATCAGCCCCGGATCAGTGCCCCGGTAGATCCGCGCGCGTCGCGTCCACAGGCGGATGTGGACGCCGTGACACATAAAGCGATGCCAGCTGTATCCTCGGCAGAGCGCCAGGCTGCCTATAACTTCTATCTGAAAAACTGGGAAGGACGCATTATGGCGCTCGCCCAGAAAAAGCTGTTTGCGCCGGGGCATGGGCCGTTGCCGCAAGGACGGGTGGTCGTGGCAGTAACCATTGCTCCAAACGGACATCTGCTGGAAATTTCCATGTTGCAGGGATCACGCAATACGGCCTTGGTAGAAGCCGTGGAAACTCTTATTCGTGCTGCGGCACCTTTTGCAGCCTTACCGGCTCTGTGGCAATCCCCACCGACGCCATTGCGTATCGTCCGTACCTGGAGTTTTGAGTAGCTTCAGTTTTTAGCGGCCAGATTTTCCAGTTCCTCCAGGCTTTTCATACGCGATTCCACGCCATAAATCAGGGTGGCCAGCAAGCCGAGCAGGGCAACAACTGACATAAATACCAGCACCAGAGGAATCCCCCAGCTTTTTTCAAAAATTGGAAACAGTACGGCGGAAAAGAAGGCCCCGAGCCGCGACAGCGCCGTTGCCAGACCCGCAGCGCTGGCCCGCAATTCGGTGGGGAATATTTCCACTGCCAGAGCAAATACGGTGACGCCGGGACCAATGCCCACCCCAAAAGAATAGACGGCAGCGGCCAGGTACACCCCCATAATCCAATGGTTCCAGGAGCAGAGCGCAAATACGGCCAGTCCCAGGGACATCAGACCAAAACCCGCACTCTGCAGGGGAATACGCCCCCAGCGATCCAGACGGGAAACAATAAAAACTATTCCCAGGGCCGAAATAATCAGAAAAACGGCATTGATGGCTGCAGCAGCGGCATTACTGCTGGCCAGACCATTATCACGCAGTACCATGGGGAAATAGAGACCTATTCCGAGACCAACCACGTCCAGACAAAACCAGGGAAAAACGCTGAGAAAAAGGCGTCGCAACCAGGCCTTACGGAGCAGAATGCGCCATGATTGACGCTGAATCTGAAAACTCTTGAGTTCCGCCTGCCGCTGCGCTTGCGAATAAGCTGGCTGTAGCTGCTCCAGGGCTTCCTCCGCCTGCTGATATTGCCCTTTGCGTACCAGCCAGCGCGGTGATTCCGGCAAGCCACGACGAAGCCAGAGCAAGGCCAGGGCGGGGACGATGGCGCTACCCAGCATCCAGCGCCAGGAACCGGGTCCAGTGGATAGCAGCGCCCAGCCGACAAGGGTGGAGAGCAGTGCGCCCACATACCAGGCCAGATTGACCCGGGCAAAGCGGTTTCCGCGCTGCGCCGACTGGCTGTATTCGGCAACGATGGTGGCCACCAGTGGGTAGTCGAGGCCAATGGCGAGGCCGGTAATAAATCGCCCGGCAAAAAGGGCTGCGGTATCCGGACTGAAAGCACTGATCAAGGCTCCCAGCACATAAAGAAAAATGTTGGGAAAAAGCAGCCGGCGGCGACCAAAACGATCCGTGAAAAATCCACCAAATAATCCGCCAATCAGGGAGCCCAGCAGGGCCATGGCCATGAGAATGCCAGTTTCCGTAGCTTGCAGATGCCAGGCGCTGCTCAGCGGCAGCAGAACCACCGCCATGATGCTGAGGTCATAGCCGTCCAGCAGCATCCCCAACATGGCTGCACCCAACGCATGCCCGCGACGGTCAGACATCAGCTAAAGGCCCTGAAATATGAAAATGATGCCAGTCATCTGCACTGCGGAAATCATTCATCGGCAGGTGACCTGGGTACAGCACCCAGATGGCGGGCATGGAAATTCAGATGTTCTCCAATGAAGCTGCTGATGAAAAAATAGCTATGATCATAGGCTTCATGCCAGCGCAGGATGATTTGGGGGTCATTCAGAGCTTGCAGATATTCGGTTTTCAGTTCTAGCTCCAGAAATGGATCAGCGCGCCCCTGATCTATCAGGATGGGTGGGTGCTGTTGGCCCGAACTTTTGAGGAGTTCCAGGCTGTCATAAGCCAGCCATTGCTGAGTATCGGCACCGAGGTAGCGACTAAAGGCTTTTTGTCCCCAGGGTGTCTGACTGGGGGCGGATACCGGGGCGAAGGCCGACAGGGACTGATACTGCCCGGGTCGTCGTAATCCGCAGACCAGAGCCCCGTGACCACCCATGGAATGCCCGCAAATGCCCTGGCTTTCCCCACTCATGGGAAAATTTCGGGCAATGAGGGCGGGAAGTTCTTCGGTTACATAGGAAAACATCTGATAGTGAGTCTGCCAGGGGACTTGCGTTGCATCCAGATAAAATCCGGCACCACTGCCGAAGTCCCAGTCGTCATTTTCTCCTGCAATTCCGGTATTACGGGGGCTGGTATCGGGCGCTACCAGAATAAGCCCCAGTTCTGCCGCATAGCGTTGAGCGCCTGCCTTGATCATGAAGGTTTCTTCGCTGCAGGTCAGTCCGGCAAGAAAAGTCAGCACCGGAAGCTTTTCCCCGGGTTGATGCGGGGGTATGAAAATCGCAAAACGCATGGGTCCCTGACATTGCCGGGATGGATGTTCATAGCGCTCCATGCGCCCAGCAAAGCAGGCATGAGATTCGAGGATCTCCAGTTCTTGAACGGGCATGAAATACCTCAGAAAGTCAGCACGGTGCGGATGGATTTACCTTCGTGCATCAAATCAAAGGCGGTATTGATGGATTCCAGTGGCAGGGTATGGGTGATCATCTCATCAATCCGGATTTTGCCTTCCATATACCAGTCGACAATTTTGGGCACGTCCGTACGGCCTTTGGCGCCGCCAAAAGCAGAGCCGCGCCAGTTACGTCCAGTCACCAGCTGGAAGGGGCGCGTGCTGATTTCCTGGCCAGCTCCGGCGACGCCAATGATGACGCTGGTTCCCCAACCCTTGTGGCAACATTCCAGAGCCTGACGCATCAACGTGGTGTTACCAATGCATTCAAAGCTGAAGTCTGCTCCGCCTTTGGTGAGGTTGACCAGATAAGGAACCAGATCACCTTCCACCTCTTTGGGATTGACGAAATGCGTCATCCCGAATTCTTCGGCCAAAGCTTTTTTGGAGGGGTTGATATCCACGCCGATGATCATGTCGGCACCCGCCAGGCGGGCACCCTGCACGACGTTCAGGCCGATACCACCCAAACCAAAAACCACCACCTTGTCACCAGGGCGTACCTTGGCCGTATAAATCACCGCGCCAATACCCGTAGTTACGCCGCAGCCGATATAGCAAACCTTGTCAAAGGGCGCATCCTCACGAATTTTGGCCAGGGCAATTTCCGGGAGTACGGTGTATTGCGCGAAAGTGCTGGTTCCCATGTAATGATATAGAGGCTTGCCCTGACTGGAAAAACGGCTGCTGCCATCGGGCATCAAGCCTTTACCCTGAGTTTCACGAATGGCCTGACACAAATTGGTTTTACCACTCAGACAATATTCGCATTCCCGACACTCCGGGGTATACAGGGGAATAACATGATCTCCGGGTTTCAGAGAGCGCACCCCCGCGCCGACCTCAACCACCACACCTGCGCCTTCATGACCAAGAATGGTAGGGAACAGTCCTTCCGGATCCATGCCGGAAAGTGTGTAGGCATCGGTATGGCAGACCCCGGTCGCCTTGATTTCCACCAGCACTTCCCCTGCGCGGGGACCATCCAGCTGCACAGTCTCGACGACGAGGGGTTGATTGGCGCCATAGGCGACGGCTGCACGCACATCCATAAAGTAATCTCCTGACAAATTGGCGAATAAAAAACAGCTTAACTATTAATCACATAATCACAAACCGGGGAAAGTGCGGGTATTTATTCTTTCTGAATGCGTTCGGAGTGGGCATATAAAGTCATGCGATCATCGCGGGCGTAACCAATCAGGGTTACTCCGTGGCTTTCAGCCAGCTCGATGGCGAGGCTGCTGACTCCGGAAATGGCCGCAATCACCGGAATACCAAAGCCAATGGCCTTGAGCACAATTTCAAAACTCAGTCGTGAGGAAATCCCCAGCACATGGACTTCGCCGGGCATCAGTCCTTGCTGAATAGCCGCACCAATACTCTTATCCACGGCATTATGGCGACCAATATCTTCGCGCACCAGATAATTCCGGCGATAGCCGAGAATAGCGGCATGAGCTGTGCCGGTGCTGTGGTTCAGCGCCTGTTGCTCCTGCATTTGTACCATGAGAGTACGAATGGAGACCGGGCTACAGCAAAAACTGCTCTCCAGTGGCGCAAAAGGAATGAGCCCGGCCAGGAGAGGCGTCCCGCACAGGCCGCAGGCACTTCCGCCAATGACGTGGCGACGCTTGTGTTGCGCGCGCTCGGCTGCTTCTGCCGTGAGCTGGAGATAAATGGCCCAGGCACCATTTTCGGTCACCCACTCCCAGGTGATCATTTCCTCAGGGACGTGAATAATGCCTTCGCTCCACAAAAAACCCATAAAGAAATCATCGAGGTGTTGCGGCGTTACCATCATCACTGCGTAAGCCTGACCATTGATGACAATGGAGACTGCGCGTTCTTCAAGGACCGCTTCCTGGTGGGCAACCGGTAATCCCTTTCCGGTCAACAGGGTTGCTGCCGACCAGCCGATACCCGCACCTAATTCACCATTGATGCGCATAAATCCTTTCCTTTCTGGGTAAGAAGGATCACGGTGCGACCACGTTGTTCGCTTTGGGTCAGATATCCCATACCACCCCAGCTTTCATTTTCACCAAGCAGTAACAACAGACGTTCCAGTTGGCTCCGCCGTAAATTCATCTGTTTACCTATTTTTGCCAGAGAAATGACCGGTTCATGACAGAGGGCTTGCAGCAGAGCGATGACCAGATCTTCCGTGGCCGATTCTGGAGCAGGTTCAGTCGTCACGGTTGCTCACCGCTTGAAAAGTCACCCGAATGGATTTGGAAGTCGGAGTGTTGGCCCGGTCTGCATGACTGGACAGAGGCACCAGTACATTCAGTTCGGGATAGTAGCCCGCCACACAGGAGCGGGGAATATCATAGGGCAGCAGGCGAAAACTCCGGGCAACGCGCTCGCCGTCAGTCCAGTGCGAAATAATATCGACCAGCGTATTTTCCGCAAAACCCAAATCTGCAATATCTTCCGGATGCATGAAGCAAATATTGCGGGCACCCGATACCCCCCGGTAGCGATCTTCGTATCCATAAATGGTGGTGTTGTATTGATCATGACTACGAATAGTCATCAGATTGAAAACCCGCTCGGAACTTTTGGGAACAAAGCGGTCTTCGGTAATATTATGCAGTGGCTGGGCAATAAACTGAGCCTTGCCCGATGGCGTCGTCCAGCGCCGGGAGCGTGGCGGCAGATCGAGATGAAACCCTCTGGGTTGATGGACCCGGGCATTGAAGTCCTCAAAACCCGCAACTACCCGTGAGATGCGGTCGCGAATCCGGTCGTAATCCTCTACCAGGGCGCGCCATGGGGTTCTGCTATCGGGCAAAGTGGCTTCAGCCAGTTCGGCGATAATGGCACATTCGGATTTCAGTTGGGACGATGCCGGCGCCCGCATTCCCTGGGAAATGTGCACCATGCTCATGGAATCCTCAACGGTGATGCCCTGGGGCTGACCATTTTGAATGTCTATTTCTGT
The DNA here is from genome assembly GCF_018853445.1 of Acidithiobacillus concretivorus. GTDB lineage: Bacteria > Pseudomonadota > Gammaproteobacteria > Acidithiobacillales > Acidithiobacillaceae > Acidithiobacillus > Acidithiobacillus concretivorus. The sequence goes on from NZ_JABELD010000028.1 coordinate 12,619, forward strand.
CCGACCCAGACAAGGAAGAATCAGGGCATTTTTTCCGTGGACCACATGAGAGCGATTGAGTTTGGTGGTTACATGCACGGTCAGTTCACAATGGCGCAAGGCTTCATGTACGCGCTGCGTATCCGGGGTGGCATTGGCAAAATTACCCCCCATCCCGAAAAACACCTTGGCTTCGCCTTTTTCCAGGGCGGCAATGCTGGCAATGACATCATGACCGGGTTCCCGGGGCGGCTCAAAATCAAATTCCTTGCCCAGACGATCCAGAAAATCTGCAGCGGGACGTTCCCAGATGCCCATGGTGCGATCGCCCTGAACATTACTGTGTCCGCGAATGGGGCAAGCTCCCGCTCCCGGCTTACCCATATTTCCTTTCAGGAGGAGCACATTGACCAGCATTTGAATGGTAGCGACGGCATGTTTGTGCTGGGTGATGCCCATGCCCCAGGTGATGATACTGGCTTTGCCCGAATCATAAATTTTACCGATTTCCATAAACTCGACATGGCTGAGACCGCTTTCTGCCTCAATTTCTGACCAGGGAGTATCCAGGGCAATTTCTTTCAGGGTATTAAAGCCTTCGGTATGGATGTCAATAAAATCCTCATCCAGAGAGCCTTGCTCCAACAGATAGCGCACTATGCCGAGGGCAATGGCATAGTCGCCGCCAATGCGGGGTTGATAGTAATGGGTAGCGATTTCGGTCCCATGATTGGTGAGCATCTCGCCAGGATCCTGAGGGTTCACAAAACGCTGCAGGCCACGTTCCCGAAGCGGGTTGAAAACCAGAATCCGGCAGCCCCGTTTGGCCGCATCCCGCAAGGTACCCAGCATTCGCGGGTGATTGGTGCCGGGATTATGACCAAAGAGGAGCAGTGTATCGGCATGGTCAAAGTCTTCCAGGGTGACGGTACCTTTGCCAATACCAATAGATTCAGGCATTCCAAGACTGGTGGGTTCGTGACACATGTTGGAGCAGTCCGGCATGTTGTTGGTGCCAAATTCACGGACAAAAAGCTGATAGAGAAAAGCGGCTTCGTTGGAGGTTCTGCCGGACGTATAAAAAATAGCCTCGTTGGGAGATTTGAGCGCTTGCAGATGATGGGCTATCTGGGCAAATGCCTGCGCCCAGGAAACGGGTTGATAATGGTCGCTGGCGGCATCATACATCATCGGTTCGGTCAGGCGGCCAAATTCTTCCAGATCATAATCACTTTGCTGGGCAAGCCAGCTCACGGAATGCTCGGCAAATAAATCGGCTGTTACGCGTTTGCTGGTGGCTTCGGCTGCGACCGCTTTGACGCCATTTTCACAAAATTCAAAGGTAGAGTGGGCATCGGGATCAGGCCAGGCGCAGCCCGGGCAATCAAAACCTTCGGCCTGATTGGACTTCAGCAACAGGGCCGTTCCTTCCGAGAGAATACCTTGCTGGCGCAGGCTCTGCATGGAAGCACGAAGCGCTCCCCAGCCTCCTGCTGGTTGATGATAAGGACGAAATTTCAGCTCAGACATGGTTTTCTCCTTGTGAAGCATCTCCAACTTTCAGGACAAAAGACCGGCATCCTCTGCGGCCAATGCGCCGATGGCAGACCAGTCACGGATGGTGCCACCCTCCGCAGCAAGTCGAATAAAGCGATCACGCAAGAGGCTTGCCAAGGGCAATGGAACATCCAGATTTTCTGCTGCAGCCAGAACCAGACGCATATCTTTCTGGCCCAAGGGTGCGGCAAATCCTGGCGGCGTAAATTTCCGGTCGGCAATCAGTGCGCCATAGTTTTTGTAGAGAGGCACATTGAACAGACTGGATGTCAGCAAATCCAGATAGGCATGACGGTCTACACCACCTTTTTCCACCAGTGCCATGGCTTCACCCAGCGACTCAATGACTGAAGCTATCAAAAAATTACCACTAAGTTTGACCAGATTGGCCTTCTCGGGTGCATCTGCAACCACAAAGCTGCGTTGGCCTATCCTATCAAAAAGCGGTTGCAGGCGGGAGATGATCTCCGGTTTTCCCGCCAAGGCCAGGAACAGCTTGCCAGCAGCCGCAGCATCGGGTCTTCCGAAAACCGGAGCGGCCAGATACTCCTGTCCAGCCTGGGCATGGGCTGCGGCCAGTTGTGCTGAAAGTGCGACGCTGATGGTGCTGCAGGACACATGCACAGCGCCAGGTCGCAGCTGCGCGAGCAGACCCTTTTTCTCCAGAACCAGGGATGCCACGACCGGATCGTCGGCGAGCATGGTGAATACCACATCGGCATCAGCAAAATCCTGAAGGTTACTGGCGGCTGTTGCGCCTTGGTCCACAAGAGCCTGCATTTTTTCGGGAGAGCGATTAAATACTTTAAGATTAACTTCGGAAGTGAGCAGCCTGGCCGCCATGCCCGACCCCATTTGCCCCAATCCTACGAAACCCACTTGCATGCTGACCTCCTCGTTTTGCAGCTGTTACATACCGGACGGTTGGTTCTAACCTTAGTCAGAATCTCTGTTTTCGTCAACAATACATGATTTGACGCAAAATATTTACGAAATGCCTTGCATGTCTCCAGAATAGTCCCTATGCTCGCCTATGGACACGTGGTCCGAATTTACGCAATAGGAAGTGCATCAAATGGCAACAGGTACAGTAAAGTGGTTTAACGATAGTAAAGGTTTCGGTTTCATTACGCCTGAAGATGGTAAAGAAGATGTATTCGTACATCATTCCGCCATTCAGGGCAGCGGCTTCAAGACCCTGGCAGAAGGCGCACGTGTATCGTTCAACAGTGTTCGCGGCCCCAAAGGCATGCAGGCTGAGGACGTGCGCGAGATCTAATCCCTAGCGGATGATCATCGCCCAGGGCGCCGCAATTGCGGCGCTTTTTTTTTGGCGGATAAAATTTGCGTCAGGGCGCGTATGCCAGCCAGCAACTGCGTATAGCCGCTTGTCAGATAACCCGTGCCTGCAATAAATCCTGAATACCTTCAGATAAAGACCAGAAGGGTTGGCATAAATCCTTGCGCATACGCTCGTTATCCGCAATGGAACGGCGGATATCTCCTTCTACGGGTGGAACCCATTCAATATGGGATGGCGTGCTGACAAGTTGTTGAATGGTTTTTGCCAGGTTGAGAATGGTAGTCGTTTCTCCTCGGGCGATGTTTATGCTTCCTTGTGCGTTCCCGGTAAGAGCAGCCACGTTGGCCTGAGCAACATCTTTGACGTGAATGAAATCTCGTTCCTGGCTGCCATCACCACGGATGGTCAGTGCCTGCTGGGAAAGTGCCTGAGCCACAAAACGGGAAATTACCCCGCTATAGGGGGATTGGGGATCCTGTCGGGGACCGTAAACATTAAAGTAACGTAAGCCTAAATGAGAAAGGTGATGCATGCGGCCGTAGAGGTCTGCATATAACTCGTTCGTATATTTTTCCATTCCATAAGGAGAAATTGGCAAAGCTGGTTCATCTTCATTCAGAGGCAGTTTTGTGGGGTTACCATATACAGCGGCCGAAGATGCGTACACAAAGCGCGTATGGTGTTTCCGCGCCTCTTCGAGAACGCCAACATAAGCCAGAATGTTCTGCTGACAGGAAAAAACAGGGTCCTCCTGACTTCTGATGACGGAAACCTGGGCGGCAACATGCAATATATGGGTCACGCCTTCACAGGCTTGATGCAGGAGCATTCGATTGGTCATGTCGCCAAATATAAAATCCAGACGTTCATGACTTGCGGGTAAGTTGTCCCTTTTTCCGGTGGAGAGGTTATCCAGAACACGGACGTGATAACCTTCAGAAAGCAGAAGCTCAACCGTGTGGGAGCCAATGAAGCCGGCACCACCGACCACTAAGATGGTTCCTGCACGCTGTTTTGAATTCATGATATTTAACGTCCTTTATATTTTAATGAGATCTAAAGAAGGTGATGAAGTCGATGTCGCGCAAGTCTCGTTGCAACAAAAAAAGTCCTAATATATCAGCAATAAATAAAGAAAACATGAACCCCATACCATAAAAAAATGGGCCTCTCTGTAAGCTTAACCAGGTGAAAAGGACATTTCCTAAAAAAAAGATCAAGGTCATTAAAGTGCTGCGACCACGTAAATCCATATAGAAATAAACATTCAAAATACTCATGAATAAAAGTTGCAAACTGACGCCAATAACATCAAACTGGAAAATTCGTGAATAGCTGACGGGATAACCCAGCAAGCTGAGTATTTGCGGAGTAAAGGCGATGGCAAATATGACGGTTATGCCTTGCACCTTGGCAATATCCCATAAACCGGTTCTAGTAGCATTGATCATCCCTTGTTTGGCTATAATGAGCTCAGAATAATTTCCACCTTCGACAATGGCACGATTATAGGCTTCATAAGCTTCCACAAAATCAGTTTCAAGGCGAAAGAGAAACATAGCCAGGCCTGGTACAATCAGGAGATAGCTTAGAAAAATGGGTACATCATAAATTGGCGAAGCGCGCAGCGGTCCAATGACCAGAGCACTGGTGTCTGGAGTGAACCAAAACAAAAGTTTATCTGCCCAGACGGCGGCGTTGAAAAATAGTCCTACCCAAGCAAGAGACCAGAACATGCGCTGAGTGCTGAGAACACTCCCTGGAAAGCTGAGCATGCCCGGAAACTGACGAATGACCATGGCCCCTAGGCTCATTAACAAAATACCCTGACCGAGATCAAAAGCCAGTAAATACCCATACAAACCTCGATCAGCACCCAGATAGATGCCAGCGAGTACAATCACTGTATAGGCTACCAGATACCAAGAAACCAGGGCCTTATAATCCTTGAGGCTGGTTCCCATAATCGTCAAAATCCATACTCCACAGAGTTCTACAAAGCCTGTACCCATCAAGAACTGATAAAAAATAGGCGTATTGTCAAAAAACAGGATCGCTATGACGAAAGCAAGAATGCCACCGAGGGCACAGGTACTGGCGATCATCATAAGGATGATGGATATAACGGCTTTTTTTTCCCGAGCGAAAAGCATGTCAGCAATATAACGGGTAAACAGCAACTGAACAGGGCCAGTAAAAATCAGTGAGGACATGATCAGATAAGTTACCGAAACCTGAAACTCAATAACGGCTGAGCTGTGCTCATTCTGGCTCATGGCGGCTCTTCGTCAGATTGAGTGGGTAGGGGGTAGAATGCTGTGGAGCGGTCGTGCCCTGAATTGGAGTTAGCTGATGGTCCCTGAAGAGCTGTTTTCTCTCGCGTTAGGATTGGTTCCGCCGTGG
>NZ_JABELD010000029.1 GCF_018853445.1 Acidithiobacillus concretivorus
GTAATCATCCTGCTGTGGTCATCCCCGAGCGGGTTTTGAGTCGGCCACCCTCGGCGGAGCTGGCACCTGATCAACGCGATCAGGATAGTTTGCCCGCCTATGAGGTGCTGGATGCCATCATTGCGGCCTATGTAGAAAATGACCGGTCTGCAGCCGAACTGATTGCCTCTGGCTTTGCAGCTGACACGGTGCAGCGGGTATTGAAGTTAATTGACCGTGCCGAGTATAAAAGAAGGCAGGCGGCTCCCGGTGTGCGCATTAGCACCCGCGCATTTGGAAAAGATCGGCGCTATCCTATTACCAACGGCTACGCTTCCTGGAGTGGCCATCATAACCTGAACGAGGAGCAACACCATGAAAAAAATTGAGGCGATCATCAAGCCCTTCAAGCTGGATGACGTGCGCGAGGCATTGCAGGAAATTGGTCTGGCCGGAATGACCGTAACGGAAGTGAAGGGTTTCGGGCGGCAAAAAGGGCATACTGAACTCTACCGGGGGGCGGAATATGTGGTGGATTTTCTGCCCAAGCTCAAGCTGGAAGTGGTCGTCGGCGACGACATGGCGGATCGCGCCATTGAAGCTATCGAACAGTCTGCGCGTACCGGCAAAATTGGCGATGGTAAAATTTTTGTGACTGCTGTGGAAAGAATTATTCGTATTCGGACTGGCGAAGAGGGTGTCGAGGCGGTCTGATCCTGTTCACGGGGGTGCAGCCAGCTGCACCCTCAAATCTCAATTGGTTTCGGCTCAGTTGGCTATGCCCAGATCGCCCAGATATTTGCTTTTGGGGTAGTTGTAGGCGAGCACCTTGCTTACGGTTTCCGCCTGATTCTGGAGATTAAGGTGTCGGTAGGAGCGGACCAGATAGTACAGGGCTTGTTCCCTTGAAGGGCTGAGCTGATAGCGGGTGACCACATTGTCACAGCGATTGGCTGCCGCAACATAAGCGTGGCGCACATAATAGAACTTGCAGATATCCAGGTTGCGCTTGCCGAGAATGTCGATGATTTTGGCCATGCGCAGACGGGCATCGACAGCATAGGGACTATGGGGCCAGCGTGTGGCCAGAGTTTGTAGAGTGCTAAAGGCTTCTTCGGCAGGTTTGGGATTCCATTCGGCGCCCTGGATGCCTTCATAGTAGGCAATGCCTTTCAAATACCAGGCATAATCCACATGAGGATTAGCCGGATGCAGTTTGATAAAGCGTTCGGCTGCTGCTGCAGCGGCTTCGGAATCGCCACTCTTGTAGTAACTGTATGCAGTATCCAGTTGCGCCTGTTCTGCATAGGGACCGTAGGGATAGCGGGTTTCCAGTTCTTCATAATGACGAATGGCCGAGGTGTAATCTCCGCGTTCCATGGCTTGCTTGGCGGGCTGATACATTTGTGCAGCCGAAGCGTGGGTTTCTGCAGCCTGATCACCTTTGTGGGGCGTGCTGGCACAGCCAGCCAGAATGGCAGTACAACAAAACGAAATAAGTAAGCGTTTGCGCATGAAGGACAATAGTCTATAGTGGCGAGCCATGAGCGACGATACTACGGGACTTCCCATGATTTTGCCAGTGGATCAAGCCGGTGAACGACTGGATGCGGTTTTGAGTGCCCTGCTACCGGACATCAGCCGCAGCCGGATCCAGACCCTGTTGAAAGACGGCCATATTCGGGTGAACGGCGCCGTCGAAAAACCCAGCCTGCGTATTCAGGGAGGCGAAGCGGTAGACATTGACTGGCCGGAAAGCGAACCCAGTGTCTGGCTGGCCCAGGATATTCCTCTGCATATTATGTATGAAGATGCGCATATTCTGGTCGTCCACAAACCGGCCGGACAGCTGATCCATCCCGGTGCCGGTCATGCAGATGGTACCTTGGTGAACGGGGTGCTGGCGCATCTACCGGATAACGCCTATTTGCCCCGGGGTGGTATTGTCCATCGTCTCGACAAGGATACCACCGGTTTGCTGGTAGTGGCCAAAACCGAAATGGCGCGGCAGTCGCTGATAGACCAGTTGGGTGACCATACCATGCACCGGGAATATCTGGCCCTGGTGAACGGCCCGATGACTGGTGGTGGGCGGGTGGATGAACCCATTGGCCGCCATGCCCATGATCGGCTGCGGATGACGGTGCGTGCCGACGGGCGTCCGGCGCAAACCGATTTTCGTCTGGTGGAGCGCTTTCCGCGCCACAGCTATCTGCGTTTGCGTCTGGCGACAGGGCGCACCCATCAGATTCGGGTGCACATGACCCATATTGGTCACCCGCTGGTCGGGGACCCGGTATATGGGGGGCGCATGAGCGTACCCCAGGGTCTGGATGCTGAGGGCTTGGCTTACTGGCAGCAGTTTCGCCGTCAGGCTCTGCATGCCTGGCGTCTGAAGTTGTACCATCCGGAAACGGAAGAGTTGATGAGCTGGGAAAGCCCGCTTCCGGAGGAAATGGAAAAACTGCTGGATTTGTTGCGGCAGGCCCGCCGTGCCCACTGAGGCACCATCTATTCCATCTATTCTAACTCCCGACTGGCCGCTGCCAGCCGGAGTACATAGTGCGATTACCCGGCGCAACGGGGGTTGCAGTGAAGGTCCTTATCATTCCTTCAATTTGGGTGATCATGTCGGTGATGTGGGCCAAGCCGTAGCCAAAAACCGCGAACAACTTCGTGCCTTGCTGAAATTACCTCAAGAACCACAATGGCTGCGCCAGATACATGGAACGGAATTGTTGCAGATTCCAGCTGCTCAAGACCTCTCTTCGCTTCCTGAAGCCGATGGGGCGGTGACCCATCTTGCGGGGCAAGTGTTGGCGGTGTTGACTGCAGATTGTCTGCCGGTGTTGGCTTGCAGTCGTGACGGCCAGCATCTGGGAGCCTTTCACGCCGGCTGGCGGGGTCTACTGGCTGGCATTCTCGAAAAAGGAGTGGCGGCTCTGGGAGTGTCCGGCAAGGAAGTTCTGATATACTTGGGTCCAGCCATTGGGCCCGAGGCTTTTGAAGTGGGTCCGGAGTTAAGGGCAGCTTTTGTTGCGGAAGATCCGCAGGCTGTCAGCGCCTTTCGTGCAGGGGTAGGGGATCGCTGGCTGGCGGATATTTATCAGCTTGCCCGGCAGCGCCTGCACCGGGTTGGGGTCACGACCATTTATGGTGGAGGCCTGTGTACTTTCAGTGATACCGAATTTTTTTCGTACCGGCGGGATGCAGTGACCGGACGAATGGCATCTTTGATCTGGAGGGAATAAGTCATCATGGCGACTTTACGCAGAGCCGGTGATCCGGCGCTGGTTACGGACCCTGATATCATTGCCGGGCTGTTGGCTCCGCTGGGTGTGCTTCTGGAAAAACTCCCTGTTCCCGCAACAGACAGCAGCCGCTCCCTGTTGGCCCAGGCAGAACTCAGTGGCGACGATCAGGAAAAATTGCTGGAGACTCTGGATGCGGTATTTCGGCGCTTACAATCCGAAAAAGGGTATCAGGACCGGGATCTGGTCGTGCTTTATCCCGGTCACCCCCAGCTGGAGGCACTCAACGCCCGCTTTCATCGGATTCACACCCATGATGATGAAGAGGTGCGTTACATCGTCGATGGCGAAGGGGTTTTTGGCTTTGTGCTGCCCGATGCGCAGCAGGTCGAGCTGACCGTGATGGCGGGCGATTATATTCATGTCCCGGCTGATGTGGAGCACTGGTTCCGCCTCAATCAACTCCAGCGGATCAAGGCGGTCCGTTACTTCAGTGCCCAAGGCGGATGGACTCCTCATTATACGGACCGTCCCTTGCAGAGTTTTCACGATTTATGAGTGACTACATCGAGGTGGATTACCAGTTTTCTGCCGGGGTTGATGCGCAGCGGCAGGCTCAGGCCATTGCCATCGGTCAGACTGCAGGAAGTTGGGACGCGCGCTTTCAGCATCGGGAAGAACAGCTTCGGGGGCATCTTGCCGAAGTGCGGGCATTGCATGACTTACCCGAGGGACGACACCTGGCGACCATCCGTTTTCCCGCCGAAAATGTGGATGGACGCATGGGTAGCCTGCTGACCATGATATTCGGGAAATATTCTTTGGCGGGTCCGGCCAAGGTCATGGCCATACGCTTACCCGCCGAGTATGGGCAATCCTGTCGCTTTGGTCTGGCGGGAATCCGCAAAAAACTGAACGTAGCGGAACGCCCGCTGATTATGGCCATTTTCAAGCCCGCTCTGGGGCTTAGTGCTGAGGATCATGCCGAAATTCTGGCGGAAGTGGCGATGGCTGGTCTGGATATCATCAAAGATGATGAAATTCTGCCGGACCTGCCCTCAGCAGCGACGCTGGCCCGCTGGGAAGCCTGTGCACCCATTATTGCGGCGCGTCGCGATCGCACCGGGCGGGATTTACTTTACGCCATGAATCTTTCCGGCGATGCCCGGCAGGTTCAGGAACTGGCCCGGCAACTGGTTGCCCGGGGGGCCAACGCCTTGCTTCTGAATGTGCTTGCCTATGGATTCCCCATGCTGGAAGCCCTGGCGGCGGATCCGGAAGTGAATGTCCCGATTTTTGCGCATCCGGCTCTGGCTGGAGCCTGGTGCGCCGCACCCGATTATGGTTTTGCCTATGCGGCCATACTGGGGACGGCAATGTCCTATGCTGGCGCGGATGCGGTTCTTTATCCGGCCCATTATGGCAGCTTGCCTTTTCCGGAGGCGGACGAGCAGGCCATTGTTGCGGCCTTACGGGCGCGGGGTGTGGCGCCAGTTCCCTCGGCGGGGGTGCACCCCGGTATGTTGGGTGCCATTCTGGAAGATTACGGCCCCGAGGTTATTCTCAACGCCGGTACCGGAATTATGGATCATCCCATGGGACCCGCCAACGGCGTGCTGGCCTTTCATGAAGGGCTGGAACGCTGGCAGGAGGGCGCTTCCCTGAAGCTGTCTGATCTGCCCGCCGGACCTTTGCGCGCGGCTGTGGAAAAATGGGGGGCTGCCTGATGCTGTCCAAAGCTATTTTCTGTGATTTTGATGGAACCATCACGGAGCAAGAAATTTTTGTCGCCTTAATGCGGCATTTCGCCCCGGAGGCTGCCGCACAGGTTCTTCCGGAAATTTATGCGCAACGCTTCAGCTTGCGGGAAGGATTACCCCGGATCCTGGAAGGCATTGCTTCCCAACGCTGGCCGGAAATGGAAGATTTTGTCCGGGGTACGGCCTTGCGTCCCGGTTTGGAGCGTTTACTGGCTTCTGCTCGCCAGGCGGCTGTGCCTTTTATTGTGGTAACGGGTGGCTTTACCCGTATGGCAGAAATCGTCCTGGAACCTTATCGCGCCGATATTCATGCGATTCACGGGCTGGAAGCGGATTGCTCCGGCCCGACCTTGCGGGTTTTTTCGCCCTGGCAGGATGCCCATGAACTGGTAGCCAAGCGTCAGGTGCTTGCCCATTATCAGCCTGCAACGGCGCTCTGCATTGGCGATTCCATCACTGATCTGCGGGTGGCGCGCGACTGCCCTCTGGTTTGTGCCCGTGATCGGCTGGCGCAATATCTGCAGGAAGAAGGCAAGGCTTTTATTCCCTTTGAAACGCTGGATGACGTCAATGCCGCACTGGCTGCACGTGGTTGGTGGAAGGAGGGTGCCGATGCATCATGAAGATTTGCGACAGGAGCTGGCACTGGCTGCCCGAAGCTTTTACGAAAGAGGCTGGATGCTGGGAACAGCCGGTAATTTATCGGCGCGCATGGCTGAAGATACTTTCTGGATAACCGCCAGCGGCCGTCCCAAGGATTTGCTGGACACAGAAGATTTTGTTTCTGTAAACCTCCAGGGAGAAGTGCTGCTTGCTGCCAGCGGACGTAAACCCTCGGCAGAAACTGCCATCCATCAGGTGATTTATCAACATATTCCTGAAGCCCGGGTGGTTTTTCATGTGCATTCCATTGAGGCCAATCTCTGCGGGCATTTCGCCAGAAACGGGCAACTCCGTCTGCCACCTCTCGAGATGCTCAAGGGACTGGGGGTTCCCGATGCGGAACCTGAAACAGATCTGCCGGTTTTTGCCAATCATCAGGACGTTGCCCGCATTGCCAAAGATATGGATACTGCTTTTACGCAAGCCATTCCTCCGGTGCCCGGTGCGCTGATTCATCAGCATGGCGTCACTGCCTGGGGCAGTGATTTGTTGTCTGCACGCCATCACCTGGAATTGCTGGAATACTGTTTTCGTTATCTCGTACAGGCTAAAGCCCTCGCTATAGGAGTTCAGGCATGAGTCAAGCGCTTCTCACCGTCATCGGCGAAGATCGCCCCGGTATTGTCGCCGCAGTCACCCAGGCGCTGTTTACGGCGGACTGCTCCATTGGTGACGCTTCCATGATGCGTTTAGGCGGTTATTTCACCATCATGCAGGTCATTGACTACAGCAGGGACCTGGGCTCCGTGGAAATGGCCCTGGATCCTGCCATCAAGCGCCTGAATTTACGGGTACACCTGGATCCTATTTCCAGTGTTGCGGTCGCGGCAGATCTTCCCAACACCCGGGTCACAGTTTATGGAGCCGATCATCCGGGTATTGTGGCCGGAGTGACCGGAGCCCTGGCTGCCATCGGTTTTAATGTGATTGATCTGGAAAGCGAAAGCTCCGGAAGCGCCGAGCGGCCACTGTACGTCATGGTCATTCAGGGTTATGCCCCCGATGGCATTGAAAGCGTGCGCAAGGCGGTTTTGCCCCTGCGCGAAAAAGAAGGGGTAGAAGTGGGTGTCCACCCCATTGAAGCGGCCGTATTCTGATGACAGTACTGTCCATCCTCACCTATCCCGATGCGCGTCTGCAGCGCAAGGCCGAAGCTGTCCAGGTTTTTGACGATGAACTGCAAAAATTTGTCGGGGATTTGACCGAAACCATGTACGCGGGTCCGGGCGGTGTCGGTATTGCTGCCCCTCAGGTGGACCGCCATCAGCGTATTGTCATTGTCGATGTACGTCCCAAACTGGGGGATGATTGTCATGGTCTGATGGTGCTCATCAACCCCGAACTGATGGCCTGGGAAGGCATGGCTGTGGGCCGCGAGGGCTGCATGTCGGTCCCGGATTTTACCGGCAATGTCATCCGCGCCGAGCGCATTCAGGTGCAGGCTCAGGACGTGTTGGGACGCGAGCGCAGTTATGAATGTGAAGGCTTTGAGGCACGAGCGGTGCAGCATGAAATGGACCATCTCGACGGCTTTCTGTTTCTGGACCGTTTGGTATCCCGAAAAACCGATCTGTTCCGCCGCAAAAACTACCAGAAATCCAAATAGCCAGCATCCTGGTTATGGTGATTCTGGGGTTATGCGTCGATCTGCATAAGCCGACCTTAGTCGGCTCCGTACTGGGTATCCAGCCAGTGACGATAACTGCCATCCATGACCTGTTGCCACCATTGCGGATGCTCCAGATACCAGAGGATAGTGCGCTGAATGCCGGTGGGGAAATCTACCGCTGGTTCAAAAGCCAATTCGCGGGTGATTTTGTCCGCATCAATGGCATAGCGGCGATCATGTCCGGGGCGGTCACGAACATACTGAATCAGTTCCTCGCTGTGGCGTCCCAGCGCCGGGGCGGCCTGAGGGTATTGTCCGGCCCAGCGAGGATTGCTGGCGAATAATGCATCCATCTTCCGGCAGACCAGTTGTACAATGTCGATGTTGGCCCATTCGTTACAACCACCAATATTGTAGCTTTCGCCTTCCCGGCCCTCATCAAGAATAGCGGCGATCCCCCGGCAGTGATCCTCCACATAGAGCCAGTCACGAATCTGCTGACCATCACCATAAATGGGCAGGGCTTTATTGTGAAGAATATTGACGATGATGAGGGGGATAAGTTTTTCTGGAAAATGATAAGGCCCGTAATTATTGGAGCAGTTGCTGGTCGTGGTGCTTAATCCGTAAGTGTGCTGATAGGCGCGGACCAGATGGTCGGAGCCCGCCTTGCTGGCAGCATAGGGAGAATTGGGCGCATAAGGCGTGTCTTCGCGAAAGGCAGGGTCTTTAGGCCCGAGGGTGCCGTAAACTTCATCGGTGGAAATATGATGAAAACGATGGGGAACAGGGCCTGCCGGACCATCCAGCCAGAGAGATTTCGCCACTTTGAGGAGCGTATGGGTGCCGACGATATTGGTCTGGATAAAAGCATCAGGATCATGAATGGAGCGATCGACGTGGCTTTCCGCAGCAAAGTGCACAATGATATTGATGTCATGGGCACGCAGGCTGCTTTCAAGCAATGCCGCATCATTAATGTCACCCTGAACAAAGTGAAAGCCGGGATGCGTTTCCAGTCCGTCAAGATTGTGGTGGTTGCCGGCATAGCTTAGGACATCGTAAGCGACCAGAATTCCATGAGGATGATTCTTTAGCCAGTAGTGACAAAAATTGCTGCCAATAAAACCGGCGGCACCGGTGACCAGCAGGCGTTTTTCAGCGGGCGATGCAGAAGAGGTTGCGGTCATGGGGTTTCCTTGTCTAATCAGAATCGGTATCGGTGAGCATTTGCCGCAGTGCCTGACGCCAATGTGGAGCCGCACCTAACGAGGCATAGCTGCTACTTTTATCCAGTACCGCGCAGGCGGGGCGGCGGGCCGGGGTTGGGTAGTCGCTGGCGGGAATCATCCGGATGGGGATGCTCTGCTGGAGCAGACCCAAAGCCAGAGCTTCTTCCTGAATCGCCACCGCAAAATCGTACCAGGAGGCCACTCCGGCATCCGTCCAATGCTGAATGCCGTTGAATGCAGGTTGTTCGCAGGCCCGCCAGATGGCAGCCGCCAAACCTGCTGCCCAGGTAGGACTGCCAATCTGGTCACCAACCACCCCCAGAGAGTCCCGTTCTGACATCAGCCGCAGCATGGTTTTGACAAAATTTTTACCGTGGGTGCTATACACCCAGGCTGTCCGCAAAATGAGCGCTTTTTCCTGCAGAATACGGACAATCTCTACCTCGCCGGCAGCCTTGCTGGCACCATATACGCCAAGTGGATGACGGTCACTGTCCGGCTGATAAGGGGTCGCCTGACTCCCGTCAAATACAAAATCCGTGGAAACATGAATGAGCCGGGCAGAATGTTTTCGGGCAGCCTCTGCACAATAAGCAGCGCCATCCCGATTGATGGCATAGGCTGTTTCCGATTCCGACTCGGCAAGATCAACGGCAGTATAAGCGGCGGCATTGATGATGAGGTCAGGCTGAAAACTCTCGGCAGCCTGTTCCACCTGTTCCTGAATGGCAATATCTGCCTGGGCGCGGGACAAGGCGCGTAGTTTAACAGACTCAGGATGGTGACGTTGGAGTTCCCATCCTAACTGCCCATTCGCACCAAACAGCAGGACGCGTTTGATTCTGTCTCCGGCGGTGGTCATGCCTGGCTCCTGCTTCCTTGCAGCAGGCTCATGTAAGGAGTCAGGCAAAGGCGCATACCAAGGGGCCTGTTAGCATCCATATAATTTTCCTCGGAAAATTTAGTCAGAACGCCCGGTTGGGGCGTAAAGAAATTCATAGAAGTTGTCCATGGCAATGCCCTGGGTATCATAGCCCGTCACTTCGACCTGATTATTTTGGGTACCCACCGCCACCATGCAGGCATGCTTTTGAGGCAGAGCAGAGGCCGCTACGAAAGAGGATCCTTTTTGCCCGCAGGTATTGTGCGGATATTCCTGATTCAGACTGACAATAAGCTGATCAGCTATCTGCTGCGCTTGCTGTGGAGACCTGGCCGCAAAAGCCCGTTTATTGTGCCAGGCATCGGCAATGGCTTTGCTTTCTGTGGGCGTGCTGGCTGATGCCATGGCTTCATGATGCATCTGGTCCAGGGTCTCTAATGCCACATACAAATCGGTGCGCGCACCACTTTGCTGATCAATGACATGAACACTGAGAATAATGGTCAGTATGCCATAAATGACGATGACCGCGCCGAGCGCCCAGGCAAAACGCAGCCGACTGGATTTGTCAGGACGACTTGCCATCAGGAAGGCCGCCGCTGGGCGGGGCGGGCCCGGCGATGCCCGGAATTTTTGCCCTGTTGCCGATCGGCTATCGCGCCCTCTTCATGTCGGACCTGCAAGCGATTTTCGGCGGCAAAGCGCATGATTTCCGCAAAGGCTTCGGGGCGGAGTTGCTCCAGACTTTCATCCATGATGATGGCCGCATTGCCATTAATGTTGGCGGGCTCAATCAATGGTAAGTAATGAATTTTATGGTCAGCACCGAAATGGGCGAGCCCCACCCCTTCTATGAGCATTTCAGCCCAGGCTGAGGGACGAAATTTGCCCCCGCTTTCGGTTACGCCATCAATGATGATCATGGATACCGCTGCTCCTCAGGAAAGGGGGCGATAATAACGCTCTTCGCATGGAGAATGAAGGGTTCACGAATAGGTTTCCGCCTGTGCGAAAGAGCATCCGGCCGCATCCTTGCTGGCCAGCTGGGGTTTCGAATTCGTGAGGAGGGGCCAGTCTATGCCGATATCCGGATCATTCCAGACAATACAACGCTCGGCTTCCGGGGCGTAAAATTCAGTCGTTTTATAGAGAAAGTCGGCGCTGTTGCTCAGTACGTAAAAGCCATGCGCAAAGCCGGGCGGTACCCAGAGCATCTGCTGATTTTCTTCAGAGAGTGTGGCCCCGACCCATTGACCTAAGGTGGCGGAAGATCGGCGCAAATCTACGGCCACATCAAAAACAGCACCTGAAACAACGCGTACCAGCTTTCCCTGGGGCTGATGAATCTGATAATGCAGGCCACGCAGCACGCCCTGTTGCGAACGGCTGTGGTTATCCTGCACAAATGACAGATTCAGACCAGCATCACTAAACTGGCGTTGATTCCAGCTTTCCATGAAAAATCCCCGGGTGTCGCCAAATACTGTGGGGGTAATGAGCAGCACTTCGGGAATACGCAATTTTTCAATGATCAAAACGGTGACCCTTCTTCAATGATGCGCAGCAGATATTCCCCATAACCACTTTTTTTCAGTGGGGCGGCAAGTTCTGTGAGTGCATCTGCATCAATATAACCCATGCGGTAAGCTATTTCTTCAGGGCAGGCAACTTTCAGGCCCTGACGTTCTTCCAGAGTGCGAATGAATTGTCCGGCACTGAGCAGATCGGCGTGGGTGCCGGTATCCAGCCAGGCCGTGCCGCGTCCCAGCACTTCTACATGCAGGCGTTTTTGTTCGAGGTATAAACGATTCAGATCGGTGATTTCCAGTTCGCCACGTGGTGAAGGACGGATTTCCCGGGCCAGACGACTCCCATCTGCATCATAAAAATACAGGCCGGTGACTGCAAAAGAGGATCGTGGTTTGGCAGGTTTTTCTTCCAGACCAATAGCAATTCCCTGACGGTCAAACTCTACCACGCCATAAGCCTTGGGATTGGCAACGTGGTAAGCAAAAATCGTTGCCCCGTTATCGGCCTGGTTGGTTTGCTGCAGAGATTCGCTGAGATCATGTCCATAAAAAACATTGTCGCCAAGCACCAGTGCCGAAGGGCTACCCGCCAGAAAATTTTCGGCAATCAGCAAGGCTTGCGCAAGGCCGTCAGGACGCGCTTGTTCGGCATAGCAAAAATCCATCCCCCACTGCCGACCATCGCCCAGAAGCTGCTGAAAACGTGGAAGATCGTTGGGGGTGGAAATAATCTGGATTTCGCGGATTCCAGCCAACATCAGCGTGGCGAGAGGATAATAAATCAAAGGCTTGTCATATACCGGCATCAGCTGCTTGCTAACTGCCTGGGTCAGCGGATATAGACGGGTACCCGAACCCCCGGCGAGGAGAATACCTTTACGCTTCATTAACGGTCTCAGAATTTTCAGTTTTACTCTGGCTGTGACTCTGGCACAGGCCATTCATAAACTCTGTAAAATCGGCGCCCACTTCGGGATGTAATTTGCCGAAGGCAATGGTGGCCTTGAGATAGCCCAGTTTATCGCCACAATCAAAGCGCTGACCGGCAAAACGATAGGCCAGCACCTGACGTTCGCTGAGCAGGTGCGCAATGGCGTCCGTCAACTGGATTTCACCTCCTGCGCCACTCTGGGTATTTTCCAGAAAATGGAAAAGTCGGGCGGGCAGAATGTATCGACCGACTACCCCCAGATTGGACGGTGCTTTTTCCGGCTGGGGTTTTTCGACGATACCGCTGACCTGAAAAATACGTTCGTCCCACGGGCGGGCGTCTACCACCCCATAACGGGTAGAGTGTTCGCGGGGGATTTCTTCCACGCCAAGAATGCCGGCCTGATAGCGATGGTGCTGCTCGACCATTTGCGCCAATACGGGTGGCTCGCCGAGCATCAGATCATCGGCTAGCAGCACTGCAAACGGTTCATCACCGATAACCGGTTTGGCCATCAGTACAGCGTGACCCAGCCCCAGAGGGTAAGGCTGACGCAGAAAAATGGTACTCACATGGCTGGGTAAAATGCTTTGTACCTGTTCCAACAAGGCTTTTTTGCCACGCTTTTCCAGTTCGTTTTCCAGTTCGTAGGAGACGTCAAAGTGATCTTCAATGGCCCGTTTCCCTCGGCCACTGATGAAAATCAACTGATCACAGCCCGCCGCAATGGCTTCTTCTACGGCGTATTGGATCAGGGGTTTGTCCACGACCGGCATCATTTCCTTGGCGCTGGCTTTGGTGGCCGGTAAAAATCGGGTACCCAGACCCGCCACAGGGAAAACTGCTTTACGTACTTCAGCCATACATGTTCTCCTTTGGTATGCGGCGAGTATAACGAACACAACCCGTCTCTCGCAAAGTGTTTGGCTTCATGAGGAAGAATCGGCATCGGATTCAGAAGCTTCCTGCTGGATGCCGGGTTCCGGTTTTTCCCGAAGCATTTTTCCGCCACCGACACCACCAGCCATGGCAAAACGTAAAGCCTGCTGGGGTGTCATGTCTGGAAGTGGGATTATTTTATCTTTAGGAATCAGACAGGTGAAGCCGCCTACGCCATAGCTCATGGGTATAAAAACAGCCACACAGTCTTCAGGAAGGTGCGGTAGTTCGTGCAGGGAGTCACGGGTGACTAGCCCGATGATGTAGCCCATATCTCCCCCTTGCCGGACCAGTACCGCACTGCGAAAGCCCCGGTCTGCGCCACCAAACAGTAATCCCACCGTTTCCTGAATGGTGCTGTAAAGACTGTGCAGAACCGGGATTCGCGCCAGCGCCTTGTTCATCCAGTCAAAAATCCATGCGGTCAGAACATGGGAAGCCAGAAAACCAACGCCCAGAATGGTCAGCAAGGTCAGGACCAGCCCCAGACCAGGAATGTCTATTCCGAAAATTGCCTTGATTGGCGCTTCAAACAAGTTGTTGAGCCAGCCGCCAATCCATAACACCACATAAATGGTCAGGCCGATGGGTAGAGAGATGAGCAGGCCCTGGGCGAACCAGCGGCGCAAATGCAGATGCTGAAAACGTGAAGGCGGTTGAACGGGTACTGGCAGTGTCATTGGGACCCCGTTTTAGTAAAAACCGCACCAGCATAACAAAAAATGCCAGGAAGTGGTGGATGATTACGGGGCATCATCGCGTTCCTCCTGGTTCTTGAATAGTTGCGGGGCCAGGCCATGTTTGCGCATGAGCTTGTAAAGATCGGTGCGATGGCGGCCAGCAATGCGAGCAGCCCGGGAAATATTGCCGTCCGTGGCACGCAGCAGATTTTCAAGATACACGCGTTCAAAGGCTGTTTTGGCATCCTGTAAAGGCGGAAAGGCACGGGATCCACCCTGACGGCCAGCATCGGGAATGGCCTCTCCCGAGACCCAGCCTTTTTCGGTGACGGCGGCGGCAAAGGTGATGGCGTTTTCCAGCTCTCGAACATTTCCGGGCCACGGTCGCTGCATCAGCTTATCCATGGCTTCGGGGCTGAAACCTGGAATATTGCGTTCGAGGCGCTGGCTTTCCCGATCCAGAAAATATTGGGCAAGCAGCAAGATGTCTTCGGGGCGTTCACTGAGGCTGGGAACCCGTAGGGGAATGACGTGCAGGCGATAATATAAATCTTCCCGAAAGGCGCCGCTGGCAGTCAGCGCATGAATATCCTGATGGGTGGCGCTGATGACGCGTAAATCCACGGATATTTCCGTTTTTGCGCCGACCGGGCGTAACGTGCCTTCCTGTAATACCCGCAGCAGTTTGACCTGCAAGGCCAGAGGGAGGTCTCCAATTTCGTCCAGGAACAAAGTGCCCTGATCAGCGCTGCGAATGAGCCCGATATGGTCTTGAGTGGCTCCGGTAAAAGCCCCTTTAACGTGGCCAAATAGTTCACTTTCGGCCAGTTCGGAGGGAATCGCACCGCAGTTGACGGCGACAAAAGGCTGGTCACTACGGGCGCTGGCTTCGTGGATAGCTCTGGCGACACGTTCTTTGCCCGAGCCACTTTCTCCAGAAAGAAAAACACTGGCCTGGGAAGTGGCTATGCGGGTAATTTCGTTGACCAGACTGGCCATGACCGGACTGCGATGGAGGATGCTTTGCCCGGCCTGAGCGCGTAGGTCAGCCCTTAACTTGCTGAGCTCACGGCCAGCGAGGCGTTGTGCCAGTGCCGCTGTGCATAAGGTTTGTAATTCGTCATTACTGAACGGTTTGCTGAGATAACCAAAAGCCTGGGCACGCATGGCTTCTACAGCGTTAGGAATGGTGCCATGGGCGGTCAGCAAAATAACCGGCAAATCGGGATCACGAGCCTGAGCAGCTTCAAGAACCGCCATCCCGTCCATGATGGGCATGCGTAAATCGGTGATCAGCAAATCCACACTTTCCTGGTCCAGTAGTTCCAGCCCTTGCAGCGGATTGTTGCTGCTCAGTACCCGGTAATCTTCACTTTCCAGCCACAAACCCAGCAGCCTTAAGAAATCCGGATCATCATCAATAATGAGAATAGTGGGCATGATTTTACGCATCTCAGGGTAAGGGCGCGCCGTGCGCTTCCAGGGTTTTTTCTGCATGCTGGTGGAGCAGAGATTCCAGACGTTGAAGCCGTGCTTGTGCGGCACCTGCAGCATTTTGTGCCGCGATGGCCTGTGCTTGGCTTTGCTGAATGCGGACTTTTTCTTGTTTAAGAAGAGTAATATTTTCCAGCAGGGCATTGACGCTGCGCCGCAAGGGCAGGGTCTGGCTGGCCAGATCCGGGTTTTGTGCCGCCATGCCGAGCTCCCGGGCAGCGTTATCCAGGGCGGTTTTATTAAGAGGGCCACTGCTTAAGTAGCTGTTCGCCAGGGCTAGATGAATATGAGCGCAACTTGCAGATTCAGCGGACCCGCAATGATGCAGTGCTTTGAGTAGATCAGGTCGGGGCGTTTTCGAGAGCGGCAGAGGTACCGCCTTGGGCTGGCTCGGTACGGCCGGGTGAATCATTGCACAGGCTCCCAGTAGCCATAGGAGAGTGAAGGTGCCGAGTGAGCGGATCACAAGCAATAATCGGTGCATCAATGGGCTGCCTTCTGAGGAGAAGAGGGAAGCCAGATTTCTGCGCTGAGCCCTCCCTGTGGACGGTTTTGAATGCGTATCCAGCCGTCTTGAGCGGCTACCAGTTCGCGGGTGATAGCTAATCCCAATCCGGTACCTCGTGGTAAACTGTTACTGACCGGAACCTGATAGAATCGTTCAAATACCCGTTCCAGCAAAGCTTCAGGAATGCCCGGGCCTTCATCTTCTACCCGGAACAGAACGCCCTGCTGTTCGGCAATAGCCTGCACGTGGATTTGTCCGCCGGCAGAGCTGTATTTGTTGGCGTTGCTGACCAAGTTGCTGAGAATTTGCCGCAAGCGCTGCGGGTCGGCGTACACTTCCAGCGGCGCATTACTCTCACAAAGCAGAGTTTGCTGCTTTTTTTCCGTTAATGGCTGCATGCGGTTTTGCAGGTCTTCCAGGATCTCGGATACCTTGACAGTTTGGGGTGAAAAATCCAGGGATTGCGCCTGTAAGGCATGCATGTCGAGCATTTCCTGAATGGCCGCATATAATTCCTTGACCTGACGGACGACAATTTCGAGGACTTCGCGTTGCCTTGGCAGAAGCGGGCCAATGCGCTCGCTGAGCAGTAATTCACTGCCGGAACGGGCTGAGGCTAGAGGTGTTTTCAGTTCGTGAGAGACCTGGCTGAGAAATTGGTGGCGCAGGCGCTCTTCTTCCCGCAGGCGGGCCTGCATGCTGTCGATGCTGCGGGCCAGATCGCGCAATTCCTGGGGTCCATCGCTGGCAACATGGGCGACTTTACCCGCCCCGATATCTTCCAGGGCCAGACGGAAGTCCTTTAATGGTCGGGTCAAGGCCGTGGCAACCCGCCAGGGTATCAACAGGCTGAGCAGCGCCGTAATAACCACCAGTGCATAAAGCAGTTGCACGGCCTGTGAACGCGCTGCCGCTGCCGCTTCTCCCTGACGGAGAAGCAAGGACTGCATAGCCTGATGAACATCATGAAAACGCGCTTCTACAGACATCCGGTTGGATTTGCCGTCGAGTACAGCCGTTTGCCCTGAATTCGGGGTTGCTGCTTCTGCAGACTGCAAATAATGGGTCAGACTCACTTGTAGTTGCTGGAGCGCGTTGGCAAGTTGGGGATAGGCTGTTGCGCCGGTCTGTAGTGTCTGTAAAGACGTTTGTTCGTGATGAATCAGGTGGGTAAAGGTGGTTTCATAACCAGACTGGGGCAGGACCTGCGCCAGATCCTGATAAAATTCGGCCTGACGTTGTTGTCCATGAATTTCCAGTAATTGCTTTTGCAGTGGCAAGCCAATTTCAATCAGCGTATTGCTGCTGTCGCCCAGGGTATGAATCGCCTGAATAGCCGCAAACACGACTCCCGCGACCAGAAACAGGATGATAATGGCAAAAAACAGGACGCTACGGGGAATCGAAATGGCGCCATGATGATCTTTAGCCGGGAGGTCCCTCATCTTTTGTCCGGTGTTCTGTTCTTCCATAAAGTCCGTAGCCATCTACTTCTCCATGCCAATTGCCCAGAACATGGGCAGCGCATTGCCGGAAACCAGTGTATGCGACTGACGTCCAGCGGCCTAGTGTAGATTATCGGCTACAGCAGATCGGGCCAAAGTCGCTGCAAAGCATCCACGGCAACTGTCGTTTTTAGGATTATGCGTCCACATTGGCCAGAAGCGTGGCCGCTGCCTCGAATACAGCCGTGTTGAGATCAATGCCGCCGAGCATGCGGGCAATTTCCTGCTGACGTTGTGCAGTTTGAAGGGGGCTTATGGCGCTGAGGGTTTGCCCATCCTTCACCTGTTTTTCAATGTGCAGGTGATGGTGACCCTGCGCTGCCACTTGGGCAAGATGGGTAACACAAAGCACCTGCTGATGGGTGCCAAGGCGGCGGAGCAGACGTCCTACGCGTTCGGCAACGGCCCCACCAATACCCACATCCACTTCGTCAAAAATCAGGGTGTCAATGCGCTCGGGTGCCGCCAGAATGACCTGTAAGGCCAGACTGATACGGGAGAGTTCTCCGCCGGAAGCCACCTTGGCCAGGGCCTGTGCCGGATGGCCGGGGTTGGCGGTAATCCAGATTTCTGTCTGATCCCAGCCGGAGTCACGCCAGAATTTTTCTTCTTCCGGGTGACTGGATAAACGTAATTCAACCTGAGCATGGGGCATGCCCAGCTGACGGATTTGTTCGGCAACCGCGTCCGCCAAGGCTTGCTGTCGGGCTTGCCGGGCGATGGTGAGAGCCTGACTGTGCTGAATATAGGTCGTTTTGGCTTTGAGTAAAGCCTGCTCAGCGGCAAGCAACGAGCTTTCCAGGTTTTCTGTTCCCTGCAGTTCCTGCCGCAGGGTATCGCGTTTGGCGATTAACCCCGGCAAGTCACAATGATATTTGCGTTGAAGATCCTGCAACTGTTGCAAGCGTCGGGCAATTTCTTCCAGACGTTCGGGGTCGGCTTCCAGATCAGCCAGATAGCTATGCACATTGGAAATGCTTTCTTCGACCTGAATGAGAGCGGCATTGAGCAAGGCCTCATTTTCCTGCAGACGGGCATCATGCTGAGAAGCTACGCTGAGATGACGCTGGGCCTCGGCCAGGGCGCGGTTGGCTGGATGCGATTCACCTTCCAGGCCTTCCAGCGCAGCCTGGAGGTGTTCGCGCAATTTCTCGACCGCGCCGAGACGCTGTTCCTCGCTGCGCAGGCTTTCCCATTCTTCTTCCTGCAACTGTGCGGCTTCCAGCTCCTGCAGCTGAAAGCGCTGCCAATCGGCCTGTTCATTCTGACGGGTTTGCTCCGCTCGTAATTGCTGGCAGCGCAGCGTCTGTTCCCGCCATAGTCGATGCTCTTCAGCCACCTGATCCAACCTGGTTTCCAACCCGGCAAAACGGTCCAGCAGGGCCAGTTGACGGTCGGCGTGGAGCAACTTTTGATGTTCATGTTGTCCCAGCAGCTCAATCAGATACTCACCAAACTCCCGCAGCTGGGTGAGGGTGACGGTGCAACCATTGATAAAAGCCCGGCTACGGCCATTGCGCTGGAGGACCCTGCGCAGTACACACACCGGTTCATCTGCATCCATATCCTGATCGCGCAACCATTGGCGGGCGGCATGTTCGGGGGCAAGCGCATATTCAGCACTGATTTCGGCCTGCTCTGCACCATGGCGGATACTGTCCGCATGGCCCTTATCTCCGAGGAGCAGGGCGATGGCATCCACCAGAATGGATTTGCCCGCACCGGTTTCTCCGGTGAGTACAGTCAAACCCGCATCAAAATCAATGCTGACGCTGTCAATCAGGGCAAAATTGCGAACCTGCAGGCTGAGCAGCATTTAATCTTCTCCTGGTGATTCGGCCCAATGCAGTTTTTCCCGCAGTATCTGAAAGAAGTTTTTCTCTTCTGGATGAATAAAACGTGCCGAGCAGGGGGCACGGCGGATGTGAATTTCATCGCCAACAGCCAGAGGAACGCTGCAGTGACTGTCCAGGCTGAGGGCGGCAGGCTGACGACTGGCGGTCAGGCGGGCACGGATGGCCACGGTATCGGCGACGACCAGCGGCCGGGCGGTGAGGGTGTGCGGGCAGATGGGTACCAGCAGCAGGGCGGCAAGGCTGGGAGACAAAATGGGGCCACCCGCTGACAAGGCGTAGGCGGTCGAACCTGTTGGAGTGGCAATGATGACCCCATCAGCGCGCTGGGTATAAACAAAGCGGCCATCCATATGGACGCTCAGTTCAATCATGCTCTCGCCGCCGCCTTTATGAATAAAGACTTCATTGATCGCCAGACCGCTGTGTATTTGTTGATTGTCGCGCCATAACTCAGCATTCAGGACCCGGCGTTGATCTTGCTGATAATGACCCTGCAAAATGGGTGGCAGGGCGCTTTCTATTTGGTCAATGGAAAGATCCGCCAGGAAGCCCAGCCGCCCCTGATTAATGCCGAGAATGGCAATGCCATTACTGGCCGTATTTCGGGCCGTGCCCAACAGGGTGCCGTCGCCGCCAATGGCAATAACCAGATCTGTTTCCGCACGGGCTTCACTGAAAGCCATCTGTTTCAGGCCGAGGGTATCATCGATCTCGCCAGAACATTGGGTTTCGATAAAAACTTCCCGCCCCTGGGATTGAATGAAATCACGCAACAGGCGCAACCCCGGTAGTACCGAAGGATCACGGTATTTGCTGACGAGCAGGACGCGCTGGAAGGGCTTGGTCATGGGAGTAGCCTACATGGGGGCGTTACAAACGCCAAGAGGAAAATGCCGGTTTTCGGGGTGGGGGAGTTCAGGGCGATAATTACGCCTGCAGCCACCCATAAAAACCGCGTAGCAGAAGATCGGGAACATGCTGGCTGTTGGGGACTTGCGCCTGCCAGAGCGCCGCATCACCACCGGTCAGTAGCACCTGGGCATCGGGAAACATCTGCTGAAAATGAGTAATGGCACCCTGCAAGGCGTCGGCAAATAAATGGAACACGCCGGACTGGATGGCTGCACCCGTACTGTTACCAAGGGCGGCGGCGGGTACGGGCAAATCCATGTCGGGGAGGAGTGCCGTACCGAGAAACAGGGCATGAAGGCTCATGGTGATTCCCGGAAGAATTCTGCCCCCCTGAAAACGGCCATCGGCAAACAGGTCAATGGTAATGGCCGTACCCATGTCAATGATGATGCTGCTTTGGGCGGGGTAATCCTGAGCCGCAGCAAGCAGGCAGCAGCGTCGATCAAACCCTAGCGTTTCACCGGGAACATAGGCGTTGGGGACGCGTTGGTTGAACACCGCCAGATCCGGTTCGCTAAGACGTGCTTTGGGCAATAATTCCCGCCAGGTTTGCAACGCTTCCGGCACGACCCCTCCCAGCGCAAAAGTCTCTTCCTCCTCATGAGGGCGTAGCTGTTCCCACTGCTGTAAAATATGCGCAGGATGCAAGGCGGTTGCGGCGCTGATGCTCTGAAAATGCAGACCATCGTTGCTCTGCGCCAGCAGGGTTCGGGTATTGCCAACGGCGATGAATATCATGATGCCAATGGCCGCAGACTGACGTCGCCAGCACTTAACCATACCGGGTCTTTGTCCGGCTCCTGTACCTGCAGGCGACCATCCCCGCCAATGCCCAGCACTGCTGCCGAATAGTGTCCCCGCACATCGCTGATCTGCACAACCTGGCGCATCATGGGCGCTGCCGCTTCATTCCAGAGCGGCAAAAAGGGTTCCAAGCCGTCGCGATCAAAGCGGGCGAAATCCGTCTGCCAGCGGCGAATGATTTGTCCGGCCAGATGGCTGCGGGAGAGCTTGATCTGGTGTTGTGCCAAGCTCGTGGCAGTGTCCGGCAGGGTAGGATCGTCGTGTACATTCAGTCCCAGGCCAAGTACCAGGCGGTTTTGCCCGGAGGGCATGCGGCGTGCTTCAAGCAGCAATCCCCCTAGTTTTTGCCCGGCCACCCAAATGTCATTGGGCCACTTGATCCACAATCCGCCGATACTTTTTTGCAGTACCTGAAAAACTCCCAAACCAGCCACCAGTGTCAGGGCAGGGTTAATGCTGGCCGCTTGCGTCCAGCCATAACTCATGGCCAGATGCCGACCAAAGGGTGAAGACCAGTGCCGCGCATGACGCCCGCGTCCGGCCCACTGACTTTCTGCCAGACAAACGCCGGGGTTGGCTTCGCTGCCCAGCATTTCGCTGTTGGTCGAAGCACAGGCCGACAGTATCCGGATTTGTGCTTCCGGAATGTTGGCAGCAGCGGCAATTTCCGGGCGGGAAAGGGGCGGGTGAGGATAATCGAGCTGCAGACCCTCGGCAGTCTGGCGCAGGGGAATTCCCCACTGCTCTGCTTCCTGAAGCAGGGTAGTGGCCTCTCCCGCATCGTTAAAGCACTCAGCATGAACCAGAACGTCCAGCAGTTTTTGCAGTGCCGCTGTGGGTGCTTCAGGGGCGGATATGGCCGTCTCCCAATACAATCCATTTTTGCAAGGTTAGCCCTTCCAGACCAACTGGACCGCGAACATGCAGACGATTGGTGGAGATGCCAATTTCCGCCCCCAGACCATATTCAAACCCATCTGCGAAGCGGGTGGAGGCATTGACCATCACCGAGCTGGCGTCGACTTCACGCAAAAAGCGGCGGGCGTGGGTATAATTTTCGGTCAGAATGGATTCGGTGTGCTGGGACCCATAGCGATTGATGTGCGCAATAGCCGCGTCGAGATCGTCGACAATTTTGAGGGAAATGATGGGCGCCAGATACTCCGTGCCATAATCTTCTTCCGTAGCTGCCACGGCACCTGCAAGGCGTGGCAAGCTCCGTTCGCAGGCCCGGACTTCGATGCCTTTTTCCTGCAGCGCCGTGACAATAGGAAGCAGCAAATCTTCCATTCGATCCTTGTGGATCAACAGGCTTTCGGCGGTGTTGCAGGTGCCCAGTCTTTGGGTTTTGGCGTTGACCACCACTTTCAGTGCTTTGCGGGCATCGGCATCGGCATCCACGTAAACATGGCAGTTGCCGTCCAGATGCATAATCACCGGTACTGTGGCATCGGCCTTGATGCGGGAAATCAGCCCCTTGCCGCCGCGCGGAATGACCACATCCACATGAGCATCCATACTGATCAGCACGCCGACGGCTTCCCGGTCTGCCGTGTTGACGTATTGCACCAGATCCAGAGGTAATACCGACTTACCCAAAGCTGCCCGCAAGCGTTCGGCAATAGCCATGTTGCTGTGCAGGGATTCCGAGCCACCGCGCAAAATGACCGCATTGCCCGACTTGACACAGAGACCGGCGGCATCAGCCGTGACGTTGGGGCGTGACTCGTAAATCATGGCAATCACACCCAGCGGCGCCCGCATGTGACCAACCTGAATGCCGCTGGGGCGATAACGCAAATCCGTGATTTCACCGACAGGATCGGGAAGTGCGGCAATTTCTTCGAGGCCCTGGGCCATCGCCTCAATGCGCGTCTCATCCAGTCGCAAACGGTCAATAAAGGCGGCATCCTTGCCCGCCTCTTCGGCGCTGCGCAGATCTTTGCGATTGGCGCGCTGCAGATTATCGGCATCACGCCGCAAAAATTCTGCCATCAGGCGCAAAGCTTGGTCCTTGGCGGCGCTATCGGCGCTTTGCAAGCGTCGTTGGGCGCTGCGGGCCCGTTCGCCAATTTTTTCCATTTCCTGGTGCAAATCCATCATCAGTCTCCTTTTTCGTGTCAGCCAGGCTGGCATGAGTTCAGCGAAGAACCTTCGGTGTATGGGGATTCATTCGCGCGGATATTGGCTCTATTGTGCCGTTCTCAAGCCGATCCGGCAATTCGCAGGCATAAATCGGTCAGGGCGGGCCAGACCGGAGTGGGGTCCTGACCCTTGATGCGGGCATCAATTTCAAGGCATTCACGGATACCCGCCAGCAGGCTATGACCCGGCAAACGCCGTGCCGCCGTGCGGAACCAGTTTTGGCGGGGAGGGAATACCCGGTTCTGGCGAAAAACCTGATCAACGTCCACATGGGCGGCGCGTAATTCCGCCAGTATCCGCAAATCCTTGTGGAGTGCCCAGAGACAAAGGGCCGGTTCACCATCCCCACTGCGCAGACGATCAATAATGCGCAGAATTTGCGTCGGTTCAGCGCGCAGCGTCGCATCCGCCAGATCATAAATATTGAACTGACTGCTGTCGGCCAGTACGTTACGAATAGCGGCAACATCCACCGCCTGCCCCGGATAAATCTGCTGCAGGCGTAAAATAGCCTGATGACAGGCCCCAAGATTGCCCGCACTCAGATCCGCCAGCAACTGGATGGCCTCTTGATCTGCCGACATTTTTTGCAGCTTGAGGCGCTGTTCTATCCAGCGGATCCAGTCTGCGCCTTCGGGGCGATACAACAACATGGTCTGGCCGTGACTTTCCAGGGCTTTGAACCATTGCGTTTTCTGGACGCTGGCATCGGGGCGCGGGCCGCTGAAGACGAGCAGAGCATCGGGGGGTGGTGAAGTCAGCCAGTACTGCAGGGCGCTGACGCCTTCCTTGGGGAGTTTGATGCTGTCCAGACGCAGGAGGAGCAGGCGTTGTTCAGCGAAAAGCGAGCCAGCATCCCGCTCATCGCGCAGCGCATCCCAAGGGGCAGCGGAATGATTCAGTCGTTGTCGTTGGGCAAAACCCTGTTCTGCAGCAACCTTGCAGAGTGCTTCTTCAGCCTCTTGCAAAAGCAGCGGTTCATCAGAGAACAAACCGTAGACGGACGCCAGCTTACCCTGCAGGTGTCCTGACCACTGTCCCGGCTTGAGTCGCATCTCAGCCGCCGGACTGACGGACGACCGGACTGTTCAGAACCCGCCGGAGAATCTGCCGGGCACCTTGCTCCATCAGCAATCTTTCCATGCGAATTTGTTGCTCATTGGTAGCCAGAGGGTTCCCGCTGTTATAACTGAAACTGTTTTCCACCAGCAGCGGCTGGGCGGGAAGAATGATTTTTTTCTGATGATCCATGACGCTGAATTGCGCATGGAGGGTGTCCAGAAATTCCAGAGCCACGCCGCTACTGGGGCTGATGCTGATAATTCTTTGCGAGACATAGGCATTATCAATTTGCAGGAGAGGACCATCCGCACGGCTGTAATTACCGTCGCGCTGCAATTCACGGTGAACGGCTGCAGCCAGAGCACCGCCGCTGGGACCGCTGCCAGAGACACGCATCCCCTGCAACTTGGCCGGAACGGTTGATCCGGTCTGCAAATGAAACCCACAACCTGCCAGCGCGAGCAAAAGCAGGCTCATCAACCCGTAAATGCCACGCTGGCGCAATGCTTTCATCCCAGCACCAGATTAACCAGGCGGCCCGGCACGACAATGACTTTGCGCACGGTTTTACCTTCCAGATGACGTTGCATGGCGGGGCTGGCCAGCACTGCCTTTTCGATGGCGTTATTGTCCGCTGCGACCGGAAAATCCATGCGTTCCCGCAATTTCCCGTTAACCTGGATGACCAGGGTCAGCGTGTCCGACTTGAGTGCCTCGGGGTCGGCGCTGGGCCAGGGGGTATGGATGATATTGCTTTTCTGGCCTAACACTTCCCAAAGTATTTCGGTCATGTGCGGGGCAAAAGGCGAGAGCATCAGCACAATGGCACGCAATCCCTCGCCCAGCACGGCACGCAAGTCTGTGGGCGCATCAGCACCGACTTTCATAAGGCTGTTACTCAGTTCCATGATGGCAGCAATGGCCACATTAAAATGATAACGACCTTCCATATTGCGGCTGACGCGTTCAATGCACTGATGAACAGCACGACGCAGATCTTTCGCCTCGTCAGACAATTCTGCCGGTACCATCAGATTCTCTGCCCCATATTCATGGACCAGACGCCAGATGCGGCTCAGAAAGCGATGCGCCCCTTCGACAGCCGCATCAGACCACTCCAGATGTTGTTCGGGTGGTGCTGCAAACAAAATGAAAAGACGGGCAGTATCCGCACCATAGCGATCAATGAGTCCTTGAGGATCAACCGTGTTCCCCTTGGATTTACTCATTTTGCTGCCGTCTTTCAGCACCATGCCCTGAGTGAGCAACTGCTTGAAGGGTTCATCGTGAACAGCATCTGCAGGTAACAACCCCACATCCCGCAGCAGGCGATTGAAAAAACGGGCATAGAGAAGATGCAGTACGGCATGTTCCACCCCGCCCACATATTGATCCACCGGTAACCACTCGGCGGCACGCGCATCCAGCATGGTATCGGCATCAGGACAGGCGAAACGGGCGTAGTACCAGGAACTTTCCACAAAAGTATCCATGGTATCGGTTTCGCGCCGCGACGGAGCCGCACAGCGCGGACAGGGCACATTCAGAAACTCCGGATCATCCAGCAGGGGAGAGCGGGGGTCCTTGAGTTGATAATGGGTGGGGAGCACGACCGGCAAGTCCTGCTCAGGAACCGGCACCACGCCACAATGTTCACAATGAATCATGGGGATGGGCGTACCCCAGTAACGCTGACGGGAAATCCCCCAATCGCGCAACCGGTAATTGATGGTTTTCTGGCCCAGACCCCGTTCGGCAACAGCCTGGGTGATGCGGGTTTTTGCCTGCACACTGTCCAGACCGTTGAAGTCTCCCGAATGCACCAAAGTCCCGGCACCCGTGTAGGCTTCGGTCATGGCTGCTGCTTCAACCGGCGCAGATTCTGCCGCAATAACAATCTGGATGGGCAGCTTGTATTTGTGGGCAAACTCGAAGTCACGCTGGTCATGGGCGGGCACACTCATCACTGCCCCTTCTCCATAACCCATCAGCACAAAGTTGGCCGTCCAGACCGGCAGTTCAGCGCCGGTCAATGGATGTTTGACGAACAGGCCGAGAGGATGTCCTTCTTTTTCCTGGGTTTCAATGCTGGCTTCGGAAACCGAACCATGCCGGCAACGCTCCAGAAATTCAGCCAGAGCCGGATTCTGCTCTGCCGCCTGCAGGGCCAGCGGATGCTCTGGCGCTACGGCCAGATAAGTGGCGCCCATCAGGGTGTCGGGGCGCGTCGTGAAGACCTTGATGACGCCTTCTCCGCGAGCCAGGGGAAATTGAATTTCCGCCCCCTCAGAGCGCCCGATCCAGTTGCGCTGCATGGTCAGCACCTGTTCCGGCCAGCCTTCATTCAGGGTGTCCAGACCCTCCAGCAATTCTTCGGCGTAGGCGGTAATGCGCAAAAAATACTGAACAATTTCGCGCCGCTCGACGGGGGCACCGGAGCGCCAGCCGCAACCATCCACCACCTGTTCATTGGCCAACACCGTCTGGTCAACCGGATCCCAGTTGACGGTGCTGAGTTTCTGGTAGACCAGACCCTTTTCCCAGAGCTTGAGGAACAGCCATTGTTCCCAGCGATAATAGTTGGGGGTGCAGGTCGCTAATTCCCGTGACCAGTCATAGGATAATCCCAGCCGCTGCAACTGCCCGCGCATGTGGGCAATGTTGTCCATGGTCCACTCGGCCGGGGCCAGACCATTTTTGAGAGCCGCATTTTCGGCGGGCAAACCAAAGGCATCCCAGCCCATGGGTTGCAGGACATCCTTACCGCGCATGCGCTGATAACGTGCGATAGCGTCGGCAATACTGTAATTGCGCACATGGCCCATATGCAGTTGTCCCGAAGGATACGGAAACATGGCCAGAGCATAGAATTTTTCCTTGCCGGGCACGCTGGGTGCGCGGAAAGACTGCTGGTCTTGCCAGCGTTTTTGCACTGCCGGCTCAAGGTCTTGGGGGGAATAGGCGGGAATATCCATGAATTCTGTTGTTCAGCCCGATATGTTGAAGTGGCACAAAGGTTGCCACAGGCACCCGAGTGGCGCAATGTTCCAGCGCGAGGAACGGTCTCCTGCCATTGGCGCATTGTTCCATGCAGGTTAGACTAACCCCTGACAGCAATTAAAATATCGAATTTGGAGAAAACATGGCTGAATTGCCAGAACTGGAATTACTGAAACAAA
Organism: Acidithiobacillus concretivorus; assembly: GCF_018853445.1. GTDB lineage: Bacteria > Pseudomonadota > Gammaproteobacteria > Acidithiobacillales > Acidithiobacillaceae > Acidithiobacillus > Acidithiobacillus concretivorus. Next base: position 26,922 of record NZ_JABELD010000029.1, read on the forward strand.
AATTACGCCGCAACATCCTCAACAAGCGGGTCAATGTCATGCAGGTGCATAATGCCAAAGGCGAGTTGCTGACCGATGGCGCAGGCATTGAAGAAGCTTCTTTCAAGGGCAAAGCCATTACCGATTTGCATCGCTATGGTCAGTACCTGTTTCTGGAATTGGCGCGCAAAGATATTCTGGCCATGCAGCTGGGGGGCGAACTCACTGTCGATTTGGAGCGCGGGCCTGCCCAGGCAGAAAGCGAAGAAGAAGCGCGGGCCGTTCTCGAAATCCAGATCAATGGTCATCAACGCTTACGTCTGCATGGCACACAGTTAGGTAATCGCCTGCGGATGCTCGACGAAAACAGCGATGTGGATTTTCTGACCAAGCTTGGACCCGATCCTTTGATGGTGCATGGCGAAGGACTGGCGGTTTTGCGTGAGGCGCTGTCTCGCCGCCGCAGTGCCCTGCGCAATATTCTTCTGGATGATGCTTTTGCGCCGGGTATTGGTGCGGTGTGGGCTGATGAAATTCTGTATCAGGCGCGCCTGCGCCCTGATCGCACCGCACCCAGTCTGACGGACGAAGAGCGCGACCGTTTTCTGGAGCAGATTCCCAAGGTGCTGGACCGGGCAGTACGCTGTCAGGCCAAAACCAATTTGCTACCCAAAACCTTCCTCACCCGGCATCGGGAAGACAACCTGTGTCCCGGCTGCGGCGCGGTCCTCGAAACCCTGTCGGTGGGTGGTAAAAACGCGCTGTTTTGCCCGGCCTGTCAAAGCTGAGTCAATCCATCCAGGTCGGGTAGCGCCTGCCCGGCCTTACTTGTGTTTCCACGGCAGGCCGCTGGCTTTCCAGCCCTCGACTTTGCCGCGCTGACCCTGGTGGTCCTGCTTACCTTCAAAGCCCCCCAGAATGTTGTAGCAGTGGTGATAACCCAAACTGGCCAGATGCTCGGCAGCCGCCAGCGAACGGCCACCGGTACGGCAAAGCAGCAGCAGGAAATGGTCGGGTGTTACTTCTTTTTTGATTTGCTGGTCAAAATCCGGATTGGGCGTCATGCCGGGATAGTTCTGCCAGGGAATATGTTTACTGTTTTCAATCATGCCCACGAAATCCAGCTCTGGATGCGAGCGGACATCCACTAGCACGGCGTCGGGATGCTCCCGAAGCAGCGCATGGGCTTCTTCCGGCGTCATATCCCCGGCGTGACGTTTGCCGGCAGCCTTGGCGCGTTCATGGGCTTTTTCAAGAATTTCTGCGGTACTCATGGCGGTTGTCATATTCATGTTGGTCTCCTCATGGCGGGATCATGCTTATCCCTACCTTTCATTGTCAAATATAGCACGCCCTGCTGAATTTTAAGGCGACCTCACGGCCGGAATTGTTTTTGACGTTTCAGATTCTGAATCTGCTCTTCAACGGTACTTGGCGCTGAATGTTTGGCCCATAGGCCAAAAGCATTATGATGCGAAGCAGAGGTGTCTTTTCCAGGCATCCTATTATCAATAGGCTCCATGACGGCGGCTGGCTTCACACGATAAAGAACGATGACTCGCTCCTTTCGGGTCAATGCCTTGATAATTTCTGCAGATTTCTTCCGCAGGTCAACAAATGATGCTTCCACGTTCAGACCCTTGATAAGTACGAATTGCAACGGTCCAACAAACGGTTCAGTTCGTGGCTTCGCACGATCTGACCTTGTTCGTTAGGCCTACAAGTCACCGGGTTTTAGCCCTGTATGTTTGGAAATGCGGGCAAGCATACGAGGCCCGATTTCTTCCCCGTCATGGAATGCAAACACGAAATCAGGCCAGCCAGCGCGAGATAATGTGCGGTGAGAACCCGATTGCCGTTTGAGCTTCCAGCCGATGCCAAGGAGAGCGACAAAAATACGCTTCGCCTTTGCGGAAGGCCATTGGCTCATGCAGCAACGAATTCAATGTTAATGGTCATAGGGCGGTTCTCGCCGGATTCAATACGTTCGGCAAGTGCGCGAAGTGCCAGTGTTTCGGCCTTAGCCATTGCCTCTTCGGCGGTGGTGCCATAAGTAAGCACACCAGGAATTTCTGGAACTTCCGCCAACCAGCGGCCATCGGTTTCGCGCTCATACTCAATGTGCAAATTCATGGTGCCCTCCACTGCGTAATAATGGTGATTATTTTACACCCACGGGCTAAAGTTGCCCAACGGTTGAATGATGGGTTGGTCGAAGCCGCTACGCGGAGGAGTAGCCTGCTGTGGCTTCGCGAATTATTCTGCATCTACTGCGCCGAGCTTACCAGAACGGTTGGTTCACACCAGTCAACGAACGTGACAGTCAACAAGGTGGAGGCCAAGGCTCCCGGGATTGCGTACTTGCTGGCGTCATCCGCATAGTTACAAAGCCGTTCATTTCCAAGTCGTGCGCCTTCCCGCCGTGCCTCCAATGCCTTATATTCAGGTCACATACACTGCCGGAGCTCTTCAAGGATGAGGGCGCGCTGAGGCAAATATGGAGCGATCCCGAAACCCCCAAGGGATTTTTACAAGGACTGGCCGAGAAGGGCTATAACCGGGAACTGCTGACCGAGAAGTACAACAACGCTATCGCCGATGCGTTTGCGGAGCTGGGTACCCTGGTACAGGTAAGGGAAGTGTTCAGCGGGTTTCAGCGGTATTTGTATGATGAACGGCAAAGGGAATAAAAATGAGCGTAACGGACAAGAAATGGCGTGCTGTCATAGATGAGGTGTTGGCGGAATCATCTATGCCGTTACACTACACTGACATTGCGGAGCGTATTGTAGAAAGAAAACTTAGGATCAACCTGGGTGCTACTCCAGCGGCTACTGTGAACGCTCAGATATCTCGATCTATCAAACATGAGGGCTCAGATTCGCCATACGTACGAGTGGATCGGGGCGTTTTTGCTTTAAAGAGCATGATTGGTGAGACTCCAGCAGCTTTTCCCCAGGGTTCAGAGAATGTAAGCGCTGAGGTCGATGAATACCAGTATGATATTATTACTTCTTTCGGAATGTTCTGGCGCCGTGACAATGTAGAATGGAATGCAATGCCTAAACTTTACGGGGTCCAACAGATAGGCGCCGACTCAGTAGACTTCTGCAGACAAATTGGCATCTATCTACTGTATGACGGCAGAGAGGTAATTTACGTTGGACGTAGCACTGACCGCCCATTAGGACGACGACTTTACGAGCATACTACTGATCGTATGGCTACAAGATGGGATCGGTTTTCGTGGTTCGGTCTGCTTCCTGTATCCGAGACCGGCAGCATCGGGGTTATGCCAGTGACATACCCAGCGGAAAAGCTGATTCCTGCATTGGAAGCAATACTTATTGAGGCCCTGGAACCACGGCAAAATCGAAAGCGTGGGGATGATCTCGCGGCAGTGGAGTATAGCCAGAAAACTGACCCAGATATTGATAAGAGAAAGGCTAAAGCCCTTATCGATAGGATATAGTACGGGCAGAGGAGATCAGCAACATAACTTGTTAAGAAAATGGACTGCTGTCCAGATTATGATCACCAGACCGCTGGGGTGGTATTATGCGGAGCGAACTTCAGGTTTAGACTGGAGGCGGTCGTTGGATTGCGCTAGGCTTAACCCAGGTGGATTTGCTCACTCCAGAAGGAGACCAATTCATGAATCAAACGAATGGGGCGCTTAGGCTTGGCGTAATTCTTGGGTAGACACGAAAAAATCCAGACTGCCGTTCTCGGCGGCCGGAGCGATGCCAACATAGCTTTTGTTGACCTTTTGTCTTTGTTAGGTGGTCTCGGATTTATGCTTCGCGTCAAGGGAGACCATCATATCCTTACCAAAGAAGGGGTGGCCGAGATCATCAATCTCCAACCCATAGGACGCATGGCGAAGCCCTACCAAGTGAAGCAAACGCGCAGCATACTCACCAAATATCAACTAGGGATTAATAACGATGAGTAAGTATGAACTGGTCATTTATTGGAGTAACGAAGACGATGCTTTTATCGTGGAAGTTCCTGAGCTCCCTGGCTGCATGGCCGATGGCGCGTCTTATCAAGAGGCGGTAACCAATGTGGAACGGGTGATTAGTGAATGGGTCGAGATGGCAACGGATCTGGGGCGCTCTATACCAGAGCCACGCGGGCGGTTGCTTTATGCGTGAAGTCTCCTTGTTTGCATTTGACGCCCCTGCTGCGGTCAGAGTCCCCAACATCAATCCCAGCTCAGCGCCCCGCCAGTCTGATACTCCGTCACCCGGGTTTCAAAAAAGTTCTTTTCCTTTTTGAGGTCCATCATTTCGCTCATCCACGGGAAAGGGTTTTGTACGCCCGGATATTGCTGCGGCAGGCCTAGTTGTACTAACCGCCGGTTTCCGATGAATTTGACGTAGTCCTTGAATATTGGGGCATTCAGGCCCAGAACCCCACGGGGCATGGTGTCGTCGGCGTAGGCGCATTCCAGTTCCACGCCACGACGAATCAGATCAATAATTTCCTGCTGGAAGGTTTCTGTCCAAAGCTGTGGATTTTCGACCTTGATCTGATTGGCCAAATCAATACCAAAATTACAGTGCATGGATTCATCGCGCAGAATGTACTGGTATTGTTCGGCTGCGCCTACCATCTTGTTCTGTCGGCCCATGGCCAGAATCTGGCTGAACCCGACATAGAAAAAAGTTCCTTCCATAATGGCCGCAAAAACAATCAACGAGCGCAGCAGTTTCTGGTCATTTTCCAGGGTGCCCGTCTTGAAGTTGGGGTCGGCCAGGATGTCGATGAAGGGCATCAGAAACTGGTCTTTATCCCGCACCGATGGTACTTCGTGGTACATGTTGAAGATTTCACCTTCATCCAGGCCAATGGATTCAATAATATACTGATAGGCGTGGGTGTGAATGGCTTCCTCAAAGGCTTGCCGTAACATGTATTGGCGGCATTCCGGCGCAGTAATATGCCGATAGGTGCCCAGTACAATGTTGTTGGCAGCGAGGCTGTCGGCTGTCACAAAAAAACCAAGATTACGCTTGACGATACGGCGCTCATCTTCCGTGAGGCCTTTGGGGTCTTTCCAAAGGGCAATATCACGAGACATCTGGATTTCCTGGGGCATCCAGTGGTTAGCGCAGGCGGCCAGATACTTGTCCCAGGCCCACTGATACTTGAAAGGAACCAGTTGATTGACATCCGCACGACCGTTGATGATGCGTTTGTCTTCGGCCCGTACCCGGGCGAAACGCATGCTTTCCTCTTCCGGCACAGACTCCGGCAAATCATTCAGGCTGCTGCTGCGCAGTGGTTCGGGACGCAGGCTGTTTTCAAAATTCAACATAACGGCAATTTCTCCTCTGCTTATTGGCAGGCTTCACAGGTGGGATCATCAATGGCACAGGCCTTGGGCTGGTGGCCGGACACGGCATTGAGCGTGCCTGTTTGGACAGTAGATTTTTCCGCCGCTGTGGCTCCCAGCGAACGCAGGTAATAGGTGGTTTTGAGCCCGCGCTTCCAGGCCAGACGGTAGGTTTCATCAATTTTCTTGCCGGACGGCTGACCAAAATACAGGTTCAGACTTTGCGCCTGATCCAGCCATTTCTGACGACGGGCAGCGGCCTCTACCAGCCATTCCGGATCGGTTTCGAAGGCATTGGCATAGAGCGGCTTGAGGGCGGCAGGAATGCGGTCCACGGGCAAGACCGATCCGTCGAAGTATTTGAGGTCATTAACCATGACTTCGTCCCAGAGTCCCTGACGTTTGAGGTCATGCACCAGGTAGCTGTTTACCACCGTAAATTCGCCGGACAGGTTGGATTTGACGTAAAGGTTTTGATAAATGGGCTCAATCCCCTGGCTGACGCCGACAATATTGGAAATGGTCGCCGTGGGGGCAATGGCCAGACAATTGCTGTTACGGATGCCTTTGCGAACCTTGTCCCGCAGCCCGTTCCAGTCGAGGCGAATGCTGCGGTCTACGTCAACGCCGTGTTCGCGACTGGCGGCCAGCAGTTCGATACTGTCTATGGGTAATACCCCCTGACTCCAGAGTGAACCCTGGAAGCTCGGGTAACTGCCCCGTTCCTGCGCCAGATCAGCAGAAGCTTCAATGGCGTAGTAGGAAATCACTTCCTGACTGATGTCTGCAAAGGCGACAGCCGCTGCCGAAGCATAGGGTATCCGCATTTCCAGCAGGGCATCTGAAAAGCCCATCAGACCCAGACCCACAGGACGATGGCGCATATTGCTGTTGCGCGCTTTGGCCACTGCGTAGTAGTTCATGTCGATGACATTATCGAGCATGCGCATGGCGGTGCGGATGGTCCGGCTGAGCTTGTCGGTGTCCAGCAGTTCCAGCAGATCTTCGGGCGTGCTGTCGGTGCGCAGGGCGGATTGATCGGTGCTTGCGGTATTTTTAAGGTGCGCAATCAGGTTCACGGAGCCCAGATTACAAACGGCAATTTCCTTGTCGTTGGTGTTGAGGGTGATTTCCGTGCAGAGATTGGAACTATGTACGACGCCCACGTGCTGCTGCGGGCTGCGCAGATTGCAGGGATCCTTGAAAGTAATCCAGGGATGGCCGGTTTCAAACAGCATGGTCAGCATTTTGCGCCACAGCTGCAGAGCCGGGATTTTTTTGTACAGTTCGATTTCACCCGCATCTGCCATGCGCTCGTAATGTTCGTAGCGTTCCCGGAAAGCGGAGCCGGTCAGATCATGCAGGTCTGCCGTTTCATTTGGGCTGAACAGCGTCCAGGCAGTACCACTTTCCACCCGCTCCATAAACAGGTCAGGAATCCAGTTGGCGGTGTTCATGTCATGGGTGCGGCGCCGGTCATCGCCGGTGTTTTTGCGCAGTTCAAGAAATTCCTCAATGTCCATGTGCCAGGTTTCGAGGTAAGCGCAGACTGCACCCTTGCGTTTGCCGCCCTGGTTGACGGCAACGGCGGTGTCATTGACCACCTTGAGGAAAGGTACGACGCCCTGGGATTTGCCATTGGTGCCCTTGATGAAAGAACCCAGTGCCCGTACAGGGGTCCAGTCGTTACCCAGGCCGCCGCTGAATTTGGAGAGCAAGGCGTTTTCCTTGATGGCCTCGTAAATATCATCCAGATCGTCGCCCACGGTGGTCAGGAAGCAGCTCGACAATTGCGGGCGCAAGGTTCCTGAATTGAAAAGGGTGGGGGTCGAACTGACAAAATCGAAGCTGGATAGCACTTCATAAAAGGCGATGGCCTGTTCTTCACGATTCACTTCATTGACAGCCAGACCCATGGCCACCCGCATCCAGAAAGACTGAGGCAGTTCAATGTGGCGTTCGCGGACATGCAGGAAGTAACGATCATAAAGAATCTGCAGGCCCAGATACTGGAAATTGAGGTCGCGCTCGGGTTTGATGGCCGCCGTAATGCGGTCCAGATCATATTGACCAAGGCGCGGATCAATCAATTCGTGCGCAATACCGGTCTGCAGGTAATCCCGGAAATATTCAGGATAGCGGGCGGCCATTTCGGTCTGGGTGGCGGCTTCACCCAACACTTCCCAGCGTACCCGGTCCAGCAACAGGCGCGCAGAAACATAAGCATAGGCGGGGTCGCGCTCGATCATGACCCGGCTGGCCAAAATGGGGGCCTGAAACAGTTCATCTTCGCTGATGCCGTCGTACAAATTTTTGCTGGTGTTGTTCATCAGGGTATCAACGGAAACAGCTTCTCCAAGACCGCTGCAGGCTTCCTGAATGACGGCCCGCAAACGCTTCAGGTCGAGCACCCGCTGAGTACCGTCCGGGTATTTCACCTGAATTTGCGGTGTGTCCGTCTGAGGAGCTGAAACGTTCTGTTGACGGCGTTCGCGGGCGCGCTCTTCGCGGTAAAGCACGTAGGCACGCGCGACTTCATGTTCACCCGCCCGCATCAAGGCCAGCTCTACCTGATCCTGAATATCTTCTATATGAAAGGTGCCGCCACCCGGCTGACGTCTTTGCAGCGCCTCAATGACCTGTCCGGTCAGGCGCGTGACGAGGTCGCGCACCCGGGCGCTGGCGGCACCGCTGCCACCTTCCACAGCCAGAAAGGCTTTGGTCATGGCAATATGAATTTTGCTGGCATCAAAGGTGACCATCGCATTGTTGCGGCGGATGACCTTGTAATGACTGGCTTCTGATGGATCATATGCAGGATTGCTGACAACAGTTTGAGCGGCGGGATTGGGCATGTTGAGACTCCGAAGCTGGGCGTAAAGGGCCTGGAAAAAGCGTTTGTGTCACGCAATGGGCACCCGGAAAACAATTTGCCTACCAGACACCTCACACACCAAATATAGTCTTGCTGGCGCTGTTGTCAACTACATATTGTGGATGAAAGGGTGGATAAACGGCTTGCAAGGTGTGGATAAGATAGCCAGTGCAATCATTTTGCGAAGGTTTTCGGAGGGGCACAAAAACGGCAGAGGGCGGGGAGGCTTTGCAGCGACTTTGGCCCGCGCCGTGGTTGTTCTTGGTGAAATCCTGCGCCCGTCAGGAGAGCTGTCTGAGCCCAAAGGGCGAGTTCTCTCCTGACAGCAGGATGAGCCTTAGAACAACAGGCAAGGGCCGTTGGCGCAAAAAGCCTCCCCGCCCTCTGCCGTTTTTATGGGAATTACAGATCACTTCTAAAGAGGTAAAATTTGGACTTGTTCTAATTGGTGTCTTGGGCGCATACTGACGGCTTAGACTCTCAAGGAAGGATGATATGACTGCTTCAACCCTCGATATAGCGCGTGCCACCTTGTTTACTCCCGGCGGAATCAGTGAAGGGGAGCTGGAAAAAGTGTTTGGCCGACTGTCTCATCGGGCGCTGGACGACGCCGACTTGTACTTTCAGTACAGTCGCAGCGAAGGCTTCAGTCTCGAAGAAGGGGTGGTGAAAAACGGGAGTCATTCCATTGAGCAGGGGGTAGGGGTGCGCGCCATTCAGGGCGAGCGTCAGGGCTTGGCCTACTCGGATGAAATTGGCGTCGAGGCGCTGCTGACGGCTGCCGATGCAGCGCGCGCCATTGTGCATCAGCCGGGTGAAAATCGGGGTCTGGTCTGGCAGCGGCGCAATGGGCTGTCCTTGTATCAGCCAACTGATCCGCTGGCTTCTATCCCTAATGAAGAAAAAATCGCCCTGCTGGAGCGGGTGGAGCAAGTGGCGCGATCAGTAGACCCCCGTATTGTTCAGGTGATGGCCAGTCTCAGCGCCAAATTTGAGGCGATACTGGTGGCACGGCTGGATGGCACCATGGCGGCAGACGTGCGTCCCTTGGTACGTCTCCATGTTTCGGCCATTGCCGAGCAGGGCGGACGTCGCGAGCAAGGGAGTGCCGGTGGTGGTGGTCGTTATGATTACCAGACCTTCCTGAAAGGCCAGATGGCCGATGATTTTGCCCGCGAAGCCGCGCGACAGGCACTGATAAATCTGGAAGCGGAAGCGGCGCCGGCAGGAAGTATGGATGTGGTGCTGGGGCCGGGTTGGCCGGGCATTTTGCTGCATGAAGCCATCGGCCATGGCTTGGAAGGTGATTTCAATCGGAAGGGCACCAGCGTATTTAGTGGTCGGGTCGGTGAGCGGGTTGCTGCTCCTGGGGTGACCGTGGTGGATGACGGTACCCTCGAAAATCGCCGGGGTAGCCTGAATGTCGATGACGAAGGTACGGAAACCCAGTGTACCACCCTCATTGAAGATGGAATCCTCAAGGGCTATTTGCAGGATACGCTCAACGCCCGCCTGACCGGCACCCGTTCTACCGGCAATGGTCGTCGCGAGTCCTACGCACATCTTCCCATGCCCCGGATGACCAACACCTACATGCGTGCGGGCAATCGGGACCCTCAGGAAATTATTGCCAGTGTCCGGCGTGGTCTTTATGCAGTGAACTTTGGCGGGGGGCAGGTGGATATTACCAACGGTAAGTTTGTGTTTTCCGCTTCTGAAGCTTATCTCATTGAAAATGGTAAAATAACCCGGCCGATTAAAGGCGCAACGCTAATTGGTAACGGACCGGATGTGCTGACCAGGGTTGAAATGATTGGTAATGACCTCCAATTAGACACGGGTGTGGGTACTTGTGGCAAAGATGGTCAGAGTGTGCCGGTAGGTGTCGGTCAGCCTACCCTCAAAATACGTGATCTGACGGTGGGAGGAACACAGGGTTGAAAAAAATCTTATTGTCAGTGGCTTTTCAGAGGGCTAACATCAAAGCATCTGTCAGTCTTGAACCTGGATTAAATTCTCCCGTGCGGGGGGGTAACATATGAATAATGTCTTAAAAAACGTTTTGTTATGGGTGGCCATAGGGGTCATCCTGATGCTGGTGTTTCAGAACCTCAATACGAGTAGTTCGACGCCCGCTCAGGCTATGGACTTTTCGACGTTTGTGAATAGCATCAAACAAGGGCAAGTAGCCGATGTGAATATTGATGCCAATCATGTAACAGGTAGTCTCAGTTCGGGGCAAAAGTTCAGCGTCTACACGCCGGCTAATGATACCCAGCTGGTGCCCCAGTTGCTTGCCGCAGGCGTAAAAATCAATGTGAAGCCCCCGGCAGGACAATCTATTTTGTTGTCCATCCTGATTTCCTGGTTCCCCATGCTTCTGCTTATTGGTGTCTGGATTTTCTTCATGCGGCAGATGGGTGGTGGCGGTGCGGGTGGTCGTGGTGCCATGACTTTCGGGCGCAGCAAGGCCCGGATGCTGACCGAAGAAAATAACAAGGTCACTTTCGCTGATGTGGCAGGCGTTGAAGAAGCCAAGGAAGAGTTGGCGGAAATTGTCGACTTTCTGCGCGATCCCCAAAAATTCCAGCGCCTCGGTGGTCGGATTCCCAAGGGTGTGCTGTTGATGGGTTCACCGGGTGCCGGTAAAACCTTGTTGGCACGCGCCATTGCCGGTGAAGCCCGGGTACCGTTCTTCTCCATTTCCGGCTCGGATTTTGTGGAAATGTTCGTGGGTGTTGGTGCCTCACGGGTTCGTGATATGTTCGAGCAGGCGAAAAAACATGCACCCTGCATCATTTTCATTGACGAAATCGATGCGGTTGGACGTCAGCGTGGCGCGGGTCTCGGCGGTGGTAATGATGAGCGCGAACAGACCCTCAACCAGTTGCTGGTAGAGATGGATGGTTTTGAAGGTACGGAAGGGATTATTGTGGTGGCTGCCACCAACCGTCCGGATGTGCTGGATCCTGCCTTGTTGCGTCCTGGTCGCTTTGATCGTCAGGTCACTGTGCCCCTGCCCGATATTCGGGGTCGTGAGCAGATTTTGCAGGTTCACATGCGCAAAGTACCCATTACGCCCGACGTGGATCCCAAAGTCATTGCCCGGGGTACGCCTGGTTTTTCTGGAGCGGACTTGGCCAATCTGGTCAATGAAGCAGCGTTGATGGCGGCCCGCAAGAGTAAGCGTTTGGTCGATATGCATGACTTTGAAAATGCCAAAGACAAGGTCATGATGGGTGCTGAACGCAAATCGGTCGTGATGAGTGACAAGCAGCGGGAAACTACGGCATATCATGAATCGGGTCATGCGGTAGTTGCCAAGTTGTTGCCTGGCACAGATCCGGTCCATAAGGTGACTATCATTCCTCGTGGTCGTGCTTTGGGTGTCACCATGCAATTGCCTACTGAAGACCGCTTCAATTATGAGCGTGAGGAAATTCTCTGTAACATTTCCATTCTGATGGGCGGGCGTATTGCCGAAGAAGTCTTTTTGAATCAGATGACCACGGGTGCGGGTAATGATATTGAACGCGCCACGGATCTGGCTCGGAAAATGGTGACCCAGTGGGGTATGTCCAGTATTGGTCCCATGGTGATTGGTGAAAAGGAAGAAGAAGTGTTCATCGGTCGGGAAATGACCAAGCACAGTAACATTTCCGAACAGACAGCCATGACAGTGGACGGAGAAATCCGGGGCATCATTCGTGAACGTTATGATGTGGCGCGCAAATTGATTGAGGGAAATCGCGACAAGGTCGAAGCTATGGCCCAGGCATTGTTGAAGTTCGAAACTCTGGATTCCAATCAGGTGAATGACATCATGGCCGGGCGTGATCCACGTCCGCCGGTAGATGACGCAGGCAGTTATCCGACCATGCCCACGGATGGTAATGCCGCCAGTTCGGATAAAACCGGCGGTCAGACGCTGCCGGGCCTCAATCCCGGAGAACATCCCGTTTGACCGTAACGCTGGATTGCAATGGGCGCCCGCTGTATTTGGGGCGCCCTTGTGTTATGGGGATTTTGAATGTCACGCCCGACTCTTTCTCCGATGGCGGAACATATACTCGTCCGGAGTTGGCGGTTATGCGGGCCCGTCAAATCTGGGAGAGTGGCGGCGATATCATTGATATTGGTGCGGAATCAACCCGTCCAGGTGCCCCCGCTGTTTCCGAGTCGGAAGAAATGGATCGCCTGCTGCCCATTGTGGAAGCGGTGCTGGCAGCAGTGCCTTTGCCGGTGTCCATAGATACTTACAAAGCTAAGGTCATGCGCGAAGCCTGGTCCCTGGGCGCGGGCTTGATGAATGATGTCACGGCACTGCAGGGCGATTCCCAATCGCTGGCCATGGTCGCAGAGTTGGACATTCCGGTTTGCCTGATGCATATGCGGGGCACTCCACGAAACATGCAGACCAATACCCACTATGACGATGTGCTTGGCGAGGTAACCCATTTTTTCAGGGAACGCATGGCTGCATGCGCAACCGCAGGAATCCGCCGTGAACAGTTATTACTGGATCCCGGATTTGGTTTTGCCAAAGATCTCCAGGGAAACTGCCGGCTTTTGCGGGAACTGGACGCCCTGCAAAGTATAGGGTTGCCGATTGTTGTCGGGGTTTCCCGAAAAAGCATGATTGGGGAGTTGTCTGGTGTCGCCCTTGCCGCTCAACGACTGGCCGGTAGTATTGCCGCCGCACTCTGGGCTGTGGCCCATGGTGCGCAGGTGTTGCGCGTTCACGATGTGGCAGAAACGGTGCAGGCCATCAAAGTCTGGACAGGTATTCAGGAACAAGGGGCTGAAAAGCCGTTGAGGGAAGTGCAATGAGTAGAAAGTGGTTTGGCACCGATGGTGTCAGGGGGCGGGTCGGAGATTCCGTCATTCACCCGGAATGGGTGCTGAAGTTGGGATGGGCGGCGGGTCATGTGCTGACCGCTGGAGTCACGGGACGGCCCCGGGTGGTAATCGGCAAGGACACCCGTCTTTCCGGTTATTTGCTGGAATCGGCACTGGAATCCGGTCTTGCTAGTGCAGGTGTGGATGTGTTGCTGGTCGGTCCGCTGCCGACACCAGCCATTGCCTATTTGACGCGAACCCTGCGTGCGGACGCTGGAATTGTTATCAGCGCTTCGCATAATCCCTATCAGGATAACGGTATCAAGTTTTTCTCGGGGGACGGCTATAAATTGCCCGATGCCCAGGAAGAAGCCATTGAAGCCTGGATGGATCGGCCAATGCTGGTTTCTGATTCCGAACAGCTTGGTAAGGCGCGCCGTGTCGAAGATGCAGCAGGTCGGTATGTAGAGTTTTGCAAAACCACCTTTCCGGCCAACCTGGACTTGCGTGGCCTGCATCTGGTTGTGGATTGTGCGCACGGCGCCAATTACAAAGTGGGTCCCATGGTATTCCGGGAGTTAGGCGCACAATTGACCTTGCTCGGTGTGGAGCCCAATGGCATCAATATCAATGCCGGAGTCGGCTCGACCTGTCCGGAAAGTCTGCAGGAGCAGGTGCGCAGCACTCAGGCTGACCTCGGTATTGCTTTTGATGGGGATGGCGATCGACTGATTTTGGTGGATGGCCAGGGCGCGCTGCTGGATGGCGACGAACTCATCTGGCTTTTGGCCCGCGACATGCAGCAGCAGGGTATTTTGTCTGGCGTGGTCGGTACAGTCATGAGTAATCTGGCCCTTGAGCAGGGTCTTGCTGATTTGGGAGTCCCCTTTGTGCGTAGTGCCGTCGGAGATCGCTATGTTCTTGAAGCCATGCAGCAGCACGCCTTTCCTCTGGGTGGCGAATCATCGGGGCATATTATTACGCCGGCCAATACCACGGGGGATGCGATTCTGGCCGCCTTGCGCGTGCTGGCCATTATGCGTAAATCTGGCAAAAGCCTGAAGGCATTACGGGAAGGCTACCAGCCCTATCCGCAGGTGCTGATTGGTGTACGTCTGGCAGATGCCCGACGTTTGCTCGATCATCCCACAGCGCAAGAACGGGTTGCGGCTGCAGAACAAGAACTGGCAGATAAAGGGCGGCTACTGGTGCGGCCATCAGGTACAGAACCATTGTTGCGGGTCATGGTCGAGGCTGTGTCAGCAGACCTGGCGGCGCGGGTTGCCGAGAAGCTTGCTAAAGAACTCAGTGATCTGGCGCCCGGATAAAATCAGAAAATGCAAAATTGACCGCTTCGAGTGGAGTCTTTACACTCGGTCGCACATTAGACGATTATGACATATAGCTGAACAAGGAAGATTTGATTTGCGTCCCACCATGGTTGCAGGAAACTGGAAGATGAATGGCCTCAGCGCCGATGCCGTGCATCTTACCCAAGCCATTCTCAGCGCCGATCTGGAGCAGATGCGTCCTGAAGTGGTGCTGTTCCCGCCGTATACCCTTTTGCACGCGGTGACTCAGGAAGCAAAGGGAACCGCGTTGCGTTGGGGGGGGCAGAACTTGTTCTGGGAACCCAATGGAGCCTATACCGGAGAAATTTCGGGCGCAATGCTCCGCGACATGGGTTGTCGCTATGTTTTGGTGGGACATTCGGAAAGACGGCAAATTTTTGCGGAAACGGACGAACTGGTAGCCCGTAAAGTCAAAGCGGCGCTGTCATCGGGCCTGATACCCGTGGTCTGTGTGGGTGAGAGCGAAGCTGAGCGCGCCCAGGGAGCTACCGAACAGGTTCTGCAGCGTCAGGTAGAGGCGATATTGCCTTTGTTGAATCTGGAGTCTAACCAGCCTAATCTCATCATTGCCTACGAACCCATCTGGGCCATCGGCACCGGGCAAAGCGCCAGTCCGGAACAGGCCCAGGCCGTACACGCTTTTATTCGTAAGCTGGTGGCAGGACATTCAAGCCAGTTGGCCAAGCGCCTGATTCTGTTGTACGGAGGCAGCGTCAAAGGCAACAACGCAGCGGCGCTGTTTGATCAGGAAGATATTGATGGCGCTCTGGTTGGCGGAGCATCCCTGAGCGCGGGAGAATTTATCCAAATTTGTCGTGCTGCCGAATCGGCAGGACGAGGAGGTTGATTTGATGTACACCTTGTTATTGGTGTTTCAGGTGATTATTTGTGTCGTACTGGTAGGGTTGATCCTGATTCAGAAAGGTCAGGGGGCGGATATGGGTGCAGCATTTGGCGGTGGTGGATCGCAAACCGTATTTGGTGCCCAGGGAGCGGGAAATTTCCTCAGTCATACCACTGCAGTCATTGGCGCCATATTTTTCCTGAACAGTCTTGGTCTGGCGTACCTTTCCGATAATGCCGCAAGCGGTGTGGTTTCTGGAATTGCTTTGCCAAGCAAGGCGCCGGTTACCAGCACGCTACCGGCAAAACCCGCTACGGCGACGCCCACGGTCGTTCATCCTGCGGCAGCGGCTACGGGTTCTGCGGCAGCGGCTGTAAGCCCATCTGCAGCAGGCAGTGTGCCGGCAGCGCCAGTTTCTACAGCCAAAACACCTGTGAAGCCTTGACGTAGCAAGCGGGTCATGAGAAAGTTTTAAGACTTCGGCCGAAGTGGTGAAATTGGTAGACACACCGTCTTGAGGGGGCGGCGGCGCAAGCTGTACCGGTTCGAATCCGGTCTTCGGCACCAAATTGCAGCCTATAGGGCTGTTTTTTTGTCTCTGGAGTATACCAGAGCATTGATTTATATATAAGAAAATTAATTTATAGCGGATTCTGAAGGTGGTGTTTTCAGGTCCATATTTGGGTGGAGGAGTGTTGGGGATGTTGAACCACTATTTGCCCGTGCTCATCTTTATTGTGGTGGCACTGGTGGTCGGTGTGGTCCCATTACTGATGGGCGCCTCGCTGGGACCGCACAAACCGGATAGCGAAAAGCTCTCGCCCTATGAATGTGGCTTTGAGGCTTTTGAAGACGCGCGCGTCAAATTTGATGTGCGCTATTATCTGGTAGCCATTCTGTTCATTCTCTTTGATCTGGAAATTGCCTTCCTGTTCCCCTGGGCCGTGGTCTTTGATCAGATCGGCATGATGGGTTTTCTGGCCATGATGATTTTTCTCGCCATTCTCGTGGTGGGTTTCATCTATGAGTGGAAAAAAGGAGCCTTGGAATGGGAATAGAAGGTATCCTCGAAAAAGGTTTTGTGACCACCAGCATTGATACCGTGGTCAACTGGAGTCGTACCGGCTCTTTGTGGCCCATGACTTTTGGGCTGGCATGCTGTGCCGTAGAGATGATGCATGCCGGAGCAGCCCGTTATGATCTGGATCGCTTTGGTATCGTGTTTCGTCCCAGTCCCCGCCAGTCTGACGTGATGATTGTGGCCGGGACTCTGGTGAATAAAATGGCCCCGGCCTTACGTAAGGTCTATGACCAGATGCCGGAACCGCGTTGGGTGGTTTCCATGGGTTCCTGCGCTAATGGTGGTGGCTATTATCATTACTCGTACAGCATTGTGCGTGGTTGTGATCGCATCGTGCCGGTGGATATTTATGTTCCCGGATGTCCGCCCACTGCCGAGGCGCTACTGTACGGTCTGATTCAATTGCAGAAAAAAATTCGCCGAACCAACACAATAGCCAGGTAAGCCATGACTGACGCACTCGAAAACCTGCGCCAGACACTGAGCGCAAAGCTGGGAGATCATCTGCGCGATGCCCGTATGGATCGTGAAGAATTGACGGTGGAAATAACTCTGGAAGGATTCCACGCAGCTTGTCTCTGGTTGCGCGAAGATCCGGACTGCCGCTTCGACATGCTGATAGATGTATGCGGCGTTGATTACTCCGAATATGGCGACGGTACCTGGGAAGGGCCGCGTTTTGCGGTGGTCTATCATTTGCTTTCCCTGCCAAACCGGCAGCGCATCCGTTTGCGGATATTTGCGGACACAGAGTTGCCGATTGTCCCTTCCGTAGTGGATGTCTGGGCGGCTGCCAACTGGTTTGAGCGGGAGACTTTTGATCTTTACGGAATTTTGTTTGATGGTCATCCCGACCTGCGCCGTATTCTTACCGATTATGGTTTTGTGGGTTATCCCTTCCGTAAGGATTTTCCGCTGGTGGGAACCGTAGAAATGCGTTACGACGCCGATCAGGGGCGCGTCATTTACGAACCCACGCGCACCGAAGAACGGGTGGTTGTCCCGCGCATCATCCGGGCCGAGGAGGAGGGGCGCTACAATGCCAGAAATCAATAATTTTACGATGAACTTCGGGCCGCAGCATCCTTCGGCACACGGGGTGTTGCGTCTGGTGCTGGAGCTGGATGGAGAAGTCATCGAGCGAGCTGATCCGCATATTGGTTTGCTTCATCGTGCTACGGAAAAGCTGGCCGAAAATAAAACTTATTTGCAGAATTTGCCTTATATGGACCGCCTCGACTACGTGTCGATGATGTGCAACGAGCATGCGTACTGCCTGGCCGTGGAAAAGTTGCTTGGCCTGGAAGTGCCAAGACGCGCCCAGTATATTCGTACGCTTTTCGACGAAATTACCCGGGTCCTCAACCATCTGCTCTGGCTGGGTGCCTATGCGCTGGATGTAGGCGCAATGAGTGTTTTCCTGTACTGCTTTCGTGAGCGCGAAGACCTTATGGACGTCTATGAGGCGGTTTCCGGTGCGCGGATGCACGCAGCTTATTATCGACCTGGCGGGGTTTATCGTGATCTCCCGGCGCAGATGCCCCAGTATGTGGCCTCGCCTTATCGGGATGCCAAGCGCCTGGATGAACTCAATGCCAATCGTCAGGGAACGGTGCTCGATTTCATTGAAGATTTTACCCGGCGTTTTCCCGGTTATGTGGACGAATATGAAACATTGCTGACGGATAACCGCATCTGGAAGCAAAGAACAGTCGGTATTGGTGTGGTGGATTCCGAGCGGGCGGTGCAGTTGGGTTTTACTGGTCCCATGTTGCGGGCTTCCGGGGTGGCCTGGGATTTACGTCGAACCCAGCCTTACGCGGCTTATGCGGATCTGGATTTTGAAATTCCCGTCGGTAGTACCGGGGATTGTTATGACCGCTATCTGGTGCGGGTGGCGGAAATGCGGCAAAGCAACCACATTATTGGCCAGTGCGTGAATTGGCTGCGCCAGAATCCGGGGCCGGTCATTACGGACGACTTCAAGGTGGCCGCGCCGCCGCGTGAAGAAATGAAGGGCAGCATGGAAGCCCTCATCCATCACTTCAAGCTGTTTTCGGAGGGTATGTCCGTTCCGGCGGGAGAAGTGTACACGGCTGTCGAGGCTCCCAAGGGAGAATTCGGGATATACATGGTTTCGGACGGGGCGAACAAGCCCTACCGGATGAAAATCCGTGCCCCTGGCTTTTCTCATCTGGCGGCGATGGATGAAATGGCCAAGGGACACATGATTGCAGATGTGGTGGCGATACTGTCCACCATGGATATTGTTTTCGGCGAGATTGACAGGTAGAGCATGTTATCGGAAAAGTCCCTGAAAGCTATTGCCTTTGAGCGCAGCAAGTATCCGCAGGAAGAAGCGCGTTCGGCGTTGTTGGCGGCACTGCGTATTGCCCAGGAAGAACAGGGTTACCTGCGTGATGAACTGATTGAATATGTGGCAGAAATTTTGGGTTTGCCAGCCATTCAGGCTTTTGAGGTGGCGACCTTTTATACCATGTATGACCTCAAGCCCGTGGGTCGCCACAAGCTTTGCGTCTGTGGCAGCGTGTCCTGCTTTCTGAACGGATCAGACAAAATCATTGGCCATCTGAGTAAAACACTGGGAATCGGTCCAGGTGAAACGACGGCTGATGGTTTGTTCACCTTGCAGGAAGTGGAATGCCTGGGTGCCTGTAAAGATGCACCGATGATGCAGCTGGGAGATCGCTACTACGAAAACCTGACTCCGGAAAGTCTTGATGTGCTGATTGCCCAATTGCGGGGAGGATCTGAAGATGTACGTTAATGGCGTTACGCTGCAGAATCGTGGTATTCCCGACTCCCATCGTTTGTCCGTGTATGCCGGAACCGGTGGTTATGAAGCCTTGCGCAAGGTCCTCCAGGAACCGATGGCGCCCGAGCAGATTATTGCCGAAATGAAAAAATCCGCTTTGCGCGGGCGCGGTGGCGCTGGTTTCCCGACCGGATTGAAATGGAGTTTCATGCCCAAAGGTGTCAGCGGCACGAAATACCTGCTCTGCAATGCCGATGAGGGCGAGCCCGGTACCTGCAAGGATCGGGATATTATGCGCTATGAACCGCATCGCCTGATTGAAGGGATGATTATTGGTGCCTATGCCATGGGTGCCACGGCGGGCTACATTTTTATTCGTGGCGAGTTCATTGAACCCATCAATATTGTCGAGGAAGCGCTGGCTGAAGCCTATGCAACGGGGTATCTCGGCCAGAATATTCTGGGTACCGGTTTTTCCTTCGATTTGTATGTATATCGGGGTGCCGGGGCCTACATTTGTGGGGAAGAAACCGCGCTCATGGAAGCCCTGGAAGGCAAAAAAGGCCAGCCGCGCTTCAAGCCACCTTTCCCGGCCAGTTATGGGCTTTACGGACGTCCTACCACCATCAACAATGTCGAAACTTTCGCCTCGGTGCCGGACATCATCACCAAGGGCGGCGAATGGTTTTTGAATCTGGGTAAACCCAATAATGGGGGCACCAAGATTTTTTCAGTCACTGGCCAGGTCCAGAAACCTGGAAATTACGAAGTTCCCATGGGGCTTCCGTTCCGGGAGCTGCTGGAGATGGCCGGGGGGTTGCGCCCTGGTCGCCAGCTGAAAGCGGTGATTCCCGGTGGAACCAGCACGGCGATGGTGGCTGGAGAAGTGATGATGGATGTCACCATGGATTATGACTCCATTTCCAAGGCGGGTTCGGCGTTGGGCGCGGGTTCGGTGATTGTCATGGATGACAGTGTGTGTATGGTCCGTACGGTAGAGCGCATTGCCCGTTTTTATATGCATGAGTCCTGTGGTCAATGTACACCCTGCCGCGAAGGCATGGGTTGGTTGTGGCGGGTTATGCATCGCCTCGAAAACGGTCAGGGTCGGGAAGAAGACCTGCAACTGCTTCTGGATGTGGGTTCGCGGATTGAGGGGCGGACCATTTGCGCCCTGGCAGATGGTGGGGTTGCGCCCGTGGTGAGTTCCATCAAGCTGTTTCGTGAGGAATATGAATACCACATTGAACACAAAAGCTGCATGATCAGTATGAGGGAGCACTGATGCCACATATTGAAATAGACGGACAGCAAATCGAGGTGGCAGCTGGTACCACGATCATGGAGGCCGCCGAGTCTTTAGGGATTTACATTCCTTTTTTCTGCTATCACCCGAAACTTTCCGTTGCAGCCAACTGCCGGATGTGTCTGGTGGATGTAGAAAAAGCGCCAAAACCCTTGCCCGCTTGCGCCACCCCGGTGGCCGACGGAATGAAAATTGCCACAACTTCGCGCAAAGCGAAAATGGCCCAGCAGGGTGTTCTGGAATTTTTGCTGATCAACCATCCCCTGGATTGTCCGATTTGTGATCAGGGCGGCGAATGCCCCTTGCAGGACATCACTATGGGCTTTGCCAATCCGCACAGTCATTACAATGAGGAGAAGCGGGTTGTCGAAGACAAGGATATCGGTCCGCTGATCACTACGGAAATGACCCGCTGTATTCAGTGTACCCGCTGTGTGCGTTTTGGGCAGGAAATTGGTGGCATCAAGGAGCTTGGGGCTACCGGACGCGGTGAACACATGGCCATTGGCACTTATGTCGCCAAGGCTGTGAAATCGGAATTATCCGGAAACATGATTGATTTATGTCCGGTGGGTGCGCTGACCAGCAAGCCCTTCCGCTACAAGGCCCGCTCCTGGGAACTGAAGCACACCCCCGGCATTTGTCCGCATTGTTCCACGGGCTGCAATACCGATGTCCAAAGTCTGGGCAAGGAAGTACTGCGGGTTTTGCCGCGCAATAATGAAGCCGTCAATGAACAGTGGATTTGTGACAAGGGGCGCTATGCCTACACCGGATTGAATGCGCCTGATCGGGTGACTAAACCCTTATTGCGCGATTCACAGGGTAAGTGGACGGAAGTCTCCTGGGCAGAAGCCCTGGAAGCGACTCTCGCCGGACTGGAAAAAGTGCTAGCCCGTCACGGTGCAGACAAGCTGGCCGGACTGATTTCCGGACAGTCCAGTAACGAAGAACTGTTTTTGTTCCAGGCCTTGTTGCGCGGACTGGGTAGCCCGCATGTGGATCATCGTCTGCATCAGCAGGATTTCCGTGCAGATGCGGCCATGCCTCTTTATCCGGCGCTGAATATGAGTCTGGAAGAACTGGAAAGAGAACCACTGATTGTGCTTTGTCATGGCTTTACCCGGCACCAGCAGCCGCTGACCAACCATCGCCTCCATAAGGCGGTACTAAACGGCGGCAAGGTGGTGAGCATTGACAGCATGCGTCAGGATTTCAATTTTCCGGTCACCCAGATGGTTGCCGAGGCGGGTGAAGATCTGGCCTTGTATCAGCAACTCGCGGGGCATTTTGCCCATGTTCATGAAGAAAAACAGACCGATGCTCTGGTACATTTGGCCCAAGAAATGGCGGCAGCAGATAATCCGCTCATTTTGATTGGCAGTGCCTTGCTGCATCATCCCCAGGCTGCCGATTTGCTGGCGCAGGTGGAAAGTATTGCCGAGCTGGCGGGTGGGCGGATTGGTTGGCTGGCAGATGAAAGCAACAGTGCCGGAGCCTGGCTGAGCGGCTGTGTACCCCAGCGCGCTCCTGGCGGCCACCTGCTGGCAGAGTCCGGTTTACCTGCAGGTGCCTGCTGGAATGCTGAAATGCAGGGCTTTATTCTTTTCGGAGTAGAGCCGGGTGTGGATAGTCTCGCAGGGGCACAAGCCGTCCAGAATTTGCGCGATGCCGAGTTTGTTTTAAGTATCAGTCATTTTGGCAACGAAGCCCGGCAGTATGCGGATGTGATATTACCCATGGCCGCGTTTGCCGAGGGTTCAGGTTCTTATGTGAATAATGAAGGACGCTGCCAGTCCTTCCGTGCGGCAGTGAAATTACCTGGCGAAGCCCGCCCCGGCTGGAAAATATTGCGGGTATTGGGTGATAGTCTGAAGCTGCCGGACTTTCAGTACAATGAACTGAGCGAAGTGAGCGCCGCCTGGCATCATGCCGTGGGCGACTATGGTATGGATATTCCGCCTTTCCATGCTTTTCCAACACTGAAAGCCGTGCAACCCATACCAGCAGGCGCGTTGTTGCGCCTTGGCGACTGGCCGATTTATCAGGGAGATCCTCTGGTGCGCCGGGCCAAGCCGCTGAGTACGCCATTAGTTGCCCGAATGCATCCCGATCAGGCCCGTCAGTCAGGAATTCGGGGTGAGGCAGTAGAAGTCAGTACCGCATCAGGAAAAGTCACTCTGGCCTTGGATATGGATACGCATATTCCCCTGGGTTGCATCTGGATTCCTCTGGGCTACCCGGAAACTTCGGGATTGGGTGCACCTTATATGCCCTGTTCCGTAGCAATGGCAGCATTACTGCCGGAAACCCAGAGGGCATCATAATGCATGATTTTTATCATAGCGGCTGGTGGGCGGTCATCTGGTCGATTATCAAAATTGTTATTGTGGTGGTGCCGTTATTGCTGGGTGTGGCTTACCTGACACTGGCAGAACGCAAGGTCATTGGTTACATGCAGGTACGTCTGGGACCCAACCGGGTGGGTTTCAGAGGTTCGCTGCAGCCTATTGCCGATGCGCTGAAGCTGATGTTTAAGGAAGTCATCATTCCCACCAGTGCCAATCGCTTTCTGTTTTTGGCGGCGCCGGTACTGGCGTTTGTCCCCGCCCTGCTGGTCTGGGCGGCAGTGCCTTTCGGGCCGGATGTGGCTATCTCCAACATGAACGCCGGTTTGCTGTACGTGCTGGCGATTGCCGGGCTGGGCGTGTACGGCATTATCGTGGCGGGCTGGGCTTCTAATTCCAAGTATGCGTTTCTGGGTGCCATGCGTGCCGCCGCACAACTGGTTGCTTACGAAATCGCCATGGGTTTTGCCCTGGTCGGGGTATTGATGTTGGCCCAGACCCTGAATCTGAGCAAAATTGTCGAGGCCCAGGCCGGTGGCGGATTCTGGTCCTGGTACTGGTTGCCCCTTTTCCCGTTTTTTCTGGTGTATTTTATATCCGGTGTGGCGGAAACCAACCGCGCACCTTTTGACGTAGCGGAAGGCGAGTCGGAAATTGTCGCCGGTTTCCATGTAGAATATTCGGGAATGGCTTTCGCCCTGTTTTTCCTGGCGGAATATGCCAACATGATTTTTGTGTCGTTGTTGACGACGGTCCTGTTTCTGGGCGGTTGGTATGCACCCATCAACACACCATTATTGACCTGGATACCTGGCCTGGTCTGGTTGCTGCTCAAAACCGCTTTTCTGCTATATGTGTTTTTGTGGATTCGTGCGACATTTCCACGCTATCGCTATGACCAGATCATGCGCCTGGGCTGGAAAGTGTTCATTCCGGTAACCATTGCCTGGATTGTGGTAGTGGGTATTGCCCTGGAAACACCCATGCGTGCCATTCTGCGCTGAGGAGAACAATATGCAAATTCGCCCAAAGCAGTGGTTCAAGACTTTTTTCCTGACGGAAATGCTGCGCGGTATGCAGCTGACTGGCCGGTATTTTTTTGCTCGCAAAATTACCGTGCAGTATCCCGAAGAACAAACTCCCCAGTCTCCGCGTTTTCGGGGGCTGCATGCCCTGCGTCGTTATGAAAACGGTGAAGAACGCTGTATCGCCTGTAAATTATGTGAAGCCGTTTGTCCGGCATTGGCGATCACCATTGAAAGTGAACAACGCAATGATGGAACCCGACGCACTACCCGTTATGACATTGATCTGAGCAAGTGCATTTTTTGTGGTCTTTGTGAAGAATCCTGCCCGGTGGATTCCATTGTCGAAAGTCGGGTGCTGTCCTATCACGG
Organism: Acidithiobacillus concretivorus; assembly: GCF_018853445.1. Lineage (GTDB taxonomy): Bacteria > Pseudomonadota > Gammaproteobacteria > Acidithiobacillales > Acidithiobacillaceae > Acidithiobacillus > Acidithiobacillus concretivorus. Next base: position 51,060 of record NZ_JABELD010000029.1, read on the forward strand.
CGAAATTCGTGGTGATCTGATTTATACCAAGGATATGCTGCTCGCTAATGGTGATCGCCTGGAAGCAGAATTGGCAGCGGATCGCGAAGCAGACCGCGCATATCGTTGACAGGAAAATAATTATTATGATCATAACCACCATCCTTTTTTACCTTTTTTCGGCGATATTGCTGGGTTCTGCGACAGCGGTCATCACGGCAAGAAATCCGGTATATGCGTCTCTTTTCCTGGTGCTGGCGTTTTTTAATGCTGCCGCCCTGTTTATTTTGCTGGGCGCCGAATTTTTGGGTCTGATCCTGATTCTGGTTTATGTGGGCGCGGTCATGGTGCTTTTCCTGTTTGTGGTGATGATGCTCGATATTAATTTGACCCGTCTCAAGGAAGGGTTTTTGAGTTATCTGCCGCTGGGGCTGGCCATTGCCATTTTGGGCGTGCTGGAACTGGCCGTGGTTTTCTGGACTTCGCCCTTGGGCCATATTCCTGCTCCGGGTCCTATTCCTGCCAATGCAGATAATACCCGCGCCCTGGGCGTATTGCTTTACACCCATTATTTATATCCATTTGAAATTGCAGCAGTGATTTTGCTGGTTGCGATTATTGCGGCGATTGCCCTGACCTTGCGGCGGCGCCAAGGCACTAAAACCCAGAGTATTGATGTGCAAATGGCAGTGCGTGCCAAAGATCGCATCAGCCTGGTGAATTTGCGGGGGCCAGAACAATGATGATGGGTGGACAACCAACGCTCGCCGCTTATCTGATACTCGGAGCTCTCCTGTTTTCCATCGGTGTGGTGGGGATTTTCCTGAACCGCAAAAACGTGATTATTTTGCTGATGGCCATTGAATTACTGCTGCTGGCGGTGAATATCAATCTGGTGGCCTTTTCCCGCTATCTGGGTAATCTCGAAGGGCAGGTTTTTGTGTTTTTCATCCTGACGGTAGCTGCTGCTGAAGCGGCCATTGGTCTGGCCATTCTGGTGGTTTACTTCCGGAACCGCCGGAGTATCAACGTAGAAGATATTGACGAGTTGAGAGGCTGATATGTGGGTTTTTGACTGGTTGAACGCCTTTCCGCCTCTCCTTGTGTACCTGATTATTCCATTGGCACCGCTGGCTGGCTCTCTGGTGGCGGGTTTTGGCGGCTGGAAGCTGCAGGAACAAGCGCACTGGGCGCCCTTGGCGGGGGTTGCGGTCTCTTTTTATCTGGCCCTGGCGGTACTGTTTCAGACCCTGCATGGTGTCGATTTTTACGGCAATATCTATACATGGGCGGTGCTCGGCCATCTGCAAGTTCCCATTGGGTTTGATGTGGACAGCCTGACCGCGCTGATGCTGGTGGTGGTGACCTTTGTGTCGCTTTGTGTGCATTTGTACACCATAGGCTACATGCATGGTGATCCTGGTTATGCCCGCTTTTTCAGTTATATTTCCCTGTTCACTTTCAGCATGATCATGCTGGTGATGAGCAACAATTTTCTGCAGTTGTTTTTTGGCTGGGAAGCGGTGGGTCTGGTTTCCTATCTGCTCATCGGTTTCTGGTTCCAGCGCGAAAGCGCCAATGTCGCCGCCCTGAAGGCATTTATTGTCAATCGGGTCGGTGATTTCGGTTTTCTGATTGGTATTGCCGCTATTTATCATTACTGCGGCAGTCTCGATTACCGCACCGTATTTGCCATGGTGCCCCATCTGGTCGGCCAGACCGTGGAAATTATTCCCGGACATCCCTGGAATGTACTGACCTGGATTGCCTTGCTGCTGTTTATCGGTGCCATGGGCAAATCAGCTCAGGTGCCGCTCCATGTCTGGCTCCCGGAATCCATGGAAGGCCCAACCCCCATTTCGGCGCTGATTCACGCGGCGACCATGGTTACTGCCGGGATTTTCATGGTGGCCCGGATGTCGCCCATTTATGAACAGTCAGCCACAGCGTTGACCGTGATTTTGTTGATTGGCTCTATTACCGCCTTGTTCATGGGGCTGATCGGCCTGGTGCAAAATGACATCAAGCGCATTATTGCCTACTCGACCCTTTCCCAGTTGGGATACATGACGGCTGCACTGGGGGCTTCGGCCTTTTCAGCGGCTATTTTTCACCTCATGACCCATGCTTTTTTCAAAGCGTTGCTGTTCCTGGCGGCGGGTTCGGTGATTCATGCCATGGCCAATGAGCAGGACATCCGCAAAATGGGCGGCTTGCGCAAGGCCATGCCCATCACGTACATCACCTTTCTGATTGGTGGCCTCGCGCTGTCGGGTATTCCGCCCTTTGCCGGATTTTTCAGCAAGGATCTGATTATCGAAGCCGTGGGCATCTCTACTTTGCCAGGAGCCGGTTGGGCAGAGTTCATGCTGGTTGCGGGGGCCTTTGTCACGGCTCTATATACTTTCCGTATGTTTTTCATGGTGTTTCACGGTACACCGCGCATGGATCCCTACACCCGGGATCATCTGCATGAGTCACCCTGGGTGATTACGGTGCCACTCATTGCATTGGCTATTCCTGCGGCATATGCCGGTTGGGCGTACATCGGTCCGGTAGGCTTGGGGCATTTTCTCGATTCTTCGCTGGTTATTGCTCCGCAGTTCAACACCATCGGTGAAATTGCCGCGCATTGGCAGGGCGCTGCTGTCTTTCTTGTGCATGGTCTGGAAGCCTGGCCCTTCTGGTTGGCCGTGGCGGGTATTGTCTGTGCTGCCTACTTTTATGCCTGGAATGCGGGGTTACCCGAATGGCTCAGCCGTATCCTCAGTCCGGCAGTCTGGTTGCTGGAGAGTAAATATGGTTTTGACGCTTTCAATAATACGGTTCTGGTACGCGGTGTTATTCAGTTTGGACGGTTGTTCTGGCATGTTGGCGACGAAAAACTGATTGACGGCCTGATGGTTAATGGCACCGCTTTCGGCATCGGCAAGTTGGCATTGTCCTGGCGTAAAGTGCAAACGGGATACATTTATCATTATGCTTTCGCCATGATTATCGGGTTGATTTTATTCATGACATATTTTGTGATCTGGAAGGGGTAGGCACTGATGAACGCTTCGCTCCTCAGCTATTCTATCTGGATACCCATCGTCGGCGGCCTGCTGGTTCTGGCCGTTGGAGATCGCCGTGCGGCGATGGCGCGTTGGTTGGCCCTGATTGTGTCCTTGCTGGCGTTTGCCGTTACCATTCCCCTCTATACGGGTTTTGATACGCACACTGCGGCCATGCAATTCAGTGAGCGGGTTTCGTGGATTCCTTCCCTGAATATTTACTATCACCTCGGTGTGGATGGTATATCCCTGTGGTTTATATTGCTGACCAGCTTTTTGACCGTGCTGGTGGTCATCAGCTCCTGGCGTAATGTCCAGACCCGGGTTGCCCAATTTATGGCGGCTTTCCTGATTATGGAAGGCATGATGATTGGCGTGTTCTGCGCTCTTGATGCCATTCTTTTTTATGTATTCTGGGAAGCCATGCTGATTCCGATGTTCCTGATTATCGGCGTCTGGGGTGGACCACGACGGGTGTATGCCACCATCAAGTTTTTTCTGTATACCTTCCTGGGTTCCGTGTTGATGCTGGTGGCTTTGTTGTACCTGTATTTTCACAGCGGCAACAGTTTCGACTTGCTGGTTTATCAGCATACCCCCCTGGGAATGACGGCGCAGATTCTCATTTTTATTGCCTTTTTTGTGGCGTTTGCCGTAAAAATTCCCATGTGGCCAGTACATACCTGGTTACCAGATGCCCACGTGGAGGCGCCTACCGCCGGATCGGTGGTGCTGGCCGCTATCATGCTGAAAATGGGGGCCTACGGTTTTCTGCGACTGAGTCTGCCCATTGTTCCGGATGCCAGCCACAAACTCGCCTGGCTGATGATTCTGCTTTCCCTGATCGCCATTATTTACGTGGCGCTGGTGGCTATTGTTCAGGAAGACATGAAAAAACTGGTGGCGTACTCCTCCATTGCCCACATGGGTTTTGTGACGCTGGGCTTTTTCGTGTTTGATAGCGTAGCCATTGAAGGCAGTATTATTCAGATGCTCTCTCACGGCTTTATCAGTGCCGCCATGTTCCTCTGCATCGGCGTACTGTATGACCGTATGCATACCCGGAATATCAAAGCCTATGGAGGGGTCGCCAACGTCATGCCGATATTTGCGGCGTTGATGATGTTATTCGCCATGGGTAATGTGGGTTTGCCGGGGACCTCCGGTTTTGTGGGTGAGTTTATGGTGGTGCTCGGCACTTATCAGGTGAATCCGTGGTACGCGATTCTTGCCGCTACTGGCTTGATTACAGGTGCCAGTTACACCCTGTGGCTGTTCAAACGCGCTATTTTTGGTGGAATTGTGCACCCCGAGGTGGCCGCCCTGAAAGATCTCGATGCCCGCGAAATGCTGGTGCTTGGGACACTGGCGGCGTTCACCCTGCTCTTGGGCGTATGGCCCGCACCTTTCCTTGATATCGTACATACTTCGGTACAGCATCTGGTGGCGCAGGTAGCTGTTTCGAAAATTCCGGCGTAGAAGGACTCTGCCTATGAATGCTTTTCTGCTGCATTGGACTTTTGCCATACCGGAAATCTGGGTGTTGATCATGGCCTGCGTGGTGTTGCTGGCGGATTTGTACCTGGGCGAACGACTGCGGGACGTAGCTCCGGTATTGACCGTACTGACGCTGCTGGGTGCAGCGGTGCTGACCTTTTTTGAATTGGGACAAAGTGGTACGACTTTCGCCGGTTTGCTGGTGCTGGATCCGTTTACCAATGTGGCCGAATTGTTCAGCTATCTGGCCGTATTGATGGTGGTGCTCTATTCGCGACGTTATTTGATGGATCGTGGCATATACCGGGGCGAAATCTACGTGTTGCTGCTTTTTGCCCTCTTGGGTGTCATGGTGATGGTCTCGGGCGCAAACCTGCTGAGCATCTATCTGGGGCTGGAGCTTTTGGCGCTGAGTCAATATGCGCTGGTTGCCTTCAATCGCGACAGCCTGGTCGCAACCGAAGCAGGGCTGAAATATTTTGTTCTGGGTGCGCTGGCTTCGGGTTTGCTGCTTTACGGTATGTCGCTGCTCTACGGACTGACAGGAACCCTGGAGGTTCGCCATATTGCTGCAGCACTGGTGAATGTCACCAGCAGTAATCTGATTCTGGTATTTGCTCTGGTCTTTATCGTGGCGGGTATTGCTTTCAAGCTCGGCGCAGCCCCCTTTCACATGTGGTTGCCGGATGTGTATCAGGGCGCCCCCACGGTGGTAACGACCTTTCTCGCCTCGGCACCTAAAATCGGCGCGTTTGCCCTGATTATTCGCCTTTTGGTAGATGGTGGGTACGGCATGCTGGAATCCTGGCAGCAGATATTTATTGCCCTGACATTGGTGTCTCTGCTGGTAGGTAACCTGATTGCCATTGCCCAACAGAATCTAAAACGGATGCTGGCCTACTCAACCGTAGGGCATGTGGGTTTTCTTTCCCTGGGCATAGTTGCGGGGACAGAAGCTGGTTTTGCCAGCGCATTTTTCTACACCATTGTTTATGTGCTGATGTCTCTGGCCGGTTTCGGGATGATTCTGCTCCTCACCCGGGCGGGTTTTGAAGCCGATCGCATTGATGATTTCAAGGGATTATCGCAGCGCAAACCCTGGTATGCCTTTTTGATGCTCATCATCATGTTTTCCATGGCGGGTGTTCCGCCGACGGTGGGTTTTTATGCCAAGCTGGCGGTGTTCCAGGCCGTCATTGCAGCGGGTTATGTGTGGTTGGCGGTGATCGGCGTATTGTTGGCAGTAATTGGGGCTTTCTATTATTTGCGGGTCGTTAAAGTCATGTATTTTGATGCCCCTGAACCGGAAAGTGAGCCGATCGTGCGCGATGATCTTGCAAGTGCTACCCTCAGTATCAACAGTCTGGCTTTGCTGGTTCTGGGGATTGTTCCCGGACCGCTGATGGCCTTCTGTTTTTATGCCATGCAGGGAGTGATTTGATGGATATGCATAATTGGGTACTGCTTTATATATTACTGGCTTTTGTGGCAGCGAATTTACCTTGGCTGAGTAATCGCCTGTTTTTTATCCGCCCGGTTGCGGAAGGCAAGGCCCTGCAGTGGTACCTGCTGGAGTGGTTGGTGATGTACTTCATTGTGGGACTGATCGGCATGGCTATTGAAAACGGTCTGGATGGTAGCCTTCATGCCCAGGGTTGGGAATTTTATGTGATTGCCCTGTGCATGTTTGCCGTTTTTGCCATACCGGGTTTCATCTGGCGCTTTAACGTGCTGCCGATGTTGCGTAGATCTTGACCGGAGCCCGCGTAATGGGTACATTTGCGGGCTGCAGGCGCGTAGCTCAGGGGGAGAGCGCTACCTTGACACGGTAGAGGTCGGCGGTTCGAAACCGCCCGTGCCTACCAAATCCCGCACCAGAGGGAAGATTCTCTCTGGTGCTTTTTCTTTGGAGAGGGCATATGCCAGACATTCAGTTGCCAGATGGTAGTCATCGACAGTTCCCTGAACCCCTCACCGGGCTGGAACTGGCGCGCACTATCGGCAGCGGACTCGCCAAGGCAGCAGTAGCCATGCGCGTTGATGGTACCCTCAAAGATCTCTCCACGGTGCTGGATGAGAATGTGGCAGTAGCCATTATTACCAAGGACAGTCCCGAAGGTCTGGAAGTGATTCGCCACTCGACCGCGCATTTGCTGGCGCAGGCAGTTCAATCGCTGTTTCCGGATGTTCAGGTGACTATCGGCCCGGTGATTGAAAACGGCTTTTATTATGATTTTGCCAGTGCGCGCAGCTTTACGGTGGAAGATCTTGCCGCCATTGAAAACCGGATGCGCGAACTGGTAAAGCAGAATCTTGCCGTCCAGCGCGAAGTATTATCTCGTGATGCCGCCATTGATCTTTTCGAGAGCATGGGTGAAGACTACAAGGTCCAGATTATCCGGGATATTCCGGCTAGTGAAGCATTGAGTTTGTACCGCCAGGGTGATTTCGTGGACCTCTGCCGAGGCCCCCATGTGCCCTTTACCGGATCACTTGGTGCCTTCAAGTTACAGCGGGTGGCCGGTGCCTACTGGCGTGGAGACTCCCGCAATCCCATGTTGCAGCGTGTTTATGGAACAGCCTGGGCGAGTCAGAAAGATCTGGATGCCTATTTGCAGCAACTGGCTGAAGCTGAAAAGCGCGATCATCGCCGTATTGGCACCGAACTGGATTTGTTCTCTATTCAGGAAGATGCCGGGGGTGGATTGGTTTTCTGGCATCCTATGGGTGCCCGGATTCGGCGGGTAATTGAGGACTTCTGGCGTAGTGCCCATGTGGGAGGGGGCTATGAATTACTGTTTACCCCGCATATTGCCCATGAGCAGCTTTGGTATACCTCTGGACACAAGGATTTTTACGCGGAATCCATGTTTGATCCCATGCAGGACGAAGGCCAGCCGTATCAGCTCAAGCCCATGAACTGTCCTTTTCACATTCTCATTTACAAAGACAAACTGCATTCCTATCGGGATTTGCCCCTGCGTTGGGCGGAACTGGGGACGGTATACCGTCATGAAATGTCTGGCGCGCTGCATGGTTTGATGCGGGTGCGTGGCTTTACTCAGGATGATGCTCATGTGTTCTGCCGTCCTGATCAAATTGCGGTGGAAATTGGTGAAGTGCTGACGCTGGTTCAGAAAATTCTCGGTACCTTTGGTTTTGACCGCTATGAAATCAACCTTTCTACCCGGCCAGAGCACTCCGTAGGTAGTGATGCCATCTGGGAAACAGCTACCGAGGCTTTGCGGACCGCTTTGGAGCGTGCGGGCCTGGAATATCAGGTGGATGCAGGGGGCGGGGCTTTTTACGGCCCGAAAATCGATCTGAAAATTCAGGATGCCATTGGCCGTAAATGGCAGTGCAGCACCATCCAGCTTGATTTTAATTTGCCTGAGCGTTTCGGGATGGAGTATGTGGCCGAAGATGGTTCGCGGCAGGTACCTATCATGGTGCATCGCGCCATATTTGGTTCCGTGGAGCGCTTTTTTGGCGTGCTCATCGAACATTACGAAGGAAAATTCCCATTGTGGCTGTCACCCGTGCAGGTTGCGGTGCTTCCGATCAGTGAGCATTTTGTCGAATATGCGGAATCTGTCACGGCAGCATTGAGCAAACTCGGCCTCCGTGTTGAAACGGACTTGAGAAACGAGAAGATAGGTTATAAGATACGCGCCCACACCCTGCGCCGGGTGCCCTATATGCTGGTCGTTGGAGAACGCGAGCAGGAAGCGGGAACCGTGGCGCTTAGGGATCGGAACGGTCAGGACTTGGGTTCCCATAGCATTGCTGCGCTGGGCACCGCTCTGCAGAAAATGCATCAGGAGCGGCAGAATACCCTGGAGTGGCAAGGCTAGCGAGGAGGATAAGGCGATCGCGACAGAGAAAGAAGTCAATATCAACCGGGAAATTACCGCAGCGCGGGTCCGGCTGATAGGGGTGGAAGGTGAACAAATGGGTGTGGTTTCCTTTACGGAAGCCTTGTCGGCCGCTGAAGAAGCCGACCTGGATCTGGTGGAAATTGCCCCACAGGCAGAACCACCTGTATGCAGGATCATGGATTACGGCAAGTTTCGCTTTCAGGAAAGTAAGCGTCAGCATGAAGCGAAGCGTCGGCAAAAGCAGACCCAGGTAAAGGAAATCAAATTCCGTCCGCGTACGGATGATGCCGATTACCAGATCAAGCTCCGTAATATCATGCGTTTTATTGATGATGGAGACCGGGCCAAAATCACCCTGCGCTTTCGTGGTCGTGAGATGTCTCACCCGGAACTGGGCATGGAACTGCTCAACCGGGTAGAAAAAGATTTAGCAGAAGTCGGGGTGGTTGAACAACGGCCACGCATGGAAGGGCGGCAAATGGTGATGATTATCGCCCCACGGAAAAAATAGGAGAGCATCGTGCCAAAAATGAAGAGCAATCGCGGAGCGGCCAAGCGTTTCAAGCGCACCGGATCCGGCAAATTTAAGCATCGTCAGGCGTTTTTGAACCACATCCTGACCAAAAAAACGACCAAGCGGAAGCGTCATCTGCGCCACACCTTGGTGACTTCGGGAAGCGATCAGGCTGCCTTGCGGCGCATGCTTCCCTACGCTTGATGACAGAGGAATCGTACCATGCCTAGAGTAAAACGTGGCGTAACCGCCCACGCCCGTCATAAAAAAGTCTTGGCTCGCGCCAAGGGCTTCCGTGGTCAACGTAAAAGCAACTTCCGCATCGCCCATCAGGCGGTGATGAAGGCCCTGACTTATGAATACCGCGATCGTCGTACCAAGAAGCGGGACTTCCGCAGCCTCTGGATTGTGCGCATCAATGCCGCAGCACGTTCAGAAGGGCTTAGCTACAGCCGTTTCATGAATGGTTTGTTGCGTGCCGGCATTCAGCTTGATCGCAAGGTCCTGGCGGATATTGCGGTGCGCGACAAGCTGGCGTTTACCCGTCTGGTTGAGGTGGCTAAGGGCCAGCTGGCCGCTTAATTGTGACGGAGGCTGTGGATATGTCGCTGTCTTCCATAGCTTCCCTTGCAGAGGCTGCGCGTGATATTGCGGCCGCTGCTGATCTTCCTGCGCTGGAACAAATCCGTCTGCACTGGTTGGGAAAAAAGGGTCTGTTGACCCAGGCCATGCAGCAACTCGGACAACTATCTCCAGAAGCGCGCCGTGAAGCCGGACAATTACTGAATGTGCGCAAGGAGGAAGTGCAGAATCTTCTGCAATCCCGCCGGACCGTACTGGAAACTGCACGGATTCAAGCCCGCCTGGAGGCTGAGCGGATAGATGTTACTTTGCCCGGAAGGCGTATTGCGCTGGGGAGTAGTCATCCCATCCGTCAGACCCTCGAATGGATAGAGCAATATTTTTCCGGTTTGGGTTTTGAAATTAGTGATGGTCCTGAAATAGAAGACGATTATCATAATTTTGAAGCGCTGAATATCCCCGAAGATCATCCGGCGCGGGCCATGCACGATACGTTCTACTTTGACCACAATCGGGTATTGCGTACCCATACCTCTCCAGTACAAATCCGCTTTCTCGAAAACCATCAGCCGCCTTTACGGATGATTGCAACGGGACGCGTATATCGGCGGGATTCTGATATTACCCATACCCCGATGTTTCATCAGGTGGAAGGGCTACTTTTGGATGAAGAAGCCAGTTTTGCTGATTTGCGTGGCCTGCTGGAAGATTTCCTTCAGAATTTTTTTGCCAAACCGGATTTGCCGGTGCGCTTTCGGCCTTCTTATTTCCCCTTTACGGAGCCTTCTGCAGAAGTGGATGTGGGCTGTGTCATCTGCGGTGGTTCAGGTTGTCGGGTTTGCAAGCAAACCGGCTGGCTGGAAGTGCTGGGCTGCGGCATGGTGCATCCGGCTGTACTGGCTGGTGCCGGAGTAGATGGCGAACTATTTGGTGGTTTTGCTTTTGGCATGGGCATCGAAAGACTGACCATGCTGCGTTATGGGGTCAATGATTTGCGTCTCTTTTTTGAGAACGATCTGCGCTTCCTCAAGCAGTTTTCCTGAGGAGCGAAGGCTATGCGTATCAGTATTCAGTGGCTTCGTGATTGGTTGGATTTTTCCTGGAATACGGAAGAAATCGCCCGTCGGCTGACCATGGGTGGCATCGAGGTGGAGGCTGTTGAGCCCGCTGCTCTGCCTTTCCATGCGGTGGTTATTGCGGCGGTACAAAGCGTGGCAGCGCATCCCGAAGCCGACAAGCTACGGGTCGCTCAGGTAGATGCTGGTGATGGCACTCTGCGCACAATTGTCTGTGGGGCTGCCAATCTGGCGGAAGGGCAGCGGGTACCTCTGGCCTTGCCGGGTGCGGAGTTGCCGGGTAATAAAAAAATAGCCATTTCGGAACTGCGCGGTGTACGTTCGGAGGGCATGCTTTGCGCGGCTGGAGAGCTGGGTCTGGAAGATGGCAGTAGCGGATTGTTGATTCTGGATGCAGAGGCTCCCGTGGGTACGGATCTCCGGACCTACCTGCATTTGGATGATGACATTCTGACTTTGGGGATTACCCCTAATCGCGGAGATGCCTTGTCCATAAAGGGCGTGGCACGCGATCTGTATGCCCTTGGAGCGCAGCAACTGCATGATCCTCGGGCTGTCACACCAGGTCCCGAGTGGTCTCAGCAAGACTCCACCGAACACCCCGTGCAGGGTGATTACTCTGTATCAATAGATGTTGAAGCCAGAACAGCATGTCCAAGTTATACCGCATTGTGGATTGACGGCGTACCAAATCGCTTGCCGGATTTTTTGCGCGAGCGTTTGCGCCGCGCCGGTCAGCGCTGCATCCACCCGCTGGTGGACTTGCTGAACCTTTGGATGTTTGATACCGGTCAGCCTCTGCACGCTTTTGATGCCGAAACGATTCAGGGTGGACTGTGTGTACGCTGGGCCAAATCCGGAGAAGTCCTTGATGCACTGGATGGCCGCGATCTGAACCTGGAGCCGGATATGCTGGTCATTGCCGACGCGCAGGGACCGGTAGCACTTGCGGGTATTATCGGCGGACGCCGTAGCAGTGTGACTGCGCAAACCCGATCCATTATTTTGGAAGCGGCTTTTTTCCAGCCCAAGGCCATTCAGGGTCGTGCGCGTCGACTGGGTTTGCAAACTGATGCTGCCATGCGCTATGAGCGTGGTGTGGATTTTAATCTGGCTCCACAGGTAGCCAGCGGCGTGCTCGCGCAAATGATGGAACTGGCCGCCGTGCAGTTGCGAGCCTCCCATTCTTTTACCCTGATGGGCCAGTTGCCAGTTTCCGTCGAAATTTCATTGCGGCAAAAACGTCTTGAACGGGTGATGGGGATGCCCTACGAGGCGGCAGTTGTTGAGCAGTTGTTGACGCGTCTGGGTCTGCAGGTCTCTTCGGTGCAGGATGGTTGGCAGGCCACTGCCCCTAGTCACCGCTTTGATCTGCGGATTGAGGCAGATCTGATTGAAGAGGTCGGTAGAATTTATGGTTATGACCATCTGCCAGCCCATCGCCCTCGTGGTGTTTTGCAGGCGGTGCCCAATCATCAGTCAGAATCTCAGATGTTGCGCCATATTTTGCAGGCCCGAGATTATCACGAAATCATTACTTACAGTTTTATCAGCCAGGAATCTCAGGATGATTTCCGGCCGAATGCGGATGCACCCGCCTTGCTGAACCCCTTGTCAGCAGACCTGGCGGTGATGCGTGCCAGCCTCTGGCCGGGTTTGCTGCAAACCTTGCAATTTAATGCAAAGCGTCAGCAGGATCGTATTCGTCTTTTTGAAATGGGGCGGATATTTTCGGCAGATCGGCAGACCATGGTCCTGGCGGGTTGTATCTGGGGTGTCGCAGACCGTGAAAATTGGGCGCAAACGGCCCGGGATGTGGATTTTTTTGACCTTAAAGGGGATGTAGCCGCCATTCTGGCGTTATGGCCACAAACCCCTTTTGAGTTCCAGACCCTGTCCACTGAGCATGCGCTGCATCCCGGACAGTCCGCAGAAATTCTGGTTGAAGGCCGCAGAATCGGGATGCTCGGGGCTTTGCATCCGACTCTCGCAGCGCGCTATGACCTGGACAAATCGGCCTTTTTCTTCTATCTAGACATAGAGATGCTGGAACAACTGCAGAAAGGGCGGCATTTTACGGCGTTGTCACCCTATCCTGCCTTGCGCCGGGATATGGCGTTGGTTTTACCCGAAAACATTGAAGCAGGAGCAGTCCTGGCGACAATGCAGCGGGCTGCCGGTGCGGTGGTGCAGGAAATTCGTATTTTTGATCGCTATCAGGGGGAATCCCTGCCGGCAGGGACCTACAGTTTGGCATTTGCGCTCATTTTGCAGGATCGTGAGCGTACGCTGACTGAGGCTGATGTACAAATGGAACTGGAGCGAATGCTCACAGCAGTGAAGCAAATCGGCTCCATAGAACTCAGGGCATAGGGAGACAAGAAAGTGGCCGTCACGAAAGCAGAAATTGTTGATATGTTGTTTGAAACCATGGGCTTGAACAAGCGTGAAGCCAAAGGTGTTGTGGAAGCCATGTTTGATCATATTCGCGAAAACCTGGCCCAGGGCGAAGAAGTGAAACTCTCCGGCTTTGGTAATTTCACCCTGCGCGATAAAAACCCCCGCCCAGGGCGCAATCCCAAAACCGGCGTGGAAATTACCATCACCGCACGGCGGGTGGTGACTTTCCATCCGAGTCAGAAGCTCAAAGCCTATGTCAATGGTAGCGAACCAGACAACGGCTAAGGGTAAAGCTGGCAAAGAGCTCGCCGCGCTACCAGAAATTCCTGAAAAACGGTATTTCTCCATTAGCGAGGCGTCTCTGCTTTGTGGGGTCAAGGCCCACGTATTGCGCTATTGGGAGCAGGAATTCCCGCTACTCAGTCCGCTGAAAAGAAAAGGTAATCGCCGTTATTACCAGCGCCACGACTTACTCCTGGCGCGGCAGATTCGTGACCTTCTTTATGGAGAAGGTTATACCATCCACGGTGCTCGTGAACGACTTCAGGGCCTGCGTAACGAATCCAGTCACGGGCATCCGGTCTCAGCAGCACAACTGGAATTCGAAATGGAGGATAATGCCTCCGGTCTGCACACCAGCACGGGCAACCGCCTGACCTACCTGCGTACTGAATTGACCGAATTGATAAAAATATGTGCCGCCAAGCATTGACCCGACGCCAGCGAAGCATTAGAGTAGCGGCTCTTGCGGGGCGTAGCGCAGCCTGGTAGCGCACCTGAATGGGGTTCAGGTGGTCGGAGGTTCAAATCCTCTCGCCCCGACCAATTTTACCATATGAATCATATCGATATAATTTTTATGGGCCATAAGTAAATCTTGTGGGTAAACTTTGGGTTTATAATGGGGAAACCAGTAGGGATAGCCCGACGGTATCCGTCACAATCCATGGTTCCTGGTGTTTATCCAGGTAGTGCTTGGTCATCTTTTCGGTTGAGTGGCCCAGCAGTCTCTGAATCGCGTCGTCCAGGCGCAAATCCTCCAGTCGCGGTTTGTGAGTCATATTGTTGCTACTTTCAATGTCCTCGCCCTGGCAACCGAACCGAAAATACGCGGGTTGTTGGCATGATGGGCTGCAATAATCTGTAGGGCCTCTTCACGATGCCTTCGCAAGATTTCATACGGACGCATAACATCTCTCCGATGACCAGGATAAACTCCCGGTATTAATTCTGAATCCACCACAAAGAGGGTGGAAATGAGGTTTTATCTACCAAGATTCCTATTCATTTCGGTGAGTTGTGTGTAATTCCGGTAGATCACTTTGAATGGTTTTCCAGACGATTTCCAGGTCCACCTGAATGGTGGCCAAGTCCATTAGGGTTGTTTCGGGCGTTGGGTCGATGAGGATATCCAGATCGCTACTTTCGGTATCCTGACCATTCAATACGGAGCCGAACACCCAGGCATTTTTGGCGTGGTGAGATTCGACTATCTGCCGGATTGTGGCAGGGTTTGAGGCCAAGGCTACTGATGGTTTCATCATTCCCCCACTATGAAATCTGACCCGCAGATATATTATAGGGTAATTTGATCTTCTCAACACCTGCAGTGCGAACCAGAAGCGGGTGAATTACCGCACCAGACCGTTCCGCCAGTGGGATACTGGATATCTCCTGCCGGTTTCGATATCCCCTTCTGGAAACAGGCAAATCCAGCCGCCAGCACGCAGGTAACGCAACATCTCATACTCACCCACATCCATTCAGCCTAAAAACAGCAGCTACCCCTACTGAAATAAGATTATCCATTTGATAGGATTCAGCTTCCCCTGCACATGGAGGCTCACCCAATGGGTGCGCCCTGGCAGCGTGGACCCCCGGTCCCCGGATACTGACTGATGGGGTGCTCGAACAGTTCCCAAGTTTGGAGTTGTTCAAAGAACTCGATATGTTAGAGCCTTTCGGTCGGCAATGGGATGCCCCCTCTTCTGTGCGGAAGGCCGGATCCTCAGTGTGCGTCCTGTCGGGGACGGCACCCACCTGAAATTGTTGGTGGGCATCGGGCCAAATCGATTCGATGCCATCTGGTTTGGAGCGGTCCGCGACGGCGTGTGTCCCGTGGAAACGGGGCAGCTTGTCCGAGTGACTTTCGAGCCGGATGCCAACACCTTCAGAGACGAGTCTTCCTTGCAATTGCGTGTCCGGCATGCGGTAGTTATTGCAGGGAACACGGTGATGGCTCAGCAGAGCGGCAAGCCAGCGATGTAAGCGTCTTGTCGCTGCTGTTTGACACTGGTGACCAACCAATGAAAATATCAGCCGGTTCCAGCAACTTATAAAAAGGAATACGAAGTATATACTCACCGTATATCCTATGTGACTGGAGGCTGCAATGGCCATGACACGCGTTTTTCAATCAGGTAACAGTCAGGCGATACGATTGCCCAAAGAATTCCGTTTAACGGTCGATAAAGTTGAAATTTTCCGTCGTGGCGACGAAATCATTCTGAGGGAGCATCCAGTAAATGCCGGATATATTTTTGATGCTTTGGCCGCGTTCCCTGAAGGTTTTATGTCCGCAGGACGTCAGGACATGCCGCCCCAGGAAAGAGAAAGCTTTTGATGTATGTGCGTTACCTGCTGGATACTAACATCTGCATTTATATTGCCAAATATCATCCTCCGGCGGTGCATACGCATTTTCTACAACATACTGCCGATGAATTGGTGATGTCAGTCATTACTCTTGGTGAATTACGCTGTGCGGCGGAAAAAAGTCAAGTGCGGGATAAGGCCCTGGCCAGTATTCAAAATCTGCAGGAAAGCATTCGGGTAGCCCAACTCACCCCTCAGGTTGGGATCCAATATGGGCGGATCCGCGCTGCTCTGGAAAGCTGTGGGCGACCCATTGGTAATAATGATTTATGGATTGCAGCACACGCCCGCGCCGAAGGCTGGATTTTGGTTACCAATAACGAACGCGAGTTTTGCCGGGTGGAAGGCTTGCAAGTAGAAAACTGGGTAACAGCATGACCTGGTCTCAACCCCGTCAAAACTCCACTGGAGAACAGCGCCGAAACTGCGCATAATGACGGGCTTTGTGTGCTAGGTGAACGGCCTGGCGCGGGTTTGGTCCCGGCGCAGTCCGCTGGAAAAGGAAAAATCATGAGAGAAGTGAATGAGATGCGTGCGTTGCACGAAGATCTCCAGGCCCGGGTGAGCGGCCTGAGGGGGTATCTTTGACCTCGAAGAAAAGCGTGGCCGTTTAGAAGAAGTTCAGCGCGAACTGGAAGATCCCGGTATCTGGACCCAGGCTGAAAAAGCCCAGGAATTGGGACGGGAACGAGCGGCTCTGGAAGCCATCATCGGGCCAATGGACAAGTTGAGTGCCGGTCTGGCGGACGGTAACGAAATGCTGGAGCTTGCGCTTAGTGAGCAGGATCAGGAACTGCTGAATTCGGTAGATGCCGATCTGGATACGGCTCTGGCGATGGTCGAAAAACTGGAATTTCAGCGGATGTTTTCGGGAGATCATGATGCTTCCGATTGCTTTGTCGATATTCAGGCGGGGGCGGGCGGCACCGAAGCCCAGGATTGGGCAGAGATGATTTTGCGCATGTACTTGCGCTGGAGTGAGCAGCACGGTTTTGCTGCGGAACTGGTGGAAGTCTCGGAAGGAGAAGTGGCGGGTATCAAGTCGGCCAGTATTCACGTCAAGGGCGATCATGCCTTCGGCTGGCTGCGCAGTGAAACCGGCGTGCATCGTCTGGTGCGCAAATCGCCCTTTGATTCAGGAAATCGTCGTCATACCAGTTTCGCCAGCGTATTCATTTATCCCGAAATTGACGACAGCTTTGAAATCGAAATTAATCCTGCAGACCTCAAGGTGGATACCTACCGCGCCAGTGGTGCCGGTGGGCAGCACGTCAACAAGACGGATTCGGCCATTCGGATTACCCACGTCCCATCGGGCATTATTGTCGCCTGTCAGACGGATCGTTCCCAGCATAAAAACCGGGCCGAAGCCATGCGCATGTTGCGTTCCAAGCTTTTTGAAATGGAAATGAAAAAGCGTGATGCGGAAAAACAGGCGCTGGAAGACAGTAAGAGTGACATTGGCTGGGGTCATCAGATTCGTTCTTACGTGCTTGACCAGTCACGGATCAAAGACCTGCGCACCGGGGTCGAAGTGGGGGATACCCAGAAAGTTCTGGATGGGGCTCTGGACCTATTTATCGAAGCGGCACTGAAGGCCGGCTTATAAAATGCAGTCACGCACAATTTGCGCGAGGAGAACAAAGTGGATCAGGAACTGAATGACCAGATGCAGGTACGCCAGGACAAACTGACCCAGTGGCGTCATGAGGGACAGGCCTACCCCAACCACTTTCGGCGCGATGCCCTGGCGAGAGATCTGCAGGCACGTTATGGAGATATGGATGCCTTGGCGCTGGAGCAGGAGCCGATCCAGGCCCGACTGGGTGGGCGCTTGATGACCCGGCGGGTCATGGGTAAAGCCAGTTTTGCCGATATTCAGGATCAGTCCGGACGTATTCAGCTTTTTGTCAGTCGTGATGCCTTGGGGGAAGAGCACTATGCGCGTTTCAAGGCCTTGGATTTTGGTGACATTATCGGTGTGGAAGGGACTTTGTTCCGCACCAAAACCGGCGAATTGTCCCTGAAAGTCCATAGTCTGCAATTACTCAGTAAAGCCCTGCGTCCCCTGCCGGAAAAATGGCATGGGCTGAGTGATCCCGAAACCCGATTTCGTCAGCGTTATGTGGATCTCATTGTTACCGAATCTGCCCGCCGGACGTTTCAGATCCGGGCGGAAACTGTGGCCGCCCTCCGCGAAGGCTTGCGCCAGCGCGGGTTTTTTGAAGCCGAAACGCCCATGATGCATGTCATTCCCGGTGGCGCCACGGCGCGTCCCTTCATGACCCATCATCATGCCCTGGATATGACGCTTTACCTGCGTATTGCCCCGGAACTTTACCTGAAGCGCCTGGTAGTGGGTGGTATTGAGCAGGTCTTTGAAATCAATCGTAATTTTCGTAATGAAGGGATTTCTACCCGCCATAATCCGGAATTCACCATGCTCGAATGGTATGAGGCCTATGCCGATTATCGGGATGCCATGGACTTGACCGAAACCCTGATTCGCGCTGCGGCACAAGCGGCCCTGGGTGGTACCCAGATTCAGTATCAGGGCCTGGAAATTGATTTGGGCAAGGCTTTTGTGCGGATGAGCGTGAGCGAGTCAGTGCGCGCCTACAATCCGGATCTGGCCGACGCCGATCTGCGCGATCCGGAAGTCCTGGCTGCCAAGCTGGCGCAGTTGCGTGTGCCCTGTGAAGCTTCCTGGGGCTGGGGCAAACGGCTGATCGAAATCTTTGAAAAGACCGTGGAAGGTCATTTGCAGCAACCGACGTTCATTACCGAATATCCCCTGGAAGTCAGCCCCCTGGCGCGCCGCAACGATCTGGATCCGGAGGTGACGGATCGCTTTGAGTTGATGATTGCCGGACGTGAGCTGGCCAATGGTTTTTCGGAGCTCAATGATCCCGAAGATCAGGCCGCCCGGTTCCGCGCCCAGGTAGAGGCCAAGGATGCCGGTGATGAAGAAGCCATGTTCTATGATGCCGATTATATCCGCGCCCTGGAGTATGGAATGCCGCCCACTGCGGGCGTCGGGTTGGGTATTGATCGTCTGGTCATGTTGCTGGCGGATCAGCCCAGTATTCGTGAAGTCATTCTCTTCCCGCACTTGCGACCGGAATAATCATGCGCCTTTATGAGTTGTGGATCGGGCTGCGCTATACCCGGGCCAAAAGAAATAATCATTTCATTTCTTTTATTACCGGAACGGCCATCCTCGGAATGGTCATCGGGGTAGCCGCACTGATTGCGGTCATGGCCGTCATGAACGGTTTTGATCACACTCTGCGCTCGCGCATCCTGGCGGTGACATCTGATGTCATCATTCAGGGTAACGGGGTGCCGGTCATGGACTGGCAGACCGCTACCCGACGTTTGTCGCGGGTGCCGGATGTGACTGGAGTGGCACCCTATGTGCAGGCGCAGGCGCTGATCTCCCATGATGGTCTGGTCAGTGGGGCGATGATTGAGGGCATTGATCCTACCCTGGAAGGGGGCGTGGACAAGCTGGCCAAGGACATGAAAGTGGGCAAGCTGCAAAGCCTGCAAAGTCATCCCTGGAGTATTGTGCTGGGTACGGCTCTGGCCCGGCAATTGGGGGTGACCGTAGGCGATAAAATCACCCTGATTTCGCCTCAGGGCGGAGTCACTCCTCTGGGGGTGAGTCCGTCGTTGCGCCAGTTTACCGTGGTCGGTCTGTTTTCTGTGGGTATTTACGCCTACGACAGTGGTATGGCGTATATCAATCTGGGCGATGCCCAGCGTCTTTATGGGCTGGATAAAGGGGTGACCGGCTTGCGTATGCAGATCAAAAATCCCTTTGATGCACCGGCTTTTGCCGCCCATCTCCAGAAACAACTGGGGCCCGCCTTTTATATTCAGGACTGGACCCAGACCCATGAAAACTTTTTCAAGGCCCTGAGCATGGAAAAACTGGTCATGTTCGTCATTTTATCCCTGATTATTGCGGTGGCGGCTTTCAACATTGTGGCGACCCTGGTCATGGTGGTGACCGACAAGGAAACCGATATTGCCATTTTGCGCACCCTGGGCGTCACGCCACGCAGTATTATGTTGATTTTCATGGTGCAGGGGGCAGTAATCGGCCTGGTCGGGACTTTGCTGGGAGTGTTTTTTGGCGTCCTGCTGGCCCTGAATATCCCCACTCTGGTGCCCGCCCTTGAACAATTACTGCATACCCAGTTCATCTCTCCAGAGGTGTATTCCATCAGTCAGTTGCCCTCCAAGCTCGAACCCTGGGATGTGGTGCATGTGGCCGTGGCTGCCCTGATCATGAGCTGGATTGCCACCTTATACCCCTCCTGGAGGGCATCACGGGTCGCTCCGGCGGAGGCTTTACGCTATGAATGATGAATGGGTTTTGTCCGTAGAGCATTTGCGTCAGAGTTTTGCCATTGGCAGAGACAAGTTAGATGTCATCCGCGACGTCAATTTGCAAATCCGCAAAGGCGAAAGCCTGGCCATTGTCGGCGCATCGGGGCAAGGTAAAAGTACCCTGATGCATCTGATGGGGGGATTGGAAAAACCCTCGGGGGGTGTGGTTCGCATTCTTGGCCAGGAAATCTACAAACTTCGGGAATCTGCGCGCAGCCGCCTGCGCAATCAGAGTGTCGGCTTTGTGTATCAGTTACATCGCCTGTTACCGGAGTTTACCGCGCTGGAAAATGTGCTCTTGCCGCTCCTGATTCGTCGGGTGCCTCGGCATTCGGTGCAGGCCTGGGGCGAAGAGATTTTGGCACGGGTCGGTCTGGGTGAGCGTTTGCAGCACAAGCCGGGCATGTTGTCCGGAGGCGAAAGGCAGCGGGTGGCCCTGGCGCGTGCCTTGGTAACCCGACCGGCCCTGCTTCTGGCGGATGAGCCGACGGGAAATCTGGACAGTGAATCAGCCGAGAGTGTCCATGACCTGATGCTCAGCCTCAACCGGGAACTGGGCACTGCGCTGGTTATTGTCACCCATGAGCCCGCGCTGGCGGCGCATATGGGGCGGGTATTGCGCCTGCAGAATGGTGTTCTGCAGACACTTGAAAGCTGATCCCCTATGACTCAATGAACTGCATCCAGCAGGAAGCCCGGCCCTTCAAGTAGAGAAAGCGGCGGAGTGGCTACATGCGCTGTTTTGTCCAATGCTTATGCCGCGCCGTAGGCATACTCAATGGTCTGCAGGACGGCACCGCCGTGGGAAGCTTTCAGTATTTCGATGCCTACCACATTCCCGTGCTCATCATAATCCAAAATGACGCCGGGGCTGGCCTCGTCGCTTTCCATAACGGGATGCTCACTTAGCCTCATGGTTAGCGTATCCGTGTCCGGGTCGTAGCGTACTTTCATGATCCCCTCCAATACTTCTCTATCTTGCTGGTACGATAGACAGTAATAATCCGCATAGGTTGGTCTTGGTCTGCCACGATAGCCCTCAGCAGCATGGGGCCTTCGGGAAAACTGATCACCGATTGGTAAGCCACCAATTCCGCTTTCTCCGGCACAACCTCTCCTGGCGTCTGCATAACCACATCCAAAATGGATTCAGGAATCCCCCGAATAGCCATTTCTTCTTGTGCGTGTTTGGTGATGATATATGCTTTCATGGGTTCAAATCCCGCATTGGTTTTGAAACCCCAATATCGCTAATGTACTGATTCTCCTCATGCCCGGCAAGCCGCAAAACCGGGTATTATGAGACATTACAATCAGACCAGCATTTCTTTACGAATTACCCGCCGCAACACCCGTTCCAGTGCCCCATCCTGCGCGGTCATCTGTTCCCGTAAAGTGGCGTTGATCGCGGTCTGATAATTGCCGCCATGTTCCTGCGCCTGCTTTCTGTACCAGTCCAGCACGTCGTTATCTAACCGGATAGTCACGCGTGTTTTCCCCGGCTCTACGGCGACGGCACCCCGCTGGGCCTGGCTGAAATCATACTCTGCTTTCATGGTGTCACACCTCCTGCATAAGCTTTACGTTCTCCTGGACTGGCTTTACGGGCAGATATGAGGCGTATTTCATCTTCATAGCGCTCGGTGTACACCACGATCAGTACTAGATCCAGGAAGTCCCGCCTCATCGTCACTAAACGCTGCTCGCCTTCGGCATCTACGTCTTCTGTCGTCAGGGCGCGGTCATCAAAAAAGACCCCGACGGCATCGGCAAAGTCCACGTGATGATCGCGCAGGTTGATTTGCCGCTTTTTGTCGTCCCAAGTGAACTTCATAGCCCACTATTGCACAAGTGTACACTAAAGAAAAGCCGTTGCATGCGTACACTGGAGCTCGACGCAGACGGAGACTTTGCCGATGGCGTTATTGCCTGCGAAGGAAATTGGCTCGGTGGTGAAACTTTCGTTTCCTTCGACAAGAAGGTGGTAGCACTGTTCGCAGCTCACGGGCAATCAACGCGTCTTTTGTGACGTATGAAAATGTAAGAATAGATTCATAAAACTGTAACATGGCTGTGTTATGGTTAATTCAACATATAGGTTTTAGTCCACAGACTATCGGTATTAGCCGAAATTAGGAGCCGCAATGCTATCCATTCGCAAACTACCTTTGGCAGTTGCTATCGGCGTGCTGGGTTTCAGCGCTTTTTCCAGTGCCCAGGCGGCCACCGAGGGACTGCCTTTCAAGATTGTGGCTTATGATGCCACCTACACCCTCCATCCCAAGGGCAGTTACACCGCCCGGATTCACGAAGTTATTTCGCCGCTCAGCCACTTCGGCGTCCAGAGTCTTGCCCAGTTTCATAAAAAGTACCCGGCCAAAATGGCGGATTTGCAGGTCATCAGCGCTTACACCGTCAGCCCATCCGGAAAAAAGTACGTTGTTGACAAAAATAGGATTTATATCCGGACCCTGCCGGTCGTTGCGGATGCTCCGGAGTTCAGTGACGCCAAGGCCATCACCGTGGTATTCCCCCATGTTGCCGTAGGGGATGATCTGGTTTCGGACTGGCAGGAAGATTTCAAAAAACCGTATTTCCCGAATCAGGTCAGTATCAGTCATACGGTCCCATACTTCCTGCAAGCCGATCAGGTCCACATTGTGGTACATGCTCCGGCGGATATGAAACTGCACTGGGCAGGCTCCGGCGCTTATCAGGTCACCCACAGCGTTCAGGGAAATACCCAGACCATCAGTGCCACACTCCAGCAAGCGCATCCCGAACCCTTGCAGCCCAATGCCGTGAGCCCCTATCAGGTCAGCCCGACCTTCACGCTCAGCACCTTCCCCAACTGGGAAGCCATTGGTGATGCCTACTGGAAATACGCCGAACCCGCCGAAAAAGTAACGCCGGAAGTGCAGAAACTGGCGGATAAAATCGCCGGAAACAAAACCGGCAAGGACGCTGTACAAGCCCTCTATGACTGGACCGTCCATCATATCCGCTGGGTCGGGGTGGAAACGGGCCTCAGTGGCTATAAACCGTATCCGGCCGATACGACCCTGACACAGCGCTATGGCGACTGTAAGGCCGCCGCCGCTTTATTGGTGGCTCTGTTGCATGCCCGGCATATTGAAGCCCAGCCGGTCATTATTGGGGCTGGGAATGATTTCGGTCTGCAGAAAGTTGCCAATATCCAGCGTTTCAATCATGTCATCGTCTATGTCCCTCAGTATGATCTCTATCTGGATGCCACCTCGGGTTACGCCCCCATGGGCACCATTCCTTTTCCGGATGTCTACCATCCGGTCATTCTGGTGAGCGATCGCTCAAAAATGGCCACTACCCCCGGCAATGGTCCCGAAGCCAGTGGTATGACCGGCACAGAACAAGTCAGCGTTCACGCGGATGGCAGCCTGGACGCCAGCGAGTCCCTCCACCTGAGCGGTTATGGTGCCTGGATCTGGAAAGACCTGCTGGCCCGGGTACCCATGAGTGAATATGGAGCCGTCCTGCATCAGGCATTGGCTCAGGCGGGGGTCATGGCCCAGAACAGTTCTCTGAGCACTTCTCCTACCCATAGCCTTCAGGATCCCTTCACCATTCAGGCCAAATGGCAGACCGCACCCGGCGTTCCCCTCGGCAATGGGTCGCGCATCCATCTGCACTATGGCCTGAATACGGCTTCCCTGCGCAATCTGACCGCCCGGCTCAGCAGTCCCACCGTCCAATATCCGGCATTCATGCCCTATGGTCACGGTGAATGGAGCACGGATGTGACCTTGCCCAAGGGCTTCTCCTGGAAAGTGCAGAAACACAGCGAACAGGTCAAGAATGCCGCAGGGACATTTACCGAAACCATTAAACCCCTCAGTGCCGAGCAATTGCAGGTGACCTACCAGATGGCACTGGCCCATATGGTGTATAGCCCGGAACAGTATCTCGACCTCTATAAGCTCGTCAGTCAGGCTTATGCCATCAGTCAGGAGGGATTTGCGGTATCCGATCTGCGTCATTGACCAGCCAGTGAAGAAGGAAGCGAGCTAATAAAGATGCCGGTGGTTGCAGCCATTGCCGCAAGGAATTGCAAATGTTTGAGATATAAAATGTATCTCAAACAATCAATTAACATGCAGCAATGGTCCTGCAATATTT
Source organism: Acidithiobacillus concretivorus (assembly GCF_018853445.1). GTDB lineage: Bacteria > Pseudomonadota > Gammaproteobacteria > Acidithiobacillales > Acidithiobacillaceae > Acidithiobacillus > Acidithiobacillus concretivorus. The sequence goes on from NZ_JABELD010000029.1 coordinate 75,247, forward strand.
TCACTGCAGCGGTAAAGCACATGTATCGGTATCACTAAAATTGAAAATATTGGCCTAATGCTGATGGAGTTTTTGAAGCGCTAATTTTATATGGTGCAGTGGAGCATGTATGGCCGCAAAACCAAGAAATAGATTAATAAGTTTTATGCTGCTTTTATGTGGACCATTTATAATTTATTTTTTATGGCCTACAGGAAGCTTGCCAGCATATGTAATCATATGTTGTTTTTCTATCATTATGTTATTGATGCTTCGTATCCTGTTAGGCTTGATAAAAATATGGATTGATAAGATTAATAAATAAAGGTATCAAGGATAATTATTTATCGTGCCCACATGAATTTCATTAACATGCTTCATCCAGGTAAGATGGATCTCAGTTTGTCCCTTGAAATGGCGATCAACTAAAAAAGAGAATATCATGTTTGACAAGCTGTTTTTTAATTTAACGAGAAAAAATGGTACTACTTATCTTACTGCTAATTTTCTAATCCCTATTTATATAATAATAGGAAAATCTAATTCTGAAGTTATTTTTTCAAAAATTAGGCGCATCTATAGTGATTTAGTTTCATTCAGTTTTTTCGTTTCGTTGTCGATTATTATTGTTTTTTCTTATTTTTTCAAATTATCAGGAAATATCATAGACCAATATATTGTTTTACCCGCATTGGCGGTATCAATTGGTTTTATATTTTCTGGGATTGCGGGTATGTTTTTACTTAAGCAGAAAATATCTTTCGGATTTTTGATTCCGTTTAAGGCTCTTCGTCAGATTGAGTGGGTAGGGGGTAGAATGCTGTGGAGCGGTCGTGCCCTGAATTGGAGTTAGCTGATGGTCCCTGAAGAGCTGTTTTCTCTCGCGTTAGGATTGGTTCCGCCGTGG
>NZ_JABELD010000003.1 GCF_018853445.1 Acidithiobacillus concretivorus
AAACCTCCCTGCGCGAGCGCGTGCACTTGCTCCAGGGAACACCCGCCAGCACCATCGACGCCATCATTCGCGAACGCCTGCAACTCAGTCCAGGAGCCCGTGAACTCATCCAGGCGGCCAAGGCGCAGGGTCTGGAAACTGGCGTGGTTTCCGGTGGATTTACCCAGTTTACCCGTCATCTCCAGGAAATGCTGGATCTGGATTATGCCTTTGCCAATACCCTGGAGATTGTCGATGGTAAAATCACCGGGCAGGTTTTGGGTGATATTATCGATGCCAACGCCAAGGCTGACATTCTCGATTTGCTGGCCATCAGTGCCGGAACCGATGCCAGTCACTGCATTGCCATTGGCGATGGCGCCAATGATCTGCCAATGTTACGCAAGGCAGGCGTGGGTATTGCCTATCATGCCAAGGCGGTTGTCCGCGCCCAGGCCGATTTTCAGATTCGCTATGGCGGACTGGATACTGCAGCGCATTTTCTTGGCTGGTCGTGTGGTTAATCCATAGCTTTGCTGCTGGGAGATGTTCAGCAAATGATTCTTGCATTTAATTTAGACTTATTCTACTATTATTCATAGTGCAAAACATATCGTGATGCACTGTTTCCACAACCGCACAAGGAGATCGTTATGAAACTCACCAGTATGGAAGGTAAACCGGTTCCACAAGCCACTTTTCGCACCCGCGTCGACAATCAGTGGCGGGACATGAGCAGTGACAGCCTCTTCAAGGGCAGAACTGTCGTAGTGTTTTCATTGCCCGGTGCTTATACCCCCACCTGCTCCTCCAGCCATCTGCCCCGTTACAACGAATTGGCTCCGACCTTTCGGGAAAACGGTGTTGATGAAATTATCTGCCTTTCAGTGAACGATGCTTTTGTGATGGATGCCTGGGCCAAGGAATTGGGCGTAGAAAATATCCGCCTGATTCCCGATGGCAATGGTGATTTCACCCAGGGTATGGGTATGCTGGTGGACAAAAGCGATTTGGGATTCGGTAAGCGTTCGTGGCGCTACTCCATGCTGGTCAAGGATGGCGTCATTACCAAAATGTTTATTGAGCCTGACAAACCCGGAGATCCCTTTGAAGTCTCCGACGCAGATACCATGTTGCGTTACATTAATCCCGAGGCCAAGGATCCGGAATTTATTACCGTCTTTACGCGTGAAGGTTGCCCGCATTGCGCCCGGGCCAAAGCCTTGTTAAAAGAACGCAATATGGTTTTCGAGGAAATCCACACCGGCATGGGGACGGGCATCAGCTCGCGCAGTATTCGTGCAGTCAGTGGCCGCTCGACGGTACCCCAGGTGTTTATTGGCGGACACCATATTGGTGGCGCAGATGATCTGGAGAAGTTTTTAGGTAAATAAATTTGTATTAACCTGAACCCGACAGCTGGTGGGGAAGCTTTTTGCGCCAACGTCCCTTGCCTGTTGTTCTAAGGTTCATCCTGCTGTCAGGAGAGAACTCACCCTTTGGGCTCAAACAGCTCTCCTGACGGGCGCAGGATTTCACCAAGAACAACAACGGCGCGGGCCAAAGTCGCGGCAAAGCTTCCCCACCAGCTGTCGGGTTAATATCCAGAAAGCCGGAATAAACGCAGCAAAACAAGGAGAAACCAGCGTGAATCAGGATTATGATTTAATTGTCATTGGCGGCGGCAGTGGCGGTATTGCCACGGCCAACCGGGCAGCCAGCTATGGGGCCAAAACCGCATTGATCGCAGCAGGACCACTGGGAGGCACCTGCGTCAATGTCGGTTGTGTGCCTAAAAAAATCTTCTGGAATGCTGCTCACCTGGCCGAACAAATGCGGATGGCAGAAGACTATGGTTTTGATGCAGTCGCCTCCAGTTTTCATTGGGAACGGCTCAAGGCCAAAAGAGACGCGTATATTCATCGCCTCAATGCCCGCTATGCACAGGGACTGGATGGTAATGGCGTCACCTTGATTCGCGGACATGCCCGTTTTCATGACGAAAATCAGGTGGAAGTAGACGGCAAGATTCTGCGTGCCCCGCACATCCTCATCGCTACCGGTGGCCAACCCACCTGGCCGGATATTCCCGGGGCCGAGCTGGGTATCAGTTCGGACGGTTTTTTTGAGTTGGAATACGCTCCACGCTGTGTCGCCATTGTCGGAGCCGGTTATATTGCCGTGGAACTGGCTGGCGTTTTGCATGCGTTGGGCAGTGATGTGTCACTACTTATGCGACGCAAGCATTTTCTGAATGATTTCGAACCGATGCTCCGTGAACATCTGATGGACGCCATGCTCCATCAAGGCATCAATTTGCTGGCCCAGCGTCAGGTGCGTGAGCTGGAAAAACGCCCTGATGGTTTATGCCTGCACTTTCAGGATGGAGAGTGCCTGGGCGGACTGGATGCCGTCATTTGGGCGATTGGCAGACGTCCAAACAGTGCGGAATTGGGGCTGGAAAATGCGGGTATTACCAAAGACGCGCAAGGATTTATTCCTGTGGATGCTTTCCAAAACACCACTATTCCTGGCATTTATGCGTTGGGCGACGTGACCAGCGCTCCCGCCCTGACCCCGGTAGCTATTGCTGCCGGGAGAAGACTGGCGGATCGTTTATTCAACCAGCAGTCCGAACGCCACCTGGATGCCACGCTGGTGCCGACGGTGGTTTTTAGCCATCCCCCCATCGCCACGGTAGGCCTCAGCGAAACGGCCGCGCGGGAAACTTACGGAGATGAAGCCGTCAAGGTTTACCAAACCCGTTTTACCCCGATGTTGCGGGCCTTTTCCGAAGACCCTGAAAAAACCGCCATGAAACTGGTGACCGTAGGACGGGAAGAAAAAATTGTCGGTTTGCATGCCATTGGCGATGGCGTCGACGAAATGTTGCAGGGTTTTGCAGTGGCTTTACGCATGGGCGCCAGCAAAAAGGATTTTGACGATACCATCGCCATTCATCCCACCAGCTCGGAAGAGTTGGTCACTTTACGCTGAAAGTTAAAAAAGCAGATCTGACTGACGATCTGCCTTTTTTTGCCGCTCGTTATTTACGCCGACTGTGCAAATGTTTAAGTGCTTCCGGGCCTACTGAAACGCCGCAGTCACATTGCGGGCAATCAGCCAGCAGAGGCACCGTACTGGCCAGAATCGCCCGGACTCTTTCCATGCCCTCATGCATGACGGCGTCAATGGCCTCCATGGTGATGGGCTCGCTGGATTTGCCAGCGGCCGGATTGACCACCAACGATAATGGTGCATAACAAAGACCGATCTCGCGGGCCAAGACCGCCTCCGGTGCACCGGTCATGCCCACAATATCTCCACCATCTTTTTCGATGCGCCGAATTTCCGCAATGGTTTCCAGACGGGGACCTTGGGTAGCCGCATAGGTAGCCCCATCTACCACCCCCACATCAGAAACCTTGGCCCCTTCTAAAAGACGTTCACGAATACGTCCGCAGTAGGGCTCGGAAAAATCAATATGGACCACCATGCTTTCGCCACCTTCAAAGAAAGTGCCAGGCCTTCCGCTGGTGTAGTCAATCAATTGGTCCGGAACACATATCACCCCGGATTGCATGGCTGCACTGATACCACCCACCGCCGCCACGGCAACCACATGAGTCACACCCACGTGGTGCAAGGCCCAGATATTGGCACGATAATTCACCCGGTGCGGGGGAATGGTGTGCCCGTAACCGTGCCGAGCCAGGAAAACCACTTCCTGCCCGCCCAGATCACCAAAAGTCAGGGGGCCGGAAGCCTCACCAAACGGCGTGCGCACCACTCGGCGATTACGAATTTGCAGATTATTGAGTCGCGTTAAACCACTTCCACCAATAATGCCGACCACACCCATTCAGTGATCCTCCGGGAGGAAAAAAATTCCTGGGGCATTACGGCCCAGACCTCGGGCATCCAGACCATAGCCAAACACGAACTGATCTGGAACCTCCAGACCGACATAATCCACCTGCAGATCAATAGATCGCGGCCGCATCTTGCGCACCATCACCGCTGTATGCACCGCCACAGCACCTTCTGCCATGCAATAATCCTGAATGGATTTGAGGGTAATACCTTCATCCAGAATATCATCCACAAGGAGCACAACAGCCCCCGCGAGAGACTCTTTGGGACGCGTACGCCATTGCAACTCGCCACCACTGGTTTCTGAACCGTAGCGACTGACCTGTACACAATCCAGCGTCATGGGAAAATGCAAATGCGGCATGAGCTGGCCCACCACGACAATGGCGCCAGTCAATACACAAAGCAGCACCACCGGGCGATGCGGGGTCAGATGTTCAAGATCCTTATTAATGGCAACGGCCATCCTCTGGATGGCCGCTTCCACCTCTTCCGCGCTGAACAGATGTTCAGCGGGCCCCAAATGGGTAGGTGTCATCTTGGCATCAATACGTAAAGGTGACCACGTCGTCGTCCATGGCCTGCTCAATCACATAAGCGCCACCGACCACGTCGGACACTTCAGGAATCAAATCTTCCTTGGTGCAGTCCCACAATTCCAGAGTCGGGGTGCAGACAAAAAACTTTACGCCAGCCTCATGGGCATCCTTGATAAAATCGTAGACACTTTTAGGACTGCCAGGCATCACGAACATTTTTTCCGCTACACCTTTTTTGGCCAACTCACCGGCACGGGCGGTCAACACCACTTCCACGTCAAAATCCATTGCGGCAGCAACGGTAGCCTGAAAGAAAGGCGCGCCCAGTTCCTGGGGATTGGAAGGATCGGTGTTTACCATAACCATCAACAATTTATCAGCCATCTGTATCTCCTTAAGAATTCGGTCTGCACATCATAGCCGTCCCGACCCGCAACTGCACCATGAAATGATTGATTACACCATAAAAAGTCACGCGTCGAACACTGAGATCAGATGTTCTCTTCTTCTTCCAACAGCACTTCCCGGCGGGCACGTGTGCTTCTGGTAAGAATGTCCCGTTCGTCGGCCAGAGCCCGCTTGGCTACCTGGATGGCCTCCAGCAAATCTTCACGTTTGGATTCCATCAGATCTCCGCCAGCATCCATCAATCGAGCGGTTTTTTCTTGAATTTCATCAATCAACACCGCAATGCGTTCTTCCGCCAAAGATTCGAGGTTATAAAACCGCTCCCTACCCTTGTCCATCGCCTTACGCAATTCCTGGCGGGTTTCCGCACCGCTGGCTGGTGCCAGCAACAAGGCGCCGACTGCACCTACCAGAATCCCCACTACAAAACCTTCTGCGTTTCTCATGGCTTTTCTCCTCGCCGTTTCCGGCTTTAACGTTTTCGTGAAAAATAGCGCCAACCTGTACGCAAAGCCCGGTACCACATACCGAGTTCCTGTACAGGCTGTACCAGGGTTTCGGTGGTTTCCATGATCTCCCGACTGAGATATTTCATGGTGGAATCCACCCGATTCATCTGCGTGCGACCAACCTGAGTCATTTTCTTAATGTCTACCAAGGCAGACTTGAGCTCAAAAATCAGGGGACCAACATCCTGTTCAGCACGGGCCAGCAATCTTTCCAAACGCAAAAAGGTCCGAATAAATACGCCCGCAGTCACCGCAATGATCAGCAAAATAATGATCAAGACAACAGCAATAACGGTAATGCCTGCGTCAATACCCATTCTTCCTCCCTACGTTTTGCAATTTTCCGGCAGCCAGCCTGTGGCTTCCATAAGCCCCGCCGCAACCTGCATATATAACCATTATAGGCAGTAACAGCACACCGGGTAAAATAACACCCATCTTATCCACCCCCTCCACGGAAATGTTGCGACAAAATCAGTAACAGCAGAGCAACACCGACGCTGCTCAAAACAAAAACTGCTGCTGCCCCACAATCCTTGGCGCGGGCAACCAGGGGATGAAATTCGGGACTGACCAGATCTGCCAACGACTCTACTGCACTATTTAATAACTCGGCGGCCAACAGCATGGCCATCCACAGCAAGGCCAAGCCCCACCACCATAAAGCAACCTGCGCCCAAAGCAAAAACGCCACGGCCGCCAGCACCGCCCATAATTCTGCACGAAAGCTGGCTTCTTCCCGTGCGGCAATCTTCAGCCCGCGCAGAGCATATAGAGCGCGCTGCCAGATGGGTTTATTTTTATTCACCAACCCCCCTGCTCGCGCAAAGACAAGGGTTCACCTTCACCGACAATAAAATGATCCAGCAAACGCAACTCCAGTAGTTGCATGGCACTTTCCAGACGCCGGGTCAGGGCGAGATCAGCAGAGCTCGGCTCCGCCACGCCGGAAGGATGATTGTGCGCGACAATCAAGGCGGACGCATTCAACTCCAGCGCGCGCTTCACCACTTCCCGAATATGGACTGTCGCAGCATCTATGGTTCCCAAAAACATTTCTTCGAGCTTTAAAACCCGATGGCGATGATCCAGGAAAATGACTGCGAATATTTCCCGGCCGCGATCGCGCAGACTGGCCGACAAATACTGGCGAACGCGTTGTGGGGAATCCAGGCAACTACCTCGCTGCCAATCTTCTGCCAGATGCCGTCGTCCCATCTCCAATACTGCCTGCAGTAAAGCATATTTCGCATCACCCATACCATGATTCGCACAAAACTGATCCCGGGTAGCCGTCAGCAAGGCCCGCAACCCACCAAATATTTGCAGTAATTCCCGGGATACATCCACTGCACTTTTACCTTTCACACCAACCCGCAGAAAAATTGCCAAAAGTTCGGCATCAGACAAACTTTGCGCCCCTTTCTGCAATAATCTTTCGCGCGGCCGCTCGTCCAGCGGCCAATCAGTAATAGCCATTTGCTCCCTCCTTCCCTTAAACTGGGAATATCATGATAGAAACCCTATTCAACACGACCGAGCCCCTGGCTGGCAAACGAATTCTGCTGGGAATCTGTGGCAGCATTGCGGCCTATAAAAGTCCGGAAATAGTCCGCCATTTGCTGCGCCTGGGTGCCGAAGTACGCGTAGTCATGACCCAAAGTGCCAAGCAGTTTGTAACGCCCATCACTTTACAAGCCCTGAGTGGTCAGCCAGTACGCCAGGATCTATTTGCCGCTGAGGAAGAAGCCGCAATGGATCATATTCGCCTGGCCCGCTGGGCGGATGCCATTATTGTGGCGCCGGTGACGGCAAATAGTCTTGCACGTTTTTCCCTGGGCCTTGCCGATGACCTACTCAGTACCCTGCTGCTGGTCACGCGCGCCCCCATTTTTCTTGCACCGGCCATGAATGCCAGTATGTGGGCGCATCCCGCCACCCAGGGGCATGTCCAGCGACTGCTTGAATTTGGCGCCCATTTTTTAGGTCCTGAAACCGGGGTGTTAGCTTGTGGCGAAGAAGGCGCGGGACGCATGCTGGAACCAGAGCAGATAGTTGGCCAACTACGCCTGGCTCTGGCCAGCAAAACACTTTCTGGAAAGCAAATACTGATTACAGCAGGCCCCACCTGGGAAAGCCTGGATCCAGCCCGGGGACTGACCAACCGGGCAAGCGGCAAACAAGGATTTGCCCTCGCTCAGGCTTGTGCCGAAGCTGGTGCGCAGGTACGACTCATCAGCGGTCCCAGTCATGAAGCAACGCCGCCGGGGGTTCTGCGCGAAGATATCACCTCGGCTCAGGAGATGCTCGAGGCCTGCCTGCATAGCCTGGAAATACCCACGGATTTATTGATTGCCAATGCGGCGGTTGCAGACCATCGACCCACTCTGCAAAGCCTACATAAAACGCCCAAATCAGCAGTGCCTGAGCAAATTGCGTTGACGCTGAATCCAGATATCGTATCCAGCATTCATCGTCATCCCCAACGCCCACGCGTCATTGTTGCCTTTGCTGCAGAAACCCGGGATCACTTGGATTCAGCACGCGCCAAGGCAAGTCGCAAGGGGGCCGATACCATTATTGTCAACGACATCAGCAGCAACACGACTGGAATGGGCTGTGAAATCAATGCTTGCACCCTACTTCACGATAAAACACAAATAGAAATTCCAGCTTGCCGTAAAATTGATATGGCAAGAATACTCATCCGCCACATCAGCAAAATCCACTTCGCCAGCGAGGTTCATCATTCCCGTGACTAATTTGCAAATTCGCCTCCTCGACCCACGCATTGGTAAACAATGGCCTTTACCCCATTATGCCAGCGCTGACGCCGCCGGAATGGATTTACGCGCCTGCCTGGATGAGCCCCTGCATCTGTCGGCAAATACCGTGGAGTTAGTATCAGCAGGCTTTGCAATGCACATCGCTGATCCTGGAATCACCGCACTCCTGTTACCCCGCTCCGGGCTTGGTCATAAGGGACTGGTATTGGGAAATCTGACAGGTCTCATTGATGCGGATTACCAGGGACCCATAAAAATATCTCTATGGAACCGTAGTCAAGAAGAAATCGTCATTGAACCGGGAGAACGGGTAGCGCAGATGGTTCTGGTACCCATTATTCGCCCCGAAATTCTGGTGGTGGATGCGTTTGCTGCCACTGAAAGGGGTAGTGCCGGATTTGGCAGTACCGGACAGCAATAATTCAGCAATTATTTTTTCGGCATATAAACAGCGCAATACCCATGGGGACTAATTTTGCCGGACACTACCTTGCAGGCTCCGTCTTCGTTAGGCTTGCCTCCAGGGATAAAAAACTTGCAATTACTGCACATCTCTTTGCCGTTAGGGTGGGTAACATACTGCACTGAGGCCTGACTGGCTTTGCTGGTTGCTGCCTCTGCGATATTGGACAGTACTGCCGGTGCCACTGCGGCCGCCAAAACCACCTTTCCACTCGACCGGAACCATTCACGACGGGTCAACTTCTTCATAAACTTCTCCTTTTAGCGTGCGAATCGAAGATAACCACAACGATACCAGACTACTATAGTACATAGTCATGTTGAATGTGTAGCAAGAAGCCAGAAAAAAGGCACAAAAAAAACGGCCCAGATTTTCATCATGGGCCGATAAGGATTTAATAAAACGTGGTCCGACAATATCAGGCAGTGGCAACCTGACGATCAACCAATTCAACAATAGCCAAAGGGGCATTGTCACCAGCACGAAAGCCATATTTCACAATACGCAAATAACCACCTGGGCGCGCAGCATAATGTGGGCCGAGATCATCAAAAAGCTTGACTACAGCCTGACGATCACGCAAGCGCGAAAAAGCCAGGCGACGTTTGGCAACCGTGGCATCCTTCGCCAAAGTGATCATCGGTTCGGCAAAGCGACGCAGCTCTTTGGCCTTTGGAAGCGTTGTAACAATACGTTCATGGTGAAACAAGGACACCATCATGTTGGCAAACATGGCCTGCCGATGGCTGCTATTTCTATTTAGTTGCTTACCACTTTTGCGATGACGCATAACCCTTTCCCTCTACCAAATTCTGAACATTAGCCGTTAACATCAACGTCTGCGCTGCGCCCGGAAATGGGCGGCAGGTTTTCTGGCGGCCAGTTTTCAACACGCATACCCAGACTGAGGCCATGGGCCACCAGCACTTCCTTAATTTCAGTGAGTGATTTTTTGCCGAGATTAGGAGCCTTCAATAACTCCTGTTCGGATTTTTGAACCAGATCACCAATGTAAAAAATATCTTCTGCTTTGAGACAATTGGCAGACCGCACCGTCAGCTCCAGATCGTCCACGGGACGTATCAGCAAAGGCATCAGGTCCTGACCGTTTTGAACCTGAGAAGCTTCAGGCTCCTGCTGGTTTTCTGCACCAGCCAAAACACCGAGCTGACTACGCAGAATCCGTGAGGCCTCCTGAACCGCCCAAACCGGATCAACGACGCCGTTAGTTTCCACATCCAGGACTAGGCGATCGAGATCGGTACGCTGTTCTACACGCGCACTTTCGACCTGATAACTGACTTTCAAAACCGGACTGAAACTAGCATCCAGGGCCATGACGCCAATGCGTTTTTCATGATTCTGACGTCGGGTAGCTGCAGCATCGTAGCCACGACCATCGTCAATCCGCAGATGCATGACGAGTTCTACATCCCGGGTCAAAGTAGCAATGACCTGATCAGGGTTGGCCACTTCAATGCCATGCTCAGAAACAATGTCAGCACCAGTCATCAAACCCGGGCCACGCTTACGCAACGTAACCATCACATCACTGTGGCCCTGAGAGCGGACCGCAAGCATTTTTAAATTGAGAAGAATATCTACAACATCTTCCTGCACCCCTTCGATGCTGGAATATTCGTGCAGAACACCCTCAATCTCCACCTCGGTCACTGCCGCCCCTTTCAGCGAAGAAAGCAGAATGCGCCTCAAACCACTGCCCAAGGTGTGACCGAAGCCACGCTCCAGAGGGCCCAAAGACAGGCGCGCACGACGTGCGGAAATTTCTTCAACTTCTACGCCCTGCGGGCGTAATAAATCACCAACATCAGTCATAAGCGTTCCTCAACCCCCGGTCTTACTTAGAGTACAACTCCACGACGACCTGTTCGTTCAAATCCGGTGCGATATCTTCACGCGCCGGTACGGCTTTAATTGTTGCACTGAGTGTGGCGGCATCCATGCTCACCCATTCAGGGAACCCGCGACCACCGGCAGCTTCAACCGCAGATACAATCCGTACATGTTGACGGGCAGATTCAGCCACACTCACCACATCACCAGCACGAACCTGATAAGACGGAATATCTACGCGGCGGCCATTCACCAGAACATGACCATGGCGAACAACCTGACGCGCTTCCGCACGCGATGATCCAAACCCAAGCCGATAGGCAACATTGTCCAAGCGCAGCTCGAGAAGACGCAGTAATGTCTCACCGGTTACTCCCCGAGTCTGACTAGCCCGCTCAAAGTAACGTCGGAACTGGCCTTCAAGAACACCATAAATGCGCCGAATTTTCTGCTTTTCACGCAGCTGACCGCCGTATTCACTCACTCTACCACGGCGCTGGCCATGCTGACCTGGCGCATAGGCACGAATGCTTACCGGACATTTGTCCGAAAAGCATTTTTCACCTTTCAGAAAGAGTTTGCCGCCTTCACGACGGCACAAACGACAACTGGGACCCGTATATTTAGCCACTAACTACCTCCACCTAAAAATTAAACACGCCGCTTTTTAGGCGGACGGCAGCCGTTATGGGGAATCGGCGTGACGTCGCGAATACTCGCAATGCGGAAGCCGATGGAATGCAGCGCACGAACGGTACTTTCCCGTCCGGGCCCAGGGCCGCGCACTTCTACATCCAGATTCTTGACACCATATTCCTGCGCTTTTTTACCCGCATTTTCCGCTGCCACCTGAGCGGCAAAAGGGGTGCTTTTGCGCGACCCACGGAAACCGGAGCCACCAGAACTGGCCCAAGTCAGGACATTTCCCTGACGGTCACTGATAGTGATGATGGTGTTATTAAATGACGCATAGATATGCGCTACTCCATCAAGTACGTTTTTCTTTACTTTCTTCCGCACACGGGAGTTTGTCTGAGTTTTCGCCATTACTGGAATCTTCCTAGTTAACGAGTGATCGATTTGGCAGGACCCTTGCGCGTCCGTGCGTTCGTCTTGGTACGCTGACCGTGAACAGGAAGTCCACGACGGTGCCGAATGCCGCGATAGCAACCAAGATCCATCAATCGCTTGATGTTCATGGTCACTTCACGACGGAGATCACCTTCCACCAGAAACTTGGCGACCTCAGCCCGAATGCGTTCCAGCTCGGGTTCGCTGATGTCCTTGACGCGCATATCAAAAGCAATATCAGCCGCAGTCAAAATATTCTGCGAACGAGTTTTGCCAATACCATAAATATACGTCAAAGCAATTTCAATTTGCTTGTTGTTTGGAATATTAACACCAGCGATGCGGGCCATCCGCAATTCCTCCAAAAGACTAAGTGGGACGAACCCACAGACTGATAAATTTAGTCGTCTTAACCTTGACGTTGTTTGTGACGGGGTTCCACACAAATGACCCGCACGACACCGTTACGACGAACTATCTTGCAATTACGACAGAGCTTTTTTACTGACGCCCGAACTTTCATTACAACCCCCTATTTGGCACGATATATAATGCGACCCTTGGTCAAATCATAGGGCGTCATTTCTACAGTCACCTTATCTCCTGGCAAAATACGGATATAATGCATACGCATTTTGCCGGATATATGTGCATTCACTACATACCCATTTTCGAGGCGCACTTTAAAAGTTGCACTCGGCAGGTTTTCAATGACTTCGCCCTGCATCTCCAGAGTATCTTCTTTAGACATCTAATCTTTTTCCCTCACCGCTTCCACGATTCTGGCAAACACATCATCCGCCTCACCATGACCATCAATCAGATGGTAGGCTGGCCGATCGTGATAAAAAGCGATCAAAGGAGCTGTTTCCGCCTGATAAACCGCCAAGCGCTTTCTGATCACATCCGGCTGGTCATCTTCACGCTGGACCAGACTGCCCCCACACTGATCACATACCGCACTGACCAATGAAGGATGATAACGTTCATGATAAATGGAACCACAACCAGAGCAGACACGCCGCCCTGAAAGTCGCTCTACAATTTCCTCATCATCCAGCGCAATATGCAGTACTGCAGATATGTCACCACCGGCATCCTGCAATAGTTTGTCTAGCGCATTCGCTTGATGTACTGTGCGCGGAAAGCCGTCGAAAATCACTCCGGCAGCCGCATCTTCCAACGTCAAACGCTCTGCAACAATACCTATGATAATTTCGTCGTTGACCAATGCGCCTGAATCCATCACTGCAGCAGCACGACGTCCAATATCACTACCAGACTGAACAGAGGCGCGGAGCATATCACCGGTTGAGACATGAGGCAAGCCCAAATATTGAGCCAGGCGCTGCGCTTGGGTACCCTTACCTGCTCCGGGGGCTCCCAGAAATATGAGGTGCTTAGCCAAAATCAACGTCCACTCAGGGGGTTCTTACGAATCAACCCTTCATATTGGTGCGTGAGTAGATGGCTTTGAATCTGACCCATGAGATCCATCATCACCACAACCACAATCAGCAGGCTGGTGCCGCCCAGATAGAAAGGCACGTTATACTGAACTATGAGAAATTCTGGCAACAAACATACGAGGGTCAGGTAAATGGCTCCCCACAGGGTTAGGCGGGTTAAAATCCTGTCCATGTAACGGGCAGTATGTTCACCTGGCCTGATTCCTGGCACAAAAGCACCAGATTTTTTGAGGTTATCGGCCGTATCACGCGGATTGAATACCATTGCCGTATAGAAGAAGGCAAAGAAAACAATCGCCGTAGTAAATACGACTACATAAAGCGCAGAACCCGGACTTAAGGCCTGACCGAAGCGCGCCAACCATTCCATACCGGGAACATTGGCAAACCACCCCGAAAGAGTAGCTGGCAACAATAAAATGCTGGTCGCAAAAATTGGAGGGATAACGCCGCTCATATTCACCTTGAGGGGCATGTGCGTACTTTGGCCACCATAAATTTTCCGTCCAACCTGACGTTTGGCATATTGAATAGGAACACGTCTTTGGGCGCTTTCCATAAATACTACAAACGCGGTAACCAGAAGAGCCAGAACAAACAACGCAACCACAAATAGCGGCTGGAACTGCCCGGTCTGCATCAATTCAAAGGTGGTACCGATAGCATCAGGAAGTCCCGCGACAATCCCCGCGAAAATGATCAGCGATATACCATTGCCGATGCCGCGTTCGGTGATTTGCTCACCGATCCACATAAGGAAAACGGTACCACAGGCCAGAGAAATAGTCGTAGTAAACAAAAACAAGGGGCCAGGATCAATCACTACCGGAACATGGCCAGCGTGCATTTTTTCAATAGCAACAGCAATACCCAGTCCTTGCATGAGAGCAAGACCAACTGTGGCATAACGCGTATATTCAGTAATTTTTCTTCGACCAGACTCGCCTTCTTTTTTGAGTTCTTCCAACTTGGGGAAAACTGAACCAGCCAATTGGAAAATAATGGAAGCGCTGATATAGGGCATGATACCCAAAGCAAAAACTGTTAAGCGCGACAGGGCACCACCGGAGAACATGTTAAACATGCCGAGGATGGTTCCGCGCTGCTCATTGAAAAAAGAAGCCATAGCTGCCGGATCAATACCCGGCACCGGAATATGCGCGCCAATACGAAAAACCAGCAAGGCGCCCAGCAAAAACAAAATGCGGTTACGTAATTCATTGATCTTACCAGCGCCCTGTGCGGCACCCGCAATGTTACGCAACCCAGCCATTATTCTTCGACCTTTCCGCCAGCACTTTCAATGGCTGCCTTGGCTCCCGCACTGACTCGCAATCCACGTACGGTAAGAGCTTGGCTCAATTCGCCCGTCATAATCACCTTAACAACATCCGGACTGCCACGAACAATGCGCCGCAACAATAGCCCTTCCATATCTACTACACCATCAATTGCCGCATTTTCCAGCTGGGCCAAGGTCACCTCGCAAGTATGGGCACCAAATCTATTCCGAAATCCTCTTTTAGGAATCCGGCGTTGCAAGGGCATTTGACCACCCTCAAAACCGACTTTGTGGTAACCACCTGAACGCGCATGTTGGCCCTTATGACCACGACCTGCGGTTTTACCGAGGCCACTTCCAATCCCGCGTCCAACACGACGACGATCTTTCTTGGCACCCTCTGCAGGCGCTATCGTATTTAATTTCATGACAACTCTTCCCAGCGCAATAAGTAAGGCACTTTATTAACCATGCCACGGATTTCGGGGGTATCAGGACGTTCAACCGTATGGTTGGTGCGGCGCAAACCAAGGCCGACAACAACACGCCGATGTTTCTCGGTCACACCAATTAAACTTTTAACCAGAGTGATGCGTAACTGTTTACTCATCATGACCTCCATCACCTCGAATTTCCTTCAGGCTTTTCCCACGCTTCATGGCGATGGCCTGGGGGCTGGAAAGCTTGTTAAACGCATCAAAAGTTGCGCGCACCACGTTAATAGGATTGTTAGAACCCAGAGACTTGGCCACCACGTTACGCAAACCTACAGCTTCACAGACAGCGCGCATGGCTCCACCAGCAATAACGCCACTACCTTCTGGAGCAGGACGCAACATGACGCGGGCAGCCCCATGACGACCCTCAACCGGGTAAGGAATTGTACCACCACGCATCAAAGGGATTTGCGTCATCCAACGACGAGCCTGATCTGTGGCTTTCTGGATACCTGCAGGAACTTCCTTGGCTTTACCACGACCAAAGCCGACCTTGCCATCACCATCACCAACGACCATCAGTGCTGCAAAACCAAATTGCCGACCGCCCTTAACTACCTTAGATACACGATTGATATGAATCAGTTTTTCCTGCATACCATCGCTGGGCTGATTATCACGATTTTCCCTTGCCATTTTTCAGATCTCCGTCAGAACGACAACCCGCCCTCGCGGGCGGCGTCGGCCAGGGCTCGCACCCGACCATGATAACGATAACCGCTTCGGTCAAAGGCGACTTCCTTCACACCAGCAGCCAATGCTTTGGCGGCAACCCGCTGACCGATGGTCACTGCCGCAGCCACATCGGCACCACGCGGCATAGTTGCACGCAACTCACCTTCTACACTGGATGCCTGGACAATGACGACTCCCTTGGAATCGTCAATGACCTGGGCATAGATGTGCTTTCCGGAACGAAAGACGCATAGTCTTGGTTTGGCCTGAGATGCAATTCGGGCGCGGGTTTTACGTGCACGACGGAGTCTGGATGTATTTTTATTCATGATTACCTGCCTCAACCATTATTTCTTCTTGGCTTCTTTACGACGGACATTTTCACCCGCATAACGTACACCTTTACCCTTGTACGGCTCAGGAGGACGATAGGCACGAATGTCGGCGGCAATTTGCCCGATTTTCTGCTTATCAATACCCTTGATCACGATTTCTGTTTGGGTCGGCGTTTCAATCGTAATGTCGTCAGGTACCGGATAATCTACAGGATGTGAAAATCCCAGACTCAAGCTCAGAGTTTTACCTTTTGCTTGCGCACGATAACCCACCCCGATAATTTCGAGTTTCTGCTCAAAACCGACCGAGACACCATGCACCATATTGTTTAATAAGGCGCGCATTGTGCCGGCAAAAGCATTTTGTCCTTCAGCCCAGGCTAAAGAAGCGACTCCATCATCCACTTGCAGCGTGACACTGGAGTGAAATGGCGTGGACATCTGACCTTTGGGACCTTTCACATGCAAATATTTGTCAGCCACATGAACTTCCACACCTTTAGGAAGAGTAACAGGCTGTTTCCCTACTCGAGACATACTGAATCTCCCTTAAGAGACTACGCAGAGTACTTCACCACCAATCCCGGCAGTACGTGCCGCACGATCAGTCATGATGCCCTGCGAAGTGGAAATGATGGCAATGCCAAATCCATCCCGAACTTTGGGAAGATCATCAGCACCCCGATAAATACGCACACCCGGTCGACTTACACGACGGATTTCGGCAATAACCCCAGCTCCGGCATAATACTTTAGAGTCAGGTTCAAAACCGGATGACCATCCTGGGTTTCTTCCCGGAAATCGGTAATATAACCTTCTTCAACCAAAACGCGAGCAATGGCGCGTTTCAGTTTTGAAGCAGGCATTAAGACTTTCGCTTTATTTACTTGTTGCGCATTTCGAATGCGCGTAAGCATATCAGCAATAGGATCCGTTACGCTCATCGTGTTTCCTCACCAGCTCGCTTTGACAATACCGGGAATTGAACCCGCCGAGGCATGCTTACGCAGGCACAAACGACACAGACCAAATTTCCGATAGTAACCACGTGAACGTCCGCACAATTTGCAACGGTGGTACGCACGCACCTTAAACTTTGGGGTCCTTTCGGACTTTGCAATCAATGATTTTTTTGCCACGCGTCAAACTCCCTTCAAGGCCGGAAGGGCATCTTGAAGGCTTTTAACAGCCCAAGGCCCTCTTCATCATTCTTGGCGGTGGTAGTGAACACCACGTCCAACCCGCGCAAACGATCAATTTTATCATATTCAATTTCAGGAAATATGATTTGTTCTTTTACACCCAAGGTGTAGTTACCACGGCCATCAAAAGATTTTGGTGACAGACCACGGAAATCGCGAATACGGGGAATAGCAACTGTTACCAGGCGATCAAGAAACTCATACATGACCAGACCGCGTAAAGTCACCATGCAACCAATTGGATAACCATCACGAATTTTGAAAGCAGCAACCGATTTACGGGCACGAGTGACCACTGGCTTCTGACCCGCAATTTTTGTCATGTCGCCAACGGCTGCTTCAAGAATTTTCTTGTCGCCAACCGCTTCACCCACACCCATATTCAAAGTGATTTTGAGAATCTTGGGTACTTCCATCACGCTTTGATAACCGAAATCCTGCATCAGCTTGGGGGCGATGGCGCTTTTGTACAAACTATGTAAACGTGCTTCCATTTTATATTTTACCCTTAACGGCCGCTGATAACTTCGCCGCTGCTCTTGAAAACCCGAACCTTACGTTCGCCTTCCAGCGTTTTATAACCAACTCTGTCTGCAGTTCCCGCAGTAGCATTGAAAATAGCCACATTGGAAATATGAAGTGGCGCTTCTTTTTCGACAATGCCGCCAGGCTTGCCCATTCGATCGGGACGAACGTGACGCTTGATCATGTTCACCTTCTCCACCAGCACTCGTGATTCGCTACGAAGAACTTTCAGCACCTTTCCGCGCTTTCCTTTGTCCTTGCCGGCCAAAATCACGACTTCATCATCCTTACGCAACTTCAACATGGTCATCCCCTACAGCACTTCAGGCGCTAACGAAATTATTTTCATGAAATTAGCCCCGCGCAATTCACGGGTTACCGGTCCAAATATACGCGTACCAATAGGCTGCAACTGATTGTTAAGCAGTACCGCTGCATTGGTATCAAAGCGGATCAAGGAACCATCCTCACGACGAACGCCTTTGCGTGTACGGACGACCAGGGCATTGTAAACATCACCCTTTTTGACCTTACCACGAGGCACTGCGTCCTTGATGCTGACCTTGATAACATCGCCAATATCCGCATAACGCCTGTGCGAGCCGCCGAGAACCTTAATGCACATCACTTCCCGCGCACCACTGTTGTCCGCTACGCTTAATCTAGTCTGCATCTGAATCATGCGTTATCTCCTTCGACAACACCTTGGCTGAGCACATTCACCAGACGCCAGCTTTTGGTTTTAGACAAGGGCCGACACTCTTCAATTTTTACCGTGTCACCAATGTGGCAGGCATTATCAGCGTCGTGCGCATGAAACTTTTTGGAACGACGAATATATTTTTTGTAAAGCGGATGCTGGATACGCCTTTCGACCAAAACCACAATGGTTTTATCCATACGGTCGCTCACCACAGTGCCAACGAGACTACGGGGATTTTTTACTTCACTCATCACTGCACTCCCTTCTTGGCACTAATCGCTGTACGTACACGTGCAATATCTCTGCGCACTGTGCGCAACCGTGTGGTCTTGGCGAGCTGACCAGTAGCATGCTGCATGCGGAGCTTAAACTGTTCTTCCAGCAATTGCATGAGTTCAGTCTGGCAGCCAGCCAGATCCATTTTTTGTATTTCTTGCGCTTTCATCCCATCACCCGCCGACTTACAAATACGGTCTGCACTGGAAGTTTGGCCGCACCCAAAGCAAATGCTTCACGGGCCACTTCTTCAGTAACACCTTCCATTTCATAAAGGACTTTACCAGGTTGAATCAGTGCTACCCAATATTCAGGGTTACCTTTACCTTTACCCATACGGACTTCTGCCGGTTTTTTACTGATGGGCTTATCAGGGAAAATACGAATCCATATCCGACCGCCACGTTTTACATGACGACTAATGGCACGCCGTGCGGCTTCTAACTGACGCGCGGTAATTCGTCCCCGGCCAATGGCTTTAAGACCAAATTCGCCAAAGCTCACCTTATTCCCACGTGTCGCAATACCGCGATTGCGTCCCTTGTGTTGCTTACGAAATTTCGTACGTTTAGGCTGCAGCATCTGAAGCTCCCGTTACTTCTGGTGAGCACCGGTATTTTGTACCGTGCTCCATTCCAGAATCTCGCCCTTAAAAATCCATACCTTGACGCCAATAATACCGTAGGTAGTTTTCGCCTCAGCGAAACCGTAATCAATATCGGCACGCAAGGTGTGCAAAGGCACCCGCCCTTCCCGATACCATTCAGTACGAGCAATTTCTGCCCCACCCAATCGACCGGCACAATTAATGCGCATACCTAATGCTCCAAATCGCATGGCATTGGTGACGGCTCTTTTCATCGCCCGACGGAACATGATTCGGCGTTCCAACTGTTGGGCAACACTTTCAGCCACCAGTTGCGCATCTAACTCGGGCTTACGAATTTCTTCGACGTTAATATGAACCGGAACGCCCATGCGCTTTTGAACATCATGACGTAACTTTTCAATATCTTCGCCCTTTTTGCCGATAACAATACCAGGACGCGCAGTATGTACTGTGATACGCGCGCTCCGTGCAGGACGTTCGATAATAATATCGGAAACAGCTCCACCGGAAAGTCGCTCGCGAATGAACTGGCGGATTTTAATATCTTCCAGTAATTTTTCCTGGAAATCGCCCTTCCCGTACCAACGGGAGTTCCAATTCTTAATGATTCCCAGACGCAGTCCGACTGGATTGGTTTTTTGTCCCATAGCTTCCTCAGTTAACTCTCTGCGACCACAATCGTGATATGGCTGGTCCGTTTCAGGATCCGTGAGCCCCGACCTTTTGCCCGGGCCGCAAAGCGCTTCAGTACCGCACCACCGTCAATCAGAATCTGTTCGACGAAAAGAGCGTCCACATCGGCACCTTCATTGTTTTCTGCATTTGCAATTGCAGACTCGAGACATTTACGAATGGGCAATGCTGCTTTCTTGTTCGTAAACTGCAAAATCTCCAAAGCTTTGTCTACCGGTTTACCGCGCACCAGGTCAGCAACCAGTCGCGCTTTCTGGGGAGACATCTGAAGTCCTTTAAGTACAGCTGATGATTTCATCTGATTCCCCTTTAACGCTTGGCTTTTTTGTCAGCCACGTGACCTTTGAAGGTCCGTGTCAGCGCAAATTCACCGAGCTTATGGCCAACCATATTCTCGTTGACCACAACAGGTATGTGCTGACGACCATTGTGTACACTGATGGTCAGACCGATGAAATCAGGGGTAATAGTGGAACGACGCGACCATGTTTTGATCGGACGCCGGCTACTACTCGCCTGTGCACTTTGTACTTTACGGTCCAGATGTTCATCAATGAACGGACCTTTCTTAATGGAACGTGGCACGTCAAATCCCCTTAACCACTAACGCGAACGACGTCGTACAATCATATTGCTTGTACGCTTGTTTTTACGGGTACGATAACCCTTGGTTGGTTGCCCCCAAGGTGAAACCGGGTGCCGACCACCGGAAGTACGACCTTCACCACCACCGTGGGGGTGATCTACCGGGTTCATTACCACACCACGTACGGTTGGTCGAACACCACGCCAACGCGTGGCACCGGCCTTACCCAACTGCTGAGATCCATGTTCTTCATTGCCGACCTCACCAATGGTAGCGCGGCAGGATACATGAATTCTGCGCACTTCACCAGAGCGCAAACGTAATTGAGCATATTCTCCATCACGCGCCATGAGCTGAGCAGATGCACCTGCCGAACGGGCAATCTGTCCACCTTTGCCCGGACGCATTTCAATATTGTGTACCACTGAACCTACCGGAATTCCACGCAGAGGCATACAGTTGCCGGGTTTGATGGGCGTTTGGTCTGCCGAAAGAATGGCGTCACCGACATTCATTCCTTTTGTGGCCAGAATGTAACGACGTTCTCCGTCGACATAACAAACAAGAGCAATATGCGCCGAACGATTGGGATCGTACTCGAGGCGTTCCACCTTACCAGGTACGTCAAACTTATTGCGCTTAAAATCAATAAGACGATAGTGTGACTTGTGCCCACCACCTTGGTGACGCCGGGTGATGCGCCCATGATTATTACGTCCGCCACTATGTGACTGGGATTCCACCAACGTCGGATACGGGTCCCCTTTGTGCAGACGCGTATCTACGCTCTTAACGACAAAACGTCGGCCTGCAGAGGTGGGTTTGGTTTTAATCAATGCCATTTTTTAGATCCTTTCCTCAGGCCACGCCGTAGTCAATGCTGTTGCCTTCGGCCAGACGTACATAAGCCTTTTTCCAGGAAGAGCGGCGGCCAACATGCCGTCCCATACGCTTTTCCTTGCCCATGTAATTGCAGGTTTGAACAGACAACACTTGAACTTCGAATAGTTTTTCAACAGCTGTCTTAATTTCAAGCTTGGTAGAGTCGCGCGCCACTTTGAACACGAACTGGTTCGACTGCTGCTGCACCATGGTGCTTTTTTCGCTGATGACCGGGGCCAAAAGGACCAGATATTTACGTTCTGCGTTCATCCGTACACCTCACCTAATTTCATGACTGCGTCCTGATCCATCAGCACACGGCCATATTGGAGAAGATCTGCAGGACCGATATCCTGCCAGCCCGCAATACCGACTCTCGGGAAATTGCGCAAGCTTAAGAATAAATTGACGGGCACTTCTCCCATGACCAGGAGAAAATCCGTACCACCGGCCTGATTAATCCAATCTCGGGCGTTTTTACTGCGTGCTTCGGAAAAATCTTCCTGCTGAATAATCTGCAACCGACCCTGACGCAATAACTCGGCGAGGACAGTACGCATGGCCCCTGCCCACATTTTTTTATTGACCTTTTGATGATAGTTTTCACCACCAGCAGGGAACACCCTGCCACCACCACGCCAGATTGGGCTGCGCGTGGTACCAGCGCGGGCACGACCGGTACCCTTCTGCTTCCAGGGTTTACGACCGCCACCGCGCACGGCAGAACGATTTTTCTGGTGCGCAGTTGCAGCCCGCATTCCAGCCATTTGCGCTACAACCACCTGGTGCAACAGCGCTTCGTTGTAGGGAACGTCAAAAACACCATCGGCAATCTCTACCGGACTGTTTTTGCCACTGGCAATTTCCAGACTTTGGACTTGCATATTTATCTCTCCTAACCGCGCACTGCAGGACGCACGATGACATCACCATCGCGTGCACCAGGTACAGCACCTTTGATCATCAGCAAATGCCGAGCTTCATCAATGCGCACCAATTCAAGGTTCAGCGTGGTGACCTGCTCATCACCTAAATGACCGGCCATCTTCTTGCCCTTGAATACCCGCCCAGGGGTCTGCCGACAACCAATGGAACCCGGTGCATTGTGCGCCCGTGAGTTACCGTGACTGGCGCGATTACTCCGGAAATTATGGCGCTTGATGGCCCCAGCAAAACCTTTACCTTTGCTGGTTCCAGTTACATCGACCTTTTGACCAGCGGTAAACACATCAAGACCAATTTCACTTCCGCTGCTGTATGCCCCGGTATCATCAACCCGAAACTCTCTCAACAAGCGACCGGGGACTACACCACTTTTACGGAAGTGTCCTGCCAGTGCAGACGTTACCCTTTGGGGACGTCGTTCACCGCAGGCCACCTGTACGGCACAGTAACCATCAGTGGCGATATCTTTAATCTGGGTCACCTTGTTTGGTGCCACATGAATGACGGTTACCGGCAAAACCCGTCCATCATCAGAGATGATGCGCGTCATACCTACTTTCCGTCCGATCAGACCCATTACCATTTTCTTGTCCTTTCTAAAATTACAGCTTGATCTCGACGTCGACACCCGCTGCAAGATCCAGCTTGATCAGCGCATCTACGGTTTTATCATTGGGATCGAGAATATCGAGCAAACGCTTATGAGTCCGCTGTTCAAATTGATCCCGGGCGTTCTTGTCCACATGGGGTGAACGCAACACTGTGAAGCGCTCGATCTTGGTGGGCAGAGGAATAGGACCGCAGACCCGAGCCCCAGTCCGCCGGGCTGTTTCAACGATTTCCGCTGCTGAAATATCGAGCATGCGGTAGTCGTATGACTTCAAGCGAATACGAATTTTTGAACTGTCCATTATTCGACCACCTTGGAAACGACGCCAGCACCCACCGTACGGCCGCCTTCGCGTACTGCAAAGCGCAAGCCTTCTTCCATCGCGATCGGGGCAATCAGGGCTACCTTAAACAACACGTTGTCGCCAGGCATCACCATCTCTACGCCTTCCGGTAATTCCACAGCACCCGTTACGTCCGTGGTCCGGAAGTAAAACTGCGGACGATAGCCATTGAAAAACGGGGTGTGGCGTCCGCCTTCTTCTTTTGACAGGACGTACACTTCTGCTTCAAAACGGGTGTGCGGCTTGATGCTGCCGGGCTTGGCCAGTACCTGGCCACGCTCTACGTCGTCTTTCTTGGTGCCACGCAGCAGTACACCGACGTTGTCGCCAGCCTGACCCTGATCCAGAATCTTCCGGAACATTTCCACACCGGTCACAATGCTCTTGGCGGTGTCGCGGATGCCGATGATTTCAATTTCATCGCCAACTTTGACAATGCCGCGCTCAATACGGCCGGTGACCACAGTGCCACGTCCGGAAATCGAGAAGACGTCTTCGATCGGCATCAGGAAGGGCTTATCTACCGGACGCTCAGGCAGCGGAATGTAGCTGTCGAGGGCGTCTGCGAGTTTGAATATGGCGGGTTCGCCGATGTCGCTCTGATCGCCTTCGAGGGCTTTCAGGGCTGAACCAATAATGACCGGAATATCGTCTCCCGGGAAATCATACTTGGACAGCAGTTCGCGGACTTCCATTTCGACGAGTTCAAGCAGTTCGGCGTCATCTACCATGTCGGCCTTGTTCAGGAATACGACAATGTAAGGTACGCCCACCTGACGGGCCAGCAGAATGTGTTCACGCGTCTGCGGCATGGGGCCGTCTGCTGCTGAACAGACCAGAATGGCGCCATCCATCTGCGCCGCTCCGGTGATCATGTTCTTGACGTAGTCGGCGTGTCCGGGGCAGTCCACGTGGGCGTAGTGACGGGCTTCCGTCTCATACTCTACGTGTGAGGTTGCGATCGTGATGCCACGTGCCCGTTCTTCCGGCGCGTTGTCAATCTGATCATAGGCTCGTACTTCTCCACCAAACTTCGTCGACAGCACCTTCGTCAGCGCCGCCGTTAATGTGGTCTTCCCATGGTCCACGTGACCAATCGTTCCCACGTTTACATGCGGCTTCGTCCGCTCAAATTTCCCTTTGGACATCAGAAACTCCCCAAGAAAACAGACCCAAGAAAAAAAATATGGAGCCCACAACCGGATTCGAACCGGTGACCTCTTCCTTACCAAGGAAGTGCTCTACCGCCTGAGCTATGTGGGCCTACTTCTGGAGCGGGTGATGGGAATCGAACCCACACCATCAGCTTGGAAGGCTGAGGTTCTACCATTGAACTACACCCGCATAAACTGTGGCGCCCGCGCCGCTTAAACTACAATTTACCTAATATACTTTTTATCAAATATGGTGGAGGGAGGAGGATTCGAACCTCCGAAGGCAGAGCCGTCAGATTTACAGTCTGATCCCTTTGACCGCTCGGGAACCC
Source organism: Acidithiobacillus concretivorus (assembly GCF_018853445.1). Lineage (GTDB taxonomy): Bacteria > Pseudomonadota > Gammaproteobacteria > Acidithiobacillales > Acidithiobacillaceae > Acidithiobacillus > Acidithiobacillus concretivorus. Next base: position 24,603 of record NZ_JABELD010000003.1, read on the forward strand.
CTCCACGATTAGCGGCGCATTGTGCCGCTTACTGCTGGCACCTGTCAATAGAAATCATGACAGCCCCTGTCTCTTTATTTTATCTTTCTTCACGCCAGCCAATTACTCCATATCGTTTTTTTGATATTGATTTCAAAAGATCCTCTTGATTTTTTGTGACCTATTCTTGACATCGTTGCCGATTTACAACATCCTCTGCGTGGCTGTACTAGATTTTGCCAGGTAGATTTCTGCCCGGGCTTGAGAGGAGGGTTTATAAATGCAACATATTAAACGTATTACGCTGATGCTTGCCATCAGTGGTGGTTTTATTGCTGGAACAGCGTTTGCTGATAATGCTTATACCGGCTATGCCATTCAGGCTGGTGGTAAGCCAGTGGTCACATCCAATGGTGCTTGTGTACGTGGCGGACGTCCGGTAACGGACGGTGCCATTCCCACTTATTGCGCACCTCAACCTGCTCCGGTTGCCGCGAAGCCAGCTCCTGCACCCGCACCAGCACCTATTGCTCCAGTTGAACGTACTGTTCTGGTCAGTAAGCCCATTACTATTACTGGTATCAACTTTAAATTTGATTCCTACAAACTCCTGGATCATGACATCCGGGTTCTGGACGAAGTAGCCGATTTTGCCAAAAATCATCCGGCGGCTGTTCTGGACGTGAATGGATACTGCAGTAAGGTGGGTAGCTATGCCTACAACCTGAAACTGTCCAAGTTGCGCGCCCAAAGCGTTGCCCAATACCTTGCCAATCATGGTGTTTCCAATGATCGCATGGTCTTGAAAGGACATTCCTACAATGATCCAGTTGCCAGCAATGCCACTTCACAAGGGCGTTTCCTGAACCAGCGTGTGGAAATCAATTCCAACATCAAGGTTCAAAAAACAGTTCAGTAACTAGCCCGTAAAGGCTGAATAAGGCGGGTCGTCATTGATCCGCCTTTTTTGCGCCTTTTACCCATCATGCAGCATTCAAATTCCATGCTAGACTAGCGACCATGCGACAATCCCTGCTTCGTTTCGTACGTACTCTGCACATCACTCGCGTCCTGGTGCGGTACCGCCTGGATGAAGTGCTATATTTTCTGCCTATTTTGAAGCCATATCAGGCTGTTTTACGCCTAAGTCCCATGTCCTGGTTGGGCCCCAAGCCCCAGGGAGGTTTTGCAGAACGCCTGCGCCAGGCACTGGAAACCCTCGGACCAACTTTCATTAAGCTCGGTCAAATGTTGTCGACCCGACGCGATCTTCTACCCGATTACATCACTCAGGAACTGGCCAAGCTGCAAGATGCCGTCCCGCCCTTCCCTTCTGATGAAGCTTGTAAAATCATTGAAAGCGCATTGGGCAAACCCATCCATACGGTATTTTCAGAGTTCAATTCCAAACCGGCTGCGGCGGCTTCTATTGCTCAGGTCCATTTCGGCGTGCTGCAGGATGGTCGAGAAGTGGCTATTAAGGTCCGCCGTCCGGGCTTAAGACGTATTATTGATCAGGATCTGGCTATTTTAGGTCTGTTGGCTGATTTGGCGGAACGCTATTCCCAGGAAGGACGACGTCTGAGAATTCGCGCTGTTGTGGCGGAATATGCTAAGACCTTGCGCGGAGAACTGGATTTGCTGCGCGAAGCGGCTAATGCCAGTCAATTACGGCGCAATTTTGCCGCCGACCCTGATCTGCTTTATATCCCCGAAATTTACTGGGATTACTGTAGTTCCTCCGTCTTGGTCATGGAACGAATTTACGGTATTCCGATTGGTCAGTTGGATGCCTTACGCGCTGCCGGTATCAACTTTGATCAACTCTCCAGACGCGCCGCAGATATTTTCTTCCGTCAGGTTTTTCGCGACGCCTACTTTCATGCAGATATGCATCCCGGCAACATTTTTATAGACCCCCAAAGCGGGCGTTTTATTGCTGTGGACTTTGGCATCATGGGTAGCCTGGATGATGCCAGCCAGCATTATCTGGCGGAAAACATGATCGCTTTTTTTCAAAGAGATTACCGGAGAGTCGCCGAGGCGCATGTGGAGGCAGGCTGGGTTCCGCCTGATACTAATGTTCAGGATTTTGAAACAGCGATTAGGGCCATTGCCGAACCTGTATTTGAAAAACCCCTAAACGAAATTTCGGTAGCCAACCTGTTGCTGCGCTTATTCCAGACGACCCGGGCTTTTCACATGCAAACCCAGCCCCAACTGTTATTGCTCCAGAAAACTTTGGTGAACGTCGAAGGCATCGCCCGCGATTTCAATCCTGCATTGAACATGTGGGAAGTAGCTACTCCACTGCTGACTGAATGGCTGAGTCGGCAACGCGGACCCCGTGCTTGGTGGACGGAAATGAAGCGTCATTTTCCAGAGTGGGGGCTGGTCCTTCCGGAAATGCCCGTTTTATTGCATGGCATTCTCCGTCAAGCCCAACAAGGAGAATTACCCCTGGTTATTCGAAATCAGGATCTGGAAGGCATTCGCAAAGAAATCCGTCGTGGCATGCTGCGCCTTTCATTTGGGGTCAGTGGGACTTTCATTGTGGTGGGCATTGGTATTATGGCGGCTCTCGCGCACAAACTGGACTACGCGATTCTCGATCTACCACTCTGGGTATGGTTGATTTTACTACCCGGATTCACCTGGGTTGGCGCTCGTTGGATTGGCAGTTTTTTCAGGATTCGAGATTAACACTTAATCGATAAACAGCAAGGGAGGGTTGCTATTATGTGGGTCATTATTTCGCTTGTGATAGCCGCTGTGGCTGTCATATTCGCCGTACAGAATAACACCATGACATCTGTACATTTTTTTTCATGGACTTTTGCCCAATCTCAGGGCGTGATATTACTGGGTGGATTTGTGGCGGGGTTTATCGCCAGTATGCTGATCTATCTACCTACCCATATCCGCAACAAGCTCAAAATACGTCGTCATGAACGCCGACTGTCTGACCTTGAAGGACAACTTAATGAAGAAAAGGGCAAGCGGGAATACATCGAAAAAGAACACGCCGCTGCCTTACGCATTCAGAAAAATAACGGTATGACCGGGTCCAAGGCCGAAAGCTGAGAACCCGGCAGTATTAGTCCGTTTATTCGGCTTTTTTGTCCGCGACGGGAACCGCAGAGGCCATTTTATTAATCGGTACGGCACGGGCAAGTACTTCGAGGTTTTTGGTAGCTTGCGTGTTACCTGCTTCTGCCGCCTTGTGCCACCACAATGACGCTTTGGCGTAATCCTGAGGAACACCCTGACCCATAAAATAGAGATTGCCCAGATTATACTCAGCAGCCGAAACCCCCAACTCTGCAGCCTTATTCCACCAGTAGGCCGCTTTAATCAGGTCTTTGGGCACACCCTGACCAAAATAATATTGCATGCCCAGGTTATACTCGGCCTTACCGTAACCGTGCATGGCAGATTTTTCAAACCACTGTGCCGCCAATGTGTAATTTTGTGGCACACCATCGCCCAATGCGCAGCGGGTACCAATGCTGTTTTCCAGTTTGGCGGTGGTCAAATCGGCCGGCTGTGTGCTGGCTGAGTCTTCCATTTCTGCCTTGTTGGCTGTCGTCTGGGCATCGGCAAGGGGCGCGGCAACGAGCAAAAACGCGGCAGCCGAACAAGCAAGCACCGCAGGATTAGACAATAAACGATGAGCAGGCATGATTTACTCCATAAATGAGGGTTAATAGCTTTCAGATGTGAAGGTTACACCATAAAGCTAAGAAACTGCCACAACTTTTTACGCTAACCTTTCGAGTATGGATAATCATAAAATCGGCAGTGGGCTTGGGGGCTTTGCAGCGACTTTGGCCCGCGCCGTTGCTGTTCTTGGTGAAATCCTGCGCCCGTCAGGAGAGCTGTCTGAGCTCAAAGGGCGAGTTCTCTCCTGACAGCAGGATGAGCCTTAGAACAACAGGCAAGGGACGTTGGAGCAAAAAACCCCCAAGCCCACTGCCGGTTTTAAGCTAATATACCCATCAAAGTCCTCTTTCAGGATTTTGTGCTTTGCTCTATCTCACTCTGTCGCCAGCGTTGGGCCAGCTTGTCGAGTACCGCGTTGACAAAGCGATGCCCCTGCTCAGCCCCAAAATCCTTACCCAATTCAATGGCTTCATTGATAACAACGCGGTATGGTGTCTGCGGCAGATCACGGAGTTCATAGGCGGCAAGGCGCAAAATGGCGCGCTCTACTTCGCTGATTTCATCCGTCCAGCGCCGATCCGGGATTTCATCGGCAATGGCCGGATCCAACTGCGGAATCGCCTGACAAACGCCTTCCCATACCGTCGCAAAAAAAACGCGATCTGCGCCCTGAAGCCGTTCCGGGTCTGCAGTAAACTGAAGCGCAATTTCTGCACAATGCCCGGGATTCAGCTGCCACTGATAAAGAGCCTGGATAATAGCCTGACGCGCCAGGCGACGACGACTGTTTTTCATGGAGGCTCAGATCTGACCCAGAAGCTGTACCATTTCGAGTGCCGTCATGGCCGCATCAAAACCTTTATTTCCCGCCTTGGTCCCGGCGCGCTCAATAGCCTGTTCAATACTGTCGGTGGTTAATATGCCGAAAATTACCGGAATACCCGTATCCATGGCCACCTGTGCCACACCCTTGGAAACCTCTCCTGCCACATAATCAAAATGGGGGGTTCCACCACGAATAACGGCACCCAGACAAAGAACCGCGTCATAATTTCCACTACGGGCCAGTTTTTGAGCAACCAATGGAATTTCATAAGCGCCCGGAACATACACCACATGAATTTGTTCATCACTGGCACCATGGCGACGCAGGCCATCTATAGCGCCTTGCTCCAGTTGCTGAGTAATGAAACTGTTAAAGCGACTGACGAGCAGAACAAAACGAAACTTGCCAGCCTGGAGACTACCTTCTATTTGCTTAATCATGATTTTTCCTTATTTGTTTTCCTGAAATGGACGCTGGCCCACAATTTCGAGACCAAATCCGCCAATACCCCGGTACTGGAAATGGCTGTCACTCAGCACCTCGGCACGATGCACACCCAGATCCGTCAGTATTTGCGCGCCAATACCAAAAGTGCGCAAAACCCGTCCGGCATCTCCGGCCTGCCCAGGTCCTTTAGGCATTTCCGGCAAGGCAGATACTTCCTGGACCAGTTCTTCCACACTTTCTTCATGGTGCAAATACACCAATACTCCCCGACCTTCTGCCGCAATCCGCTCTAACGCATGCGCATTGGGACTGGCCGCTCCCGCAAACAGATCATTGAGGGTCTTCCCCACCTGAACACGCACCAGCACGGGATCATCTGTAGCCGCCACTTCACCCAAGACCAAAGCAAAATGCGTTTCTTTTGCTACCCAGTCTCGATAAACCGTTAGCTGGAATTCTCCATAGGGGCTCTGCCAGGGACCCTCGGCTTGACGCTCGACAATCCGCTCTCTTTCAAGGCGATAACGAATCAAGTCGGCAATGGTGCCAATTTTAAGTCCATGCTCCGCCGCATAGGGAAGCAGATCGGGTAAACGCGCCATTTCTCCATCGGCATTGAGAATCTCGCAAATCACTCCTGCTGGCTGACAACCCGCCAGTCTTGCCAGATCGACGGCCGCTTCGGTATGCCCAGCGCGAACCAGAACCCCACCCGGCTCGGCAGTAAGGGGAAAAATGTGTCCGGGCATGACCAGATCTTCGGGCGCCGCATGTTCAGCAATAGCGGCCTGAACAGTAGCTGCCCGGTCGGCTGCAGAAATACCTGTAGTCACTCCCCGAGCCGCTTCAATGGATACCGTAAAGGCGGTTCCAAGGCTGGCCGTATTATGTCCGACCATTTGTGGCAGACGCAGCTGTTGGCAGCGCTCCCGGGTCAAAGGCAAACAGACCAGTCCGCGTGCCTGGGTTACCATAAAATTGATGGCGGCGGGCGTCACGAACTCCGCTGCCATGATCAGGTCACCCTCATTTTCACGGCCCTCGTCATCCATGAGGATCACCATACGACCCGCTGCAATTTCGGCAATAATTTCTTCGGCGGGACTGATTTTACCTTCACTCATACGGGGTATCCTTTGGCAGCTAGTGATTCGCGGGTGATTTCCGATTTTAGCCCCGACTCCGCCTCCGTCGCCACCCAGCGTTCCAGATAGCGGGCAATCAGGTCCACTTCGAGATTGACCGCCTGACCCGCACGCCAGGCTGATGCGGTCGTATTTGTCAGTGTATGGGGAATCAGATTAAGCATAAATTGCTCGCCTTCCAGAGCATTGACGGTCAAGCTGATACCATCTACGCAAATGCTGCCTTTGGCGGCGATATAGCGCAGCAGTTCGCGCGGTGCGGTCACCGCAAAAACCTGTGAACGTCCAGAATTTTGCACGCTATGGATTTGTCCGACCCCGTCCACATGACCCGCTACCAGATGACCGCCCAGACGATCAGCCAGACGCAGCGCTTTTTCGAGATTCACTGCACTACCTGATTTCAGGCTACCCAGCAGGGTCTTGTCCAGAGTCTCGCGGGAAATATCTACGGCAAACCCATCTTTGTGCAGTTCTACTACGGTCAGGCAAACGCCCGATACAGCAATACTGTCACCGAGTTTGACATCACCCAAATCGAGCCCGCCAGCGGCGAGCGTCATCCGAAAATCACCGCCCTGAGGCTGCAATTGTCGAACCTGACCCAAGGCCTCAATAATTCCGGTGAACATGAATCAGCACTCCTGCGGACCCAGGGTCCACTTCAGATCATTACCCAGTGACTCAACCCGAAGACTCCGCCAGCGTGGAGCTTCGATCAGTTGTTGAAAAGGACCAACCTGCATGGCTGGCAATGCCCCCTGGCCGAGGAGCATGGGGGCCATGTAGAGCAGCCACTCATCGACCAATCCGGCCGCAAACAGTGAGCTGGCCAAGCCCGGACCCGCCTCTACCAGCAGCTCATTGATTTGCTTTTCTGCCAAAATACGCATGACTGCCGGACAATCCAGATGCTCGCCATTAACAGGCACCACCAACAACTCTGCACCTGCGGCTTGCAGCATTTTTTTGGCTGAGTCCGGCAGGCCCGGCCCATGACAAATCCAGACTGCACCGGGTGAAGCAAACAGCGCCGCATCTGCCGGGGTCCGCAAATGCGTATCCATAACCACTTTCACCGGATAACGACGCAACGGAGTATCCAGGCGCGGAGCCAAGCGCGGGTTGTCGGCCAGAACCGTGCCAATCCCCACCAGGATGGCACTGGAACCAGCACGCTCCTTTTGCACATCGGCGCGTGCGAGGGTTCCGGTCAGCCACTGACTTTGTCCATTGGCCAGCGCCACCCCTGCATCCAGACTGATGGCCTGCTTTAAGCGAATCCAGGGACGCCCACCTTCCATGCGCATGAAAAATCCGGGGTTCAGCGCACGACTTTCGGCTTCGCAACAGCCGAGATCGACTTGTATGCCAGCGGCCCTGAGCCGGGCAATTCCCTGTCCGGAAACCAGAGGATTGGGATCCTGAGCCGCCACCACCACCCGTGCCACTCCTGCAGCCACCAAGGCGTCCGCACAGGGTCCGGTACGTCCCTGATGACTGCAGGGTTCGAGGGTCACGTAAACAGTCGCCGCACACGATGCCGCACCGGCTTCGGCAAGAGCCAGCACTTCGGCATGGACTTCACCGGCAAAAAGGTGAGCGCCCCGGCCTACAATGATGCCGTCCTGCACCACCACCGCGCCCACTCGCGGATTAGGATGCGTTGAATATAAACCCCGTTTCGCCAAATCCAGGGCCATTTCCATGAACTGATGGTCCTGCTCAGTCAGCACCAGAACGGCCTTTTTCCGGTGCTTGTTGCTGATCGGGATGGGGACCCTCTTTCAGCCGGGCAATTTCTGCACTGAATGCATCCACATCTTCAAAACGCCGATACACCGAAGCGAAACGCACATAGGCCACCGGATCGAGGCCGCGCAGAGCTTCCATGACCAATTCGCCAATCAGGCGCGCTGGCACTTCGCGTTCGCCTCTTTCACGAAGACGCCGTTGAATTAAACGCAGGGCTGCATCTACCTGGTCGGTAGCAACCGGACGCTTGCTGAGCGCCCGCGTCAAACCACGCTGCAGCTTGTCTTCGTTAAAAGACTCACGACGTCCATCGGTTTTAACCACCATGGGCAAAGCGAGTTCGGCACGCTCAAAAGTCGTGAAACGCTGATTACATTGTGGGCATTCCCGACGGCGCCGCACTGTCCCGCCCTCATCTGCAAGGCGGGAATCCACCACCCGGGTGTCAGCGAAGGCGCAGAACGGGCAATGCACGGAATCCTAGCCGTACACCGGGAATTGCTTGCACAGGGCAGTCATATCCGCCTTGACCCGGGCAATCACTGCGGCGTCTTCGGGAGCATCCAGCACATCGGCGATACCCTTGCCCAAGCGCTGCATTTCCGCTTCTGCAAAGCCACGAGTGGTTGCTGCCGGGGTGCCGATGCGAATACCACTGGTCACGGCTGGCGGACGGGTATCAAAAGGCACCGCGTTTTTGTTGACCGTGATGTGCGCCTGGCCCAACGCTTCCTCGGCTTCCTTGCCGGTTATTTTTTCGCCGAGATTGAGGAGGAAAAGATGATTATCTGTACCGCCCGACACGGCTGTATAACCGCGTCCTGCCAGCACCTGACTCAGAGCCTGGGCGTTGCGAATCACCTGCTGCTGATAGGTTTTGAATTCCGGCTGCAAAGCTTCACGGAAAGCGACCGCCTTACCGGCAATGACGTGCATCAGAGGACCACCCTGCAAGCCAGGGAAGATCAAAGAATTGACCTTCTTGGCATATTCTTCCCGGCACAGAATGAGACCACCACGCGGACCACGCAGAGTTTTGTGGGTCGTGGTGGTGACGAAATCTGCATGAGGAACGGGGCTGGGATGTAAACCGGTCGCCACCAATCCGGCAATGTGGGCCATGTCCACCAGCAAATAAGCGCCGATACTCCGGGCAATTTCACCGATTTTTTCGAAATCGATAATGCGTGAATAAGCACTGGCCCCGGCGACGATCATTTTGGGGCGCTCCTGCTCGGCCTGTGCTGCCATTGCCTCATAATCAATGCGGCCATCTTCGGCGCGCACCCCGTAAGCGGCCACCTGAAACAGCTTGCCCGAAACATTGACCTTGGCTCCGTGGGTCAGATGTCCGCCATGCGCCAGACTCATTCCCATAATTTTATCACCCGGCTTCAATACCGATAGGTAAACAGCCTGATTAGCCTGAGAACCGGAATGGGCCTGGACATTGGCATGTTCTGCGCCAAACAGTTCCAGAGCCCGATCAATGGCCAACTGTTCAGCCACATCTACATACTCGCAACCACCATAATAGCGTTTACCCGGATAACCCTCGGCATACTTGTTGGTCAGCACCGAACCCTGCGCCACCATTACCATGGGGCTGGTATAGTTTTCAGAAGCAATGAGTTCTACATGATCTTCCTGGCGCTGTGTTTCCTTACACATGGCATCCCATAGTGCAGGATCAAAATCAGCAATACTGAGGGTTTTGGAAAACATGGTGCACTCCTTCAAAAACTTCCAGAAAATTGTGGCTAGACACTAATGGATGCAAGAACGAACGGCAAGGGTAAAAAATGCGTGCAAGTCATGAATGAAACTCATCAGAGTTTGACACGCACCGGCTGAGGGTGATGGGCGAGTACAAAGCGGGCGGCCTTCTTTTCTTTCTTTTTTCGGGGGGGACGCCGCTTGTCAGCAAAAATATCCTGATAGGCCACATGGATGACCGGTGGACCCAACACCCAGACAATCAAGCCCAACCACAACTGGGAAAAAGCCGGCATAAACAGATTCGCCAGCAAAATGATGGCCCAGAGACCGATTAGAGGATCTCGTAATTCGGGCCTGAATAGCAGAGTGAGTGTAGTTTCCACTTCTGACTCCAGCCAGCCATGGCCTTTGTGCAAGGCAAGAGCAATCCCGAAAAAAGCTGGCGAGAACCAAAAGTAGGGCATCAGCGACAAATCCGAGAAACGCTGCCCGAAAGCGAACCACCAGCCCCAGAATCCCTGACCCATGCCCGAGTCGTCATGCCAGAGGATATTGATCCCGGCCAGCAGACTGCCCATAACCACTATATCTTGGCCAAATTCGAAAATCATGCCAAAAACGGCGAAAAGCATGCCCCACACCACCGCCACATGAAGGGCATGCCGGGTTTGTCGAGTGGTGTAGGATTCCGTCTCTTCATCGGTATTGGCGGCGATTTCCAGGCCAAACAACAGGCCAAAGGGCGCCATGGCGTACATCAACCATTCGGGAAAGGGAATGGCTGCCAGCACCAATGCAGCGCCGGTAAGCAGCAGCCATGGCCGAGGCCGGGCCACTACCAGCTCAGCCCCCCCTTCGACCCAGCTCACTACGCGATTTACCCACTTCCAGGCCAAAATTATCTCCCAGCAATATTTTCTGATTCTAAACCATGAAGCAGCTTAAACACAAAATACTGCCGCCTTATGCCGCTTGTCGCCGACGGCCTTGAAGTTTAGACTCTTCCGGCTCTGTTTGATGATTAGAAAAGCACACAATGCCTGCTCAGATACCCGCTGATTCCGTTGGACTGGTAACCCCGCAGACGGTCACTTTTCCAGCTGACCTACAGCTGGAGTGTGGGCGCAGCTTGCCGGGTTACACCCTGGTTTATGAAAGTTATGGCACCTTAAACAAGGATCACAGCAACGCAATTTTGCTCTGCCATGCGCTTTCCGGCGATCATCACGCTGCCGGGTATCACCACATGGATGATCGCAAGCCCGGCTGGTGGGAGCAACTGCTCGGACCTGGTAAGGCCATGGATACTGAACAGTTTTTTTTCGTCTGCGCCAATTTTATCGGATCTTGCAAAGGCTCAACGGGTCCAGCTAGCATCAATCCTGAAACCGGCAGCCCCTGGGGTCTGGATTTTCCTATGGTCACCGTCCGTGATTGGGTAAAAACCCAGGCTGACCTGGCCGATCATCTGGAGATTGAACAATGGGCGGCGGTTATTGGCGGTAGCCTGGGTGGTATGCAGGTTATGCAATGGAGCATGGATTACCCTGACCGGCTGCGGAACGCCGTGGTCATTGCTGCTGCGCCCAAACTGACGGCTCAGAACATCGCCTTCAACGAAGTTTGTCGCCAGGCCATCATGACGGATCCGGATTTTCACAATGGCCGTTATTATGCCCATGACACCAAACCGCGCCGGGGACTATCACTGGCGCGGATGATCGGCCACATCACCTATCTTTCCGATGACGCCATGCGCACCAAGTTCGGTCGGGAGACCCGGGGCGGCAAGGCTTTTTCTTTTGGCTTTGATGTGGATTTTGAAGTGGAAAGTTATTTGCGCTATCAGGGTTCAAGCTTTGTCGAACGCTTTGATGCCAATAGCTATTTATATATTACCAAGGCATTGGATTATTTTGATCCGGCCAGTGCTTATGGCGGCAATCTGGCAGAAGCTTTTGCCCAGGTACAAGCGGCGTTTTTAGTGGTCTCTTTCAGTTCTGACTGGCGGTTTTCCCCAGAACGCTCCCGCGAAATCGTGCAGGCACTGTACACCTGTAATCGCGATGTCAGCTATGCGGAAATTGAAGCCACCCACGGCCACGATTCCTTTTTAATGCCCATTCCCCAATATGTAGCCGTTCTCGGCACTTATCTGCAACGTGTTGCAGAGGAAATCGGACTATGAAGCTACGCCAGGATCTGGCCATTATTGCCGAATGGATTCCTCCGCAAAGCCGCATTCTTGATCTGGGCTGCGGTGAGGGAGAACTGCTGGCCTATTTGCGCGCCGAAAAGGGCGTGCAAGGTTACGGGGTTGAAATTGAGGAAGATCGGGTTGTTGCTGCTATCCGGCGCGGAATTCCGGTCATTCAGCAGGATCTTGATCAGGGACTCAAAAATTTTGCAGACCAGAGTGTTGATACGGTAGTGCTTTCTTTGACCCTGCAGGCTTCTACCTATCCCCGTCAGTTATTACTCGAAATGTTACGCGTCGGCCGTGAGGTCATTGTCACTTTTCCCAACATGGGACACTGGCATGCACGCTGGCAACTGGGCGTGCAGGGTAAAATGCCCACCACAGACGCTTTGCCCCATACGTGGTACGATACCCCCAACATCCACCTGTGTACGATTCGAGACTTTGAACAACTCTGTGCCGACAACGGCATCGCCATCCATCAGCGGGTCGTGCTCAATGAGCGGCGGCGCAGCACTTGGCGTAACCGTTTGTTACCCAACCTATTTGGAGAAGTTGCTTTATACCGTTGCGCCCTGGTCGCACGCTGAAGCCCATGCGAGGAGAACGCCATGACCCTGGAACTGATCAGCTTCCCCCTCTGCCCCTATGTACAGCGTTCGGTGATTACCCTGCTGCACAAGCAGATAGTTTTCAAACTGACGCATATTGACCTGGCACACAAACCCGAATGGTTTCTCGAACTTTCGCCTATGGGCAGGGTCCCCTGCCTGAAAGTGGGCACTGACGCCGTACTGTTCGAGTCTCAGGTCATCAATGAATATCTGGATGAAACCATTGCGCCGCCCCTGCATCCTGCTGACCCGCTGGAACGCGCCCAGCACCGCGCCTGGATTGCCTTTGGCAGCGAAATGATTGGAGATCAGTTTCAGATGATGATAGCTCAGGGTGAAGAACGCTTTACAGCGGCCAGTCGCCAGCTTTTTGACAAGCTGGAGCGGCTGGAAAAAAATATGGCCGAAGGACCATTTTTTGCGGGTCAACATTTCAGCCTGGTAGATGCTGCCTTTGCGCCCTTATTTATGCGCATGGAAATTCTGCACGCATTACGTCCATTGCCGCGTTGGGAATCCTTGGGCAAACTGCGCCGCTGGACCGCCTTACTCATGGAATTACCCGAGGTAGCAGGTTCCGTAACTGCCGACTTTCCAGAACGGCTGCGGAATTATATCAGCGAAAAAGGTAGTCTTCTGCTACGCTCAGTCTGAATATAAGCTGCCGCATTTATAATTTGCACAGGAGTCATGCGTATGAGTGATCAACAGGGAGAGGACATGCAGGATCAGGCGCTCGTGCCCACCACCCACTTTGGTTATCAGGAAGTCCCGGAAACGGAAAAAGAACACCTGGTCAAAGGGGTTTTCAGCAATGTCGCGGGTAAATACGACCTGATGAACGACCTGATGTCATTGGGTGTGCATCGTCTGTGGAAACGCTTCACGGTAGATTTGGCCCGCCCCCGTCCCGGCCAACGGGTGCTGGATCTCGCCGGAGGCACGGGTGATCTGGCTGCCGCCATTTATCCGCGCATTAAACCCAATGGTTCCATTGTGGTCTCTGATATCAATCCGGAAATGCTGGCGGTTGGCGAAAACCGCCTGGCTGATAAGGGCATCATCGCCGGGGTTGAGTTTGTCGAAGCCAATGCGGAGGAACTCCCCTTTCCGGACCGTGAATTTGACCTGGTCACCCTGGCCTTTGGCATTCGCAACATGACCCATCCCGAACGGGCCTTGAAGGAAATTCACCGCGTCCTCAAAACCGGTGGGCGGGCTTTGATTCTGGAGTTTTCACATCCGCGCTGGCCGGGTTTGCAGTCCATCTATGATATGTATTCCTTTAAGTTACTGCCGCGCATTGGCGAACTCGTCGCCAAGGATCGAGACAGCTATCAATATCTGGTGGAATCCATCCGCCGTTTCCCCGATCAGGAAACCTTCAAAATGATGATGGAAGAAGCCGGCCTGGAACGGGTTGAGGTGTTCAACCTGTCGGGTGGTATTGTCGCCCTGCATCGCGGCTTTCGCATGGATTGATGAATGCTTTTCATCTGAACGCCTAAAAATTCCCTCTTGAGCCGCGACTCCGGGCAGGGCATGATGGCCACAATTTTCGCAGAGGAGTAATGCCCATGACGTCCGTTCACAGTCTCGGTTTTCCGCGTATCGGTCATAAACGCGAACTCAAAAAAGCGCTGGAAAGCTTCTGGTCCAAAGAAATTGACGAGCAGGAACTGCAGGCCCGCGCTGCCCAGTTGCGTGACCGTCACTGGAAAATCCAGCAGACCTGTGGGATGGACTTCATCCCGGTTGGTGATTTCAGTCTCTATGATCACATGCTGGACATGAGCTGCACCCTGGGTGCCATTCCTCCCCGTTATGGATTTTCCGGCGGCCAGGTGGGTCTGGATACCTTTTTTGCCATGGCACGCGGTTCCAGCACCCAGCCCGCCATGGAAATGACCAAGTGGTTTGATGCCAACTATCACTTCATTGTGCCGGAATTCCATGAAAACATGGAATTTAATCTGAGCAGTGAACGTCTGTTTGACCAGATTAAAGAAGCCCAGGCTCTGGGTCTCAAGAGCAAGCCCGTACTGGTCGGCCCCATCACCTACCTGTGGCTGGGCAAGGAAAAAGACCTCAATGCCGAAGCCCATCATGAAGCGCAACATCATCATGACGACAGTGCCTGTCATGGTCACGGTGCGCCGGTCGGTAATGCCTGCTTTGATCGCCTGACCTTGCTGCCCAAGGTTCTGCCTGTTTATGCCGAAATTCTGGAGCGTCTTGCCAGCATGGGCGTGGAGTGGGTACAAATGGACGAACCTGCTCTGGCACTGGACCTGCCCGCCGAATGGCACCAGGCTTTGGCCTCTGCCTACCAGACTCTCAGCAAAGGCAAAAGCCCCAAGGTATTACTGGCCACCTATTTTGATTCTGTCGCTGATCATGCCGAAGCCCTCAAAGCCCTTCCCGTCGCCGGCCTGCATCTGGATTTGCGGCGCGCCCCGCAACAGTTGGACAGCTTCCTGAAAAATTATCCGGCTGACAAAGTGCTTTCTCTGGGCGTGGTAGATGGCCGCAATGTTTGGCGCGCCGACCTCGATGCCGCCATCCAAACTCTGGAACCTGCACACAAACAGCTGGGAGACCGTCTTTGGGTAGCTCCTTCCTGCAGCCTGTTGCACACCCCGGTTGATCTGGACCAGGAAAACGAACTCGACGCCGAATTGAAATCATGGCTGGCTTTCTCCGTACAAAAGCTCGATGAAGTCGCCATTATTGGTCGTGCCCTGAATGAAGGCGTGGCAGCCGTAGCGCAGGAACTGTCCACCGCACGTGCCGCCGTACAATCACGTAAAACTTCACCGCGCATTCACAACCCGGCTGTTGCCCAGCGTCTGGAAGGTTTGGGTAAGGATGATGGTCAGCGCAAAAGTGCTTTCCAGGCCCGTGAAGCCGCACAGCGTGCGCGCTTCAAGCTGCCGGCTTTTCCCACTACCAGTATCGGCAGTTTCCCGCAGACTCCCGAAATCCGTAAAGCCCGCCTGCAAAATCGCAAGGGCGAACTGAGCAATGCCGACTACCAGAAAGCCATGGAAGCTGAAATTGCACTGGTTGTGAAAGAGCAGGAACGTTTGGGTATTGACGTTCCGGTGCACGGCGAGCCCGAACGCAATGACATGGTGGAATACTTCGGCGAACAACTCTCTGGATTCGCCTTTACCCGTCATGGCTGGGTGCAGAGTTACGGCTCACGCTACGTCAAGCCACCGTTGATTTTCGGTGACGTATCCCGTCCTACCCCCATGACCGTGGCCTGGAGCAAATATGCCCAGTCCCTGACCCAACGGCCCATGAAAGGCATGCTCACCGGTCCGGTGACCATCCTGCAATGGTCTTTTGTGCGCGATGATCAGCCCCGTGAAAAAACGGCGCTGCAAATTGCACTGGCGATCCGCGACGAGGTCAAGGATCTGATCGACGCCGGTATTGGCATCATTCAGATTGACGAACCGGCCTACCGTGAAGGACTTCCCCTGAAGCGCAAGGACTGGGAACAGTACCTGAACTGGGCATCGCGTGCATTCCGTATTTCTGCACAAATTGCGCCTGATGACGTGCAGATTCACACCCACATGTGCTACTCGGAATTCAATGACATCCTCCCCGCTATTGCGGCCATGGATGCGGATGTCATAACCATTGAAACCTCCCGTTCACAAATGGAATTGCTGGATGCTTTTGCCACATTCAACTACCCCAACGAAATCGGACCCGGTGTGTATGACATTCACTCACCCCGCGTTCCCAGCGTCGAAGAGATGGTCGGTCTGATGGAAAAAGCGGTCAAAGTGGTTCCTGCAGAGCGTCTGTGGATCAACCCCGACTGTGGACTAAAAACCCGTAAATGGGCAGAAGTCACTCCGGCTCTGGAAAACATGGTCGAAGCAGCCAAACAGGTACGTGCCAAACACGCCTGATTGAATCACCCGCTTCAAACTGCACAAAGGCCCCATTCGGGGCCTTTTTTAATGCTTGATGATTGCCCCCCCGCCTTATAGACTCGTTGGCAATTAAAAAGATAGAAAGGGTTTGCTGGCACCGCGCTCCGCAACACACCAGTTTAATGCTATCTTTTTGGAACTGTTAATGAATCAGCCAACCAACCTGTCCCCACTCAAAAATCTGCGGGCCGATGTTCCTGCCGCCGTGGTCGTCGCTCTCGTCGCCATGCCCCTCTGCCTTGGGGTCGCGCTGGCTTCCGGCACCCCACTGATTGCGGGTTTGATTGCTGGCATCATGGGCGGAGTCCTGGTTCCGCTGTTCAGTCGCTCGCCCCTGGCCGTCAGTGGCCCTACCCCGGCCATTGTGGCCACGCTGCTGGTGGCTATGGAAGCCCTGCACAGTTTTCCCGCGTTACTGCTCGCCGTAGTTATTGCTGGCGGTATTCAAATTATTCTGGCGCTATTGCGTGCGGGAGTAGTGGCTTATTTTTTTCCGTCGGCCGTCATCCAGGGTATTTTGTCGGCCATCGGGATTATCATCATCCTCAAACAATTTCCCTATGCCATTGGTTTTGATATTGGCGAGTTTGGTAATCAGGATTTTTTTGATGCCCATGGAGAAAACACCTTCAGTGCCGTCATTGCCGCACTGGCCCATGTGGAATGGGGCGCGTTACTGGTCAGCGTACTGGCGTTAGCTATTTTAATGATTTGGGATAAGGTAGCCGTCCTGCGCAAACAAACCTGGCTCTCCGGCCCATTGATGGCGGTGGTGTTAGGAACCCTTCTGAACGTACTGTTTGTCCATACTCTGCCAGAACTGGCCATAGACAAAAGCAATTTGGTCAATTTGCCCTCGATTCGTTCACTGGCAGATTTGCAGGGCATGCTGCAAATGCCGGACTGGAGCATGATCGGTTCAAAAACCGTATGGGTGACCGCTATTGCCATTACCTTTATTGCCAGCCTGGAAAGTCTGCTTTCCACAGAAGCCTCCGACAAACTGGACCCTTTAAAAAGACGCACCCCCCTCGACCGTGAACTGCTGGGACAGGGAGTGGCCAACATCGCCAGCGGCCTCATTGGTGGACTTCCGGTTGCCGCCGTCATAGTGCGAAGCACGGCCAATGTGGCAGCCGGGGCACGGACCAAAGCCAGCGCCTTTCTGCACGGGATTTTTCTGTTACTGGCCGTCGTATTTCTGGCTACGCTAATGAATCATATTCCCTTGGCAGCATTAGCCTCTATCCTGATTTTCGTCGGTTTCAAACTGGCGCACCCGAATATTTTCAGGAAAATGTTCAAACTGGATAAGTCCCAGTATTTACCCTTCCTCATCACCATTGTGGCAATTTTGTTCACCAGTCTGATTACCGGCGTCGTAATCGGGTTGCTGGCGGGTATTTTCTTCGTCCTCAAGGCCAACTATCACAGCGCCATCGATATTGGGCGGGAGGGCGACGCCTACAAAATATCCCTGAACAGAGAAGTCACCTTCGTCAACAAGGCGCGTCTCTCGCACATTCTGGAGAGACTCCCCAAAGATGCTGAAGTGATTCTGGACGGCAAAAAAGTGCGCTTCATTGATCACGATGTGCTCGAAGTTATTCGTGATTTCGAAGGTGCTGCCGTACTGAAAAACATTCAGTTACGCGAACAGAATTTCGACACCCCGATTCTCAAGTCCCCCGTATAATGCTCACAGGCGACCCTGCGCGAGGAGTTCTGCATTGCCTCCTGCTGCCGTGGTGTTGATGCTCACCGCCTGTTCGGCCACCATGCGCAATAAATAATGGGGACCACCGGCTTTCGGGCCGGTTCCACTTAAGCCTTCACCACCAAACGGTTGCACACCAACCACTGCACCAATCATGTTGCGGTTTACATAGACATTGCCGCAGCGGGACCGCGCAGCGATATGTGCCGCCCGGCCATCAATCCGTGTCTGGACACCTAAAGTCAGCCCAAATCCTAGAGCGTTGATGGCATCCACCAGCGCATCAACTTGTCCGGCTTTCCAGGTGACCACCTGCAGCACCGGGCCAAATATCTCCTCACGAACCTGACTGACATGAGTAATGGCATAAGCACAGGGGGCCACAAAATACAGATTACGCTGCTGATCATCCTGCATGGTCAACGCTACAGAATTATCCGTAACCTGGGCATTTTCCAGCAAAGCCGGGGGCCAGGCACACCGGGCCAGTAACCTTCCCCCGCCCTGCTCCACCCGGGCAATTTGCGCAAGAATATTAGTCTGCGCTTCGGCATCAATTACGGGTCCCACATCGGTGGCATAATGAATGGTCGGTCCGATCACCAGTTCCTGCATGGCCCCTTTGAGCATAGTCAGAATTTCTTCTGCACATTCTTCCTGTACACAGAGCAAACGCAGTGCCGAACATCGTTGTCCTGCCGAACGAAATGCCGAGGCAACCACTGCATCCACCACCTGTTCCGCCAGAGCCGTAGAATCCACAATCATGGCATTAATGCCGCCGGTTTCAGCAATCAAGGGCACAATGGGGCCTTCCTTGGCCGCCAGATCTTGATGAATGTGGCGGGCAACACCTGTTGAACCGGTAAACACGACTCCGCCAGTTAGCGGATGGCCTACCAGAGCCGCGCCCACGGTTTCTCCAGCACCGGGCATCAGCGCCAGCACATCGCGGGGAACACCAGCCTCCCACAAAAGTTCAACAAAAGCCCGGGCAATGGCCATGGTCTGCTCGGCGGGCTTGGCTGCCACACTGTTACCCGTAACCAGAGCCGCGACGACTTGCCCGGCAAAAATTGCCAGGGGAAAATTCCAGGGGCTAATACAAACAAATACGCCGCGCCCCCGCAAACTCAGGGAGTTGGTCTCACCAGTGGGGCCAGGCAGAGCTTCCTTGCGCATCAGCGCCTTGGCCTGAATAGCATAATAACGGCAAAAATCTACGGCCTCGCGCAACTCGGCAACCGCATCTGCCAAAGTTTTGTGGGCTTCGCGCATAATCAGGGCAAGCAACTTATCCTGCCGGGCTTCCAGCAGATCTGCCGCCTGAGTCAAAATCTCGGCACGGCGCTCCACAGGTACCGCATCCCAGCGCGTTTGTCCGGCATGCAGTGCATGCATTAACGGATCAACATCTTCTACTTGTATTTCTTCGGGAGTCTGCACCCGCAGGGCCAATGCGGCTTCCAGGGCGGGGCTACGTTCTGCAATGTAAGTCATATCCATTCCTTGGCTGTTCAGTCGTAATTCACCATGAAGATGGCCGTAAATCTCTATGGGTTTAGGTAAAGCCGCCTCTTCCGCCCGCCAGAGCGGACTGACCAGCAGATCTTCGGCCGCCACATGCTGATTAGCCAACTGATGAATAAAAGACGTGTTGGCACCATTTTCAAGAAGCCGCCGGACCAGATAGGCAAGCAGATCGCGATGACGGCCCACCGGAGCATATATCCGCAAATGCTGAATGCGCGCGTGGCGTAAAACTTCCCGATAAATCCCCTCGCCCATGCCATGCAGACGCTGCATCTCAAAACGGGCATCGGGTTGCTGATCCGCCAATTGCAAAACAGCGGCAATGGTTGCCGCGTTGTGCGTGGCAAATTGCGGGTAGACCAACGCCTGGGGACCGTTGGCGTCTTCAAGGAGTCGCGCCGCACAGGCCAGATAGCTGATGTCTGAATGATGTTTATGGGTAAACACCGGATACCCGGACAAGCCCATCTCTTGGGCTCTTTTAATTTCCATATCCCAGTAAGCGCCCTTGACCAGCCGCAGCATCAAACGGCTCTGATTGCGGCGCGTCCGGGCCAGAACTTCGTCAATGGCAGCATCTGCCCGGCTCTGATACGCCTGCACGGCAATGCCGAGCCCGTCCCAGCCAGCACAAGTGGCATGCCCGGCAATATGCTGTTGCAAGGCATCCAGCAAATCGAGTTGCAACTCAAGACGATCACTTTCTTCCGCATCCAGCGTCAGATTCAAACGCCCCTGAGCCGCCAGTTCGGCCAGTTGCTGCAACTTGGGGAACAGTTCTTTCCACAGGCGGGCGCGCTGGGCTTCTTCAAAACGCGGGTGGAGTGCTGACAATTTGATGGAGATACCATCCCGCTCCCGTGCACCCCCATTGCCGGGTTGGGTAGCCAGAGCGCGCAAGGCAGATTCATAAGAAGCCGCGTAGCGGGTTGCATCGGCACTGTTGCGGGCGCCTTCTCCCAACATATCGTAGGAATAGCAGAGTGCAGGCTGTTTTTTTCGGGCTTCGACGGAGCGCCGGCGCGCCTCACCAAGATCCTGCCCCAGTACAAACTGCCGACCCAGGAGCGCAATGGCCCGCACTGCTGCCGTTACAACAGTATTCATACCAAGTCTTTGCACCAGACTACGCGTTTCTTTTTCGGCGAGCAGACGGCGCGATAAAATCAGCACCCGACCTGAAATCTGAGTGATCCAGGACTGTTTTTCCTCACCGGCAAAACGCGCCCGACCCAACTGGTCCGCTGCCAGCAATACCGCCGTGCCCGTATCGGGCACGCGCAACAATGCCTCAGCCAGACGCATCAAAGCCAAGCCTTCGGCACTGGTAATGGGGTACTCCCTTAACAGGGACTCCAGAGCCCAGAACGGAGCTGGTTGCTTGCGCACCGCCTCCACCCAGGGCCGCGCCTGATCGATCACGTTCAGCCAATTCAGCTTGCCACTGAGGGCCGACAGCAGTGTTTCAACCTGCTGATTTTCATCCCGATACGGGGGTGGCAGTGACGCAGGCTCCCGAAGAAAATCCGGGGACTCACTGAAATCACCGGGCAAAAAAGTATGTAAACGAGTTTGAGACATTCCTACAAGGCTCCTTGCAGCAGGTAATCGGGTTCATGATCTGCCTGTGCCTGCCTCCTTTTTTCATCTGCGGGTTTTTATGCGCTTTGGCTACTGCAGCGCTACAACCTCTTGTAATCAGGTTGTCATACTTGGGGTAAGGAATGCAAGTGTGATGAGGCTCCAGCCCGCCTATGGCAACAGCGGCAGCCCCAGTTCTTTCAGAAATTCGTTGTGTTTTGTTTTCGCCTGAAGGATAGCCTGCTCAATCTCCACCAGGCCCGCATGCGTCGCCGCAAGGTCGATTTCTTCCTCGGCCACCGCCGTGCTGATATAGCGCGAGATATTGAGGTTAAAGTCGTTCTTCTCGATCTCTGCCATGTCCACGCGGCGGGCGTAGCGCGGCTCTTCTTTGCGCTGCTGGTAGGTGTCGATGATCTTGGCGATGTGCTCCGCGCTCAACTGGTTCTGGCGCTTGCCTTTCACGAAATGCTCGGCGGCGTTGATGAACAGCACGTCGTCGGGCTTCTTGCACTTTTTCAGCACCAGAATGCAGACCGGAATGCCGGTGGAATAAAACAGGTTGGCGGGCAGGCCGATGACGGTGTCGATATGACCGTCTTTCAGCAGCTTGGTGCGGATGCGTTCCTCGGCGCCGCCCCGGAACAGCACGCCGTGCGGCAGGATGATCGCCATCACGCCTTCGTCTTTCAGAAAGTGAAAGCCGTGCAGCAGAAAGGCGAAGTCGGCAGCAGACTTGGGGGCGAGGCCGTGGCTTTTGAAGCGCACGTCGTCGGCCAGCGCGTCGGTGGGCTCCCAACGATAACTAAATGGCGGATTGGCGACGACGGCATCGAAGCCCGGTTTCTTCGCCGGGTTCTGCTCACGCATCCGGTCCCACTCATTGGTCAGCGTGTCGCCGTGGAAAATTTCGAACTCGGTGTCTTTCACCCCGTGCAGCAGCATGTTCATGCGCGCGAGATTGTAAGTGGTGATGTTCTTTTCCTGGCCGTAGATTTTGCCGATGCTGCCGCCCGCCTGTGCCACCTTCTTGCGTACATTAAGCAGCAGCGAGCCGGAGCCGCAGGCGAAATCCAGCACGCTATCGAGCCGTTTTTTGGTGCCGGTTTTCGGCTCCTGGCTGTCGAGCGTGACGATGCCCGAAAGAATGTCGGAAATCTGCTGCGGGGTGTAGAACTCGCCCGCCTTCTTGCCCGACCCCGCCGCGAACTGGCCGATCAGATATTCATAGGCATCGCCCAGCGCGTCGATGTTGGTGGAAAACTCCGCCAGCCCTTCGGCGATTTTCTGAATGATGGTGCAGAGTTTGGCGTTGCGGTCGCTGTAGGTTTTGCCCAGCTTGGGCGAACCGAGGTCGATCTCGGAGAACAGGCCCTGAAAGGTGCTCTCGAACGATTCCGTCTCGATGTATTTGAAGCCCGCCTGCAGCGTGTTCAGAAGCTCCGCGTTCTGCGTGCGCGCCAGATTGGCGATGCTGTTCCACAGATGCGCGGGCTGAATGACGTAATGCACCTTGCGGCGCATCTGTTTCTCGAAGGCCGGGATGTCGTCCCCGTTGCTGGCATACCACCGCGCCAGCGGCACGGTGCGCGCATCGTCGCCCACATCCGGGTAATCCCGCCCCAGTTCTTTCTTCGCCGCCGTCTCGTAGTTGTCGGAGAGGTAGCGCAAAAAGAGGAAGGAAAGCATGTAGTCGCGAAAGTCGTCCGCATCCATCGCCCCGCGCAGTTGGTCCGCGATGCTCCAGAGGGTGTTGCCCAGTTGTTTTTGGTTGGCTTCGGTCATTTCTTCGGGCGTCTCTTGAGTTTGGTTTCCAGCGCTGTGAGCTCAGCCTCGTCCTGCTGGTCAGCTTGAAGGGCTTCCTGCCTTTTACGGTCGGCGTCGAACTGGCGGTAAAGCTCGCCCGTGCGCGCTTCCATCTGCTCATGGCTGATGGTTCCAGCATGGGTGAGCAGCGAGAAGCCGTTGGACGTGATGATCTGATCCACGTTCTGCTTCCAGAAGGCCATGCGCGTCTCCTGCCTGCTCTTGGCTCGCAGTTCGGCGGTTTCCAGGAAGATGACCACCAGCCGATTCAGGGTGTCGATCTCGTCCTCGGTCAGGTAGTTCTTGGCCACCACGATGTCCGCCTTGCGCACCCTACTCGTTGGTGAGCCCTTCCAGGCGAGCAGGCCGAAATGCGGATCGGCAGGGTTCGCCCGCGCGGTGATGAGTTCGGCGGCGGTCTGCCGCGTCACGGCAAAGATCAGCAGGTTTTGCACGGTAGCGAAGAACACCTGCGTGGCTTGGTCCGTCTTGTCGTAGTCGCTGCAGAGGGCAAAGAGGTCGCGCACCTTCTGGTAAAAGCGCTTCTCGGAGGCGCGGATATCGCGAATGCGCGCCAGCATCTCGTCGAAGTAATCCGGGCGGCCATCCGGGTTTTTCAGCCGCTCGTCGTCCATCACGAAGCCCTTGGTCAGGAACTCCTTCAGAATGGTGGAAGCCCAGCGACGGAACTGCACCCCGCGCTTTGATCGCACGCGGTAGCCCACGGCCAGGATGGCGTCGAGGTTGTAGAGCGTGACCGGACGCTGCACTTCCCGCCCCCCTTCGGTTTGAACTACCGAGGATTCCTCGGTAGTTGCCTCCCGGCTCAGTTCCCCGTCCTCGAAGATGTTCTTGAGATGCAGCCCCACGTTGTCGGTGGTCACATCAAAAAGCTGAGCCATCTCCCGCTGAGAAAGCCAGACGGTTTGGTCCTTGGCCCGCAGCTTGATCTGGCTGCGTCCGTCTTCGGTGGTGTAGAGAATCAGGTCGGTCATGCTTCCAACTCATCCGGCGATGGGAAAAGCTGCTGCATCAGGCCTTTTTTGTGGGTCTTGAGGGCTTCGAGCTTTTGGGTCTCCAAGGTGATCAGGGCGTCGAGGCTGCTCAGGCAGGAGGCGATGCGGTGTTGTTCGGCCTCATCCGCTGGATAGTTAATCGCCATGCCTCGCAAGTCTGGGCCGTAGATTCGGGTAATTGTTGTGGAGTTCAAGCTACCCCAATTCACGTTCGACAGAAGCATGAGTAAGAACTCGTTGCTTATTTCGCCTGTTGAGTTGTCCAGCCAAACAATGTTGGAGTCTTGGAAGTAGGCATCCTTCCCGTCAAATGGTAGGCATTTACCAACGGTACCGCTACAGGTTATCAAGACCTCGCCATTTCTTGGATAGTTGTATCTCGACTTGTAGTCTTCGAACTTCTCCCGAGAAATGAACGCGTCAGGTTTACCTCCGAGGGTTCCAATCTTGTAGAAGGGCACGCCCTCATTTGGATTTGTTTCCTCAGCGAAAATCCTTTTGCACATAAGCACTTCGGCAACATCGCCGAACGTTTTCTGAATCCACTCCCCAGCCTTTTGGAATTCGGGGAAGCGGAGGCGGGGTTGGGTTTCGCCCTCCGTGGGGAAAAGCTGCTGCATCAGCCCTTTTTTATGGGTCTTGAGCGTGTCCACTTTCCGCGCTTGCGCGGCGATCAGCTCGTCCACCGAACTCAGGCACTCGGCGATTTTTTGTTGTTCGGAAATGGCGGGGAAGCCCAATCGAAGTGACGCAATGTTGTCTTTGGTAAAGCCTTTGATCGAAGTTCCCTGATTAAAGGAAAGCAAAGTCTGTTTCTGTGACTTCAGCAAGTAAGCCAAAAAAAACGGATCGGCAACGCTGGGCGTGAAATTGGTGAAGTCCTGACTGGTGCAGAGCGGAAATGTTGAAACTGCAAGTTTGCCAACGCCCACCCTTGAAATCAGAAGAATGCTTTTCGCAGGCACGAGCTTAGTCGCCGATTCCTGTACCGCCTGCTTGGTGATGTAACGGTTTACGTTGATTTTGGAAATCGAGTCCTCCGTCAAGTCGGAGCTGGAAATCCAGGGAATCTCGCCTGTCCAGTAAGCAGTATTGTCTTTGCTCGGTGTTCCTCCTCCTGTGAAATAGCCAAGCGTTTCGAGGGTTTTCAACTCCCACGCCCCCCGAAACCCCGGAAACCGCAGCTTCGGCACCCGCGCAGGCATTGCCTCTTCCTGCGTGGCGGTGGTTTTCGTCTTGCTGCTCATGCCCCCACCTCCTTGCCGAGTTGGGCAATGAAGCGTTCCATGTCCTCTTTCTTGGGCAGCTCGACGGCGTAGCGGGAGACGAAGACCTGGTTGCTCAAATCACCGAGGGCAAATTCGACGAGGGCGTCATTTTTGCGGGTGCAAAGAAGGATGCCGATGGGCGGCTGGTCGCCTGGGGTCATCTGGTGTTGTTTGTAGTAGGCGACGTAGGTATTGAGTTGGCCCAGATGTTCGTGGCGGAAGGCATCGGTTTTGAGTTCGACCAAGATGTGACACTTGAGAATGCGGTGGTAGAAGACGAGGTCGATGAAGAAATGTTCGTCGCCGATCAGGATGCGCTTTTGCCGAGCCTCGAAACAGAAGCCGTGACCCAGTTCGAGGAGGAAATCCTGAAGGCGGTCGAGTAAGGCGTCTTCCAGGTCTGATTCCGCCATGACATCCCTTGAGCGCAAGCCGAGGAACTCGAAAATGTAAGGATCTCGAATGATGTGTGCAGGTTGGAGCGTATCCGCCGCCGCGTGGGCCAGGGCGGAGAGTTTGGCCTTGTCTTTGGAGAGGCCGCTGCGCTGGTAGTAGAGGCTGGCAATCTGGCGGCGCAGCTCGCGTACCGACCAGTTGCCGCGAATGCACTCGATCTCGTAGAAGCGGCGCTGAGTGTCGTCGGGGAGGTCCAACAGCTCGGCCAGGTGGGAGAAGGAGAGATGATGGATGAGGTCGGGATGGGTATGGCTCAATGGCGGAGTCTCGGCTGCCACCGCCCCGGATTCGGGAGACGGCGTCTCCCGTTTTGGCAGAGGCGGGGTTCTTGGCAGCGGCTGCAAGGCGTCAGCGCCAAGGCCTGTCAGCAATTCGGGAGTCACTGTCTCCCAAATCTGCGGATAAACGCCGTAGAAGCGCCTGAAGCGGCGTAACTCGCGGGCATCCACCCGCTTGAGTCCGGCAGCCGACAGGCGCTCTGCCAGAGCGGGCAACAGTCTTTCACCGTAGGCCGCCCGGTCGTTTCCCTGCTGTTCAAACTCCACGATGCGGTAGCCGATGAGCCAATTCCGCAGGGTCAGCGCGATATTGACGGCTTTGGCGGCAAAGTCCTGCGTCTGCTGATGGATGTGGACGATGGCGGAAACCAGCGAGTCAAAGTCTCCGGCGGTAACCGGCGATGTTGGGTTTTTCTTCGCTGGCATGGGTGTTTTTTTCATTTCAGCAATTCCTTCCCTTGTGCGGTCAGGCGGTATTGCTGCAAGCGGCTGTTGGGTTTGTCGGGGATGGTTCGCTCAATCAGCCCTTGCGCCAATGCGGGCGCGAGATACAGTTTTTCGAAATTGTCGCGTCCCTTCAGGCTGAGTTTTTCCATCAAAGCTTTGCGGCTCCAAGACCTCTCCCCCATGGCCAAGAGCAGGACTTCGACTTGCCCTGCGACTTGCCCTGTGACTTGCCCTGTGACTTGCGGGGTTACTCGTTCGTCAGTGCCTTCCCCTTGCGCCTGCGGCCGCTGCACCCGAGCGGTGAACTGGTTGCCGCTAACTTCGTCGATCAGCTCGATCTGCTGCCACTCGCCCAGCCCAAGATTTTGCAGCAGCGCGTCCAGCGGCAGCCCGGCTTGGGCGGTGTCGGCGCTGTAGTGCTGGGCGAGGTAGCGGCGAAAGGCGGGCTCGTCCAGATCGGCGCTGGTGGTGTCGGCCACAGGCACCACATCGGCATAGACCAGACCGCCACGCTGGAACATGCGCTGCAACTCTTCGCGGGCGGTTACATGGCGTTTGTCGGCACCTTGTTTGACCCAGATGCGGCCTTGCTGATCCAGATAGGGCTTGGCCAAGCCATTGGGCACGGTCACCACCATTACCAGCCCGGCGTGGGTTTGCACGTTTTCGGTGATGATGCCGTCATCGGCCACACCGATCAGCAGCGTGCCGCCGCCACTGTTCGCAAAGGCAGCCAGCTCGGCGGCCAGGGCGTCAGGGTTGTGGAAGCTGCGCTTGAACTGCTGACGGGTGTGCTCACCCTGAGCAATGCGCGCCAGCAGTGTGGCTTCCGTCAGCGGCTGTTCACTCATACGCGCTGAGCCCAGAAATATCCCGCCCCCCGGCGCGTTGGGTGAGCAGCGGGTGCAAATCCGCCATCAACGCGAGTTCGGCCTGACTGCGAGCTTTCCAGCCGAGGTCGAGCGGCGCCATGAGGTCGCTCAGGCGCTCGCCATCGAAAATCATGCGCTCAAAAATGCCGTCCACGAAGCTTTGCAGGGCGGCGGTGGCGAGGCCGTGCTTGGCGGCGATGGCGGCGAGTTCTTTGGCGCTCTTGTCGGCTTTGAAGCGGGTGTAGCCGTCGCGGATGGCGGTTTCGCTCAGCCCTTCGCCGGCCTGGAGCGTGCCGATGTAGTCGGCGATGTCGTCGCGCTCGTTGATGAACTTGGCATCGCTGCCGATGAGGCCGATGAGTTGCTCGCGGGTCATCCTGGCCTTGCCCGGCTCTTTGGCCGAGAAGCTGGTCATCAGCTTCATGATGTAGTCGTAGTCGATGACGGCGGAGGCAAACAGCACGAACTCGAAATCGAGTTGTTCAGAAGGGCTGTCGGCGCCGGGTTTGTCGTTGGGCTTGTTCTGCTGTGCGCGCAGCTTCTTGGCAGTGTCCAGATACTGGCCCTTGAAGCCGCGCAGGTTTTCCTCGGGCAGCACCTGCTCGATGGTGGCTTTGTTTTCCCCGGTGAGGTCGGTGTATTGGTCGAGCTGGGTTTTGAGCCGCTGCACTTCCTTGAAGCGCTCGATGAAGACCGTCTTGGCGGCGTCGCCTTTCAGATTGGCCACGGCAGAGGGCGTGCAGTCCAGGTCTTGAGACTGCAGAAAGGCTGCCAGCTTGTGCATGGCGGTTTCCAGTTTTTGGATGACGACCGGGGCTTTTTCCACCAGCCAGATTTCGCGCGCCTGCTCACCGGTTTTTTCGCCGGAAAACAGCGCAATCGCAGCATCGACAGCATCCTGCTGCTGGCGGAAGTCGAGGATGTTGCCGTAGGGCTTGCTGCCGTTGAGCACGCGGTTGGTGCGCGAAAACGCCTGAATCAGGCCGTGGTGCCGGAGGTTCTTGTCCACGTAGAGCGTGTTCAAAAACTTGGAATCGAAGCCGGTGAGCAGCATGTCGACGACGAGGGTGATGTCGATTTTCTGCGCCTGGGGCAAGTCGGCATTGGGCCACTGCTGGTCTTTGATGCGCTTTTGCACGTCCTGGTAGTAGCCATCGAACTCAGCGATGCGGTGGTTAGTGCCGTATCGAGCGTTGTAGTCGGCGAGGATGGCTTTCAGCGCGGCTTTCTTGCCTTCGGGGTCTTCTTCGTTGTCGGCCAGCTCCTGCGGCAGGTCTTCCTGAATCTGCTTCACATCGGCGTCGCCCTCGGCGGGCGGCGAAAACACGCAGGCGATGTTCAGCGGCTTGAACTCGGGGTCGGCGGCCTGTTTTTCCGCCTGCATGGTCTTGAACAGCGCGTGGTATTCGATGGCGTCGTTGATGGACGCGGTAGCGAAGAGGGCGTTGAAGCGGCGGCCTGCGGTGGCGGCGTCGTGCTTGGCGAGGATGGCTTCAATCACTGCGCGCTTGGCGATGGGCTCGCCGGGCTTGGGCGCGTTCTTTCCTTCCGGCTTGAAGTAATCGACGTGGAAGCGCAGCACATTGCCGTCTTCGATGGCGTGGGTGATGGTGTAGGCGTGCAGTTGTTTCTGGAACAGGTCTTGCGTGGTGCGCATCGAGGCGGTGGTGTCCTCGATTTTCTGCTGCGAGGCGTTAGCGTCGAAGATGGGCGTGCCGGTGAAGCCAAAAAGCTGGGCGCGGGGGAAGAACGCCTTGATGGCCTTGTGGTTGTCGCCAAACTGCGAGCGGTGGCATTCGTCGAAGATGAAGACGATGCGTTTGTCCTGAAGGGCCTCAAGCTGCTCCTTGTAGGTGGGCTGGTCATTCCTCGCCCGCTGCTTGTTGCGCTTGCTGTTTTCATCCAGCGCGAGGCCGAGTTTCTGGATGGTGGTGACGATGACCTTGTCGGCGTAATCCTCGGACAGCAGGCGGCGCACGAGGGCGCCGGTATGGGTGTTTTCTTCGACGCAGCCTTCCTGGAAGCGGTTGAATTCCTCGCGCGTCTGGCGGTCGAGGTCTTTGCGGTCGACGACGAACACGCATTTGTGGATGTGCTCGTTCTCCTTCAGCAGCGTGGACGCCTTGAACGAGGTGAGCGTTTTGCCGCTGCCGGTGGTGTGCCAGATGTAGCCATTGCCGTTGTCTTCATCAATGCATTTCACCATGTGCTGCACGGCATAGACCTGGTAAGGCCGCATAATCATGAGCTTTTGCTCACCGGCGAGCAGCACCATGTAGCGGCTGAGGGTCTGGCCGAGGACGCACTTTTTCAGGAAGGCTTCAGCAAAAGCGTCGAGCTGGGTGATCTTGCGGTTGTCCTCGCCCGCGAACTCATAGACGGGCAGGAAGCGCTCTTCGGCGTTGAACGCAAAGTGGCGGGCGTTGTTGTTGGCGAAGTAATAGGTCTGGTCGCGGTTGCTGACGATGAACAACTGCATGAAGCAGAGCAGCGTCTTGGTGTAGCCGTTGCCGGGGTCGTGCTTGTATTCGACGATCTGCTCCATCGCCCGGCGCGGATTCACGCCCAGGGTTTTCAGCTCGATCTGCACGCAGGGAATGCCGTTGATGAGCAGGATGACGTCATAGCGGTGGTGGCTGTAGTCGGTGTTGATGCGCAACTGGTTGACCACCTCGAAGGTGTTCTTGCACCAGTCCTTGAGGTTGACGAGGCTGTAGTTCAGCGGCGTGCCGTCGTCGCGGGTGAAGGCGTTGATGCTGCGCAGGGTCTTGGCGGCAGTGAACACATCCGGGCTGACGATTTCATCGAGCAGGCGGGCGAACTCGGCATCGGTGAGATGCACACGGTTGAGCGCCTCGAATTTCTCGCGGAAGTTCTGCTCCAGCGTGGCGCGGTCGCGGATGTCGTCGCGATACGCGTACTTGAGGTTTTGCAGGGTGCCGATGAAGCCGTATTCGATGGTGTCCTCGCGGACGGCGGAATGCGGGCGAGCAGCGGGCTGACTGTAGGTACCTGGGGCATCGACTTGTTTCCGCGTGCGGCCTTCCGTTTTCATGCGTTCTCCAGCGACATTTTTTTGAGCATTCTACGCTGCCGGGCTTAAACGACAAAATTTCAACGCATTCCGGTGGGTTGTTAGTCACCACATAACCGGATATTGGCATTGCCAGCAAGTTTCATCTGTGACAAGGTCCATTTCTCTAAAATATCCGAGTGCTTCCATGCATATCTGGGTCGATGCCGACGCCTGCCCCAATGCCATCAAGGAAATTTTGTTTCGCGCCAGTACGCGCCTGAAACTGCCCTTAACCCTGGTCGCCAACCAGCCCCTGCGCGTGCCCCCATCGGCGCATATTCGCAGTGTGGTAGTGCCGGGCGGCTTTGATGTAGCCGATGATGAAATTGTGCGCCGTATTGAAGCAGGCGATCTGGTCATTACCGCTGATATTCCCCTGGCCGCTGCCGTACTGGAAAAAAATGGTCATGCGCTCAGCCCACGCGGCGAACGGTACTCCCCCGAAACCATCCGCGAGCGCCTGCGAATGCGCGACATGATGGAGCAACTGCGAGATTCCGGCGTGCGTACCGGCGGCCCCGCCACCCTGAGCCAAGCCGACCGCCAGGCCTTTGCCAATGCTCTGGACCGCTTATTGCCCCGCGCTTGAGTGGTTCGCCCAGACAATTTATGCGCCGATGCAGATCATTCAACAAAACAAGCCCTCATCCTCTTGCTTTAATAGACTGATAACGCTATCCTTGCGAACTTTTCCGGACAGTACCGGGTAAAACCCTTGTTGGAGGTTTGTGATGTACGCGGTCATTGAAAATGGTGGCAAGCAGTATCGGGTGACAGTGGGCGACAAGCTCCGGCTCGAAAAGATGGAAGCAGAGCCAGGTGCGGAACTCGCGCTGGACCGGGTACTGATGGTCGGCGTTGGCAGTGATGTAGTGGTCGGTCAACCGCTGGTAGCTGGTGCAGCCGTCAAGGCCACCGTGCTCAGTCAGGGACGGGCTGCCAAGGTGCATATTTTCAAGATGCGTCGGCGCAAGCATTACCGTAAACAGCAGGGACATCGTCAGTATTTTACTGAAGTCCGCATTACCGGCATTGAAGCCTAAGGAGCACAGTCATGGCACATAAGAAAGCGGGTGGCTCTTCGCGCAACGGACGCGATTCAGAATCCAAACGACTGGGTGTAAAGCGTTACGCCGGACAACTGGTCATCCCCGGCAACATCATCATTCGTCAGCGTGGCACCCAGTTTTATCCGGGTAGCAACGTCGGTATTGGCAAGGATCACACGCTCTTTGCCACCGCAGAAGGGGTTGTAAAATTCGAGCGCAAGGGACCGCGCCAGGTACGTACCGTCAGCGTCGTATCCGTGGCCTGAACCGGCCTCTGCTCAGAGGGACCCCGCCCCGTTTTTGCGGGAGCGGGGTTTTTTTATGAAGTTTATTGATGAAGTACGCATCCATGTTGCTTCGGGTACCGGTGGACATGGTTCTCTGAGTTTTCGCCGGGAAAAATTTATCCCCTTTGGCGGTCCGGATGGCGGCGATGGTGGTCGCGGTGGCAGTGTTTTCCTCGTCGCCCAGGCCAGCCTCAACACCCTGATAGATTTTCGCTATCAGCGCCGTTACCGGGCCGAAACCGGACATGGCGGTGCGGGGAGGCAAATGACGGGGCGCGCGGGTCTGGATAAGGAAATCCACGTCCCGGTAGGTACTCTGGTCTACGATGACGACACCCGCGAATTATTGGGTGATTTGCGCGAAGAAGGAGAACGTCTGCTAGTCGCGCAAGGCGGACGTGGCGGACACGGCAATTTGCATTTCAAATCCAGCATCAATCGCGCACCCCGTCAATATGAAAAAGGCACACCGGGAGAAGAACGTAATCTTCGCCTGGAACTGCGGGTTCTGGCCGATGTCGGCCTGCTGGGCCTGCCCAATGCCGGCAAAAGCACTCTGATCAGGGCAGTTAGTGCGGCTCGCCCGAAAGTGGCGGACTATCCGTTCACCACCCTCTACCCCAATCTTGGTGTAGTCCGGGTGGCAACCCACGAATCTTTTGTACTCGCAGATATTCCTGGCCTGATCCCCGGAGCCTCCGAGGGCGCAGGGCTAGGCACCCGTTTTCTGAAACATCTCAGCCGTACCCGTCTGCTCCTGCACATGGTCGACATGGCGCCTGTGGATGAGAGCAATCCTGCCGAAAATGTTCGCGCCCTGGAAGAAGAACTGCTGGCTTACAGCCCCGCCCTCGCCCAGCGCCCGCGTTGGCTGGTGGTCAATAAGGCCGACTTGTTCAGCCCTGAAGAGGGCGAGGCGCGCTTTCAGGCGATTCGTTCCGAACTTTCCTGGGAGGGTCCGGCATTTTTGGTTTCCGCTGCCAGCGGTGCGGGCTGCAGCGCCCTCACCCACGCCATCTGGCTGGCACTGCCAGATTTACCGCCCGCACCGGATCCAGTCCAGTCGGAAGAATGGGGCGATGAAGAGGAAGAATATCTGGAAGAGTGGGAAGGTGATGATTTGAGCGCCGACTGGGATGACGATGAATGAGCCGCGACCTTAAAAATGCCCAGCGCTGGGTCATTAAAATCGGCAGCAGCCTGCTCACCAATAATGGTCAAGGCCTGGATCTCCCGGCTATTGAGGCCTGGGTCAAGCAACTACTGGTACTCCGCCGGCATGGCCTGGATATTGTACTGGTTTCTTCCGGTGCCGTGGCAGCCGGCATGGAGCGTCTGGGCTGGACGAGCCGTCCCAGTGCCCTGCATCAGCTACAGGCCGCAGCCAGCGTCGGCCAGGCAGCACTGATTCAGGTATATAACGAATTCCTCCGCCGGGGCGGGGTTCACGGCAGTCAGGTCCTGCTGACCCACGAAGATCTTCAGGAACGCCATCGCTACCTGAATGCGCGGGCCACCCTGCGTACGGTGCTGGAACTCGGGGTCATTCCCATCATCAATGAAAATGATGCCATTGCCAGCACCGAAATCCGTTTTGGCGATAACGACACCCTGGCCGCCATGGTTGCCAACCTGCTGGAAGCCGATTTACTGGTGATTTTGACGGACCAGGCGGGTTTGTACGACCAGGACCCCCGCAAAGCCCCTGATGCCCGTTTACTGACCGAGGTGGAGGCTGGGGATCCGGCCCTGCTGAGCATGGCCGGGGGGAGTGGCAGCGCCGTCGGCACCGGCGGGATGAGCACCAAGGTCCACGCGGCCAGCCGTGCGGCACAATCTGGTGCGGCTACCATCATTGCGCCGGGTGGTGCTGAGGATGTCTTGCTGCGCATTTGGGCGGGAGAGCCTTTGGGCACCCATTTTCGGCCCGGCGTCGCCAAACTGGCGGCACGTAAGCGTTGGCTGTCCGGTCAGCTCCGCCCCAACGGGGTGTTACATCTGGATGCCGGTGCGGCCAAGGTGTTACGCGAAAAAGGCAGCAGCCTGCTACCCGTAGGAATCACTGCTGCCGAGGGCGATTTTCAGCGCGGCGATCTGTTACGTTGCGTCGATCCCGAAGGACAGGAAATAGCCCGTGGCCTGGTGAATTTTGCTTATGAAGATGTTTTGTTGAGAATGGGAAAAAGCAGCAAAACTCTTTTGGAATTATTCGGGGATATTGACGAGGTGGAAATCATCCACCGTGATAATCTGGTACTCAGCAACTAAACTTTGCAAAAGTTCAGAAAATTATTTGCCGGCTGGAGCCTGCAGAGAACAAACCCCGGATTCCTGCATCCCCAGACAAGTCCCGTACAAATACAGGCTATGATCACTGATGAAAAACCCTTGGGCTCCGGCGATTTCATTTTGGCGGGCTTCCAGCGCCTCATCAAAAAACTCCAGAACCTTGCCACAAGCTGTACAAACCATGTGATCATGGTGACCGGTTTCGTTCATTTCAAAAACGGCCTTGTCCCCTTCAAAATGATGACGGCGTACCAGACCAGCCATCTCAAACTGGGTCAGTACCCGGTAGACCGTGGCCAGACCCACTTCTTCGCCGGCATCCAGCAACTGACGATACACTTCTTCCGCCGTTAAATGCCGGGTGTCACTGTCCTCAAAAATGCGGAGAATCTTCAGACGTGGCAACGTGGCTTTCAGACCAGCCCGCTTCAATTCGTCACTATTTAGTTTTTCGTAGTTCATGTGCTCGTAGCAATTCCCATGCGTAATGGTTTAGGATAGTTGCACCTGACGCTTAAGACAAGGACTATGAGAAGCCTCCGCCTGATTACCCTGATTACCTTTTGTGCCCTCTCCCTCGGAGCCTGCAGTATTTATCGGGTTGCCGTACAGCAGGGTAACGTCGTCACCAGCCAGCAACTGGCAGAATTGCATCCGGGTATGGATGCGCTGCAAGTGCGTACCATTTTGGGTTCACCACTGCTGAAGGACCCCTGGCACCCCCATCAATGGATTTACTCTTATAGCTTTAAGCCGGCCTATAGTAGTACCCAGGTTCGCAAGGTGATTGTTCTTTTTGACAAGGACGACAAACTCATCGGCGTGCAGGGGGATGTGAAAGGCACGGCCAAGAGCCCGGAAAAGTCCGGCGCCTAAACGGATAAACCTGAAAAGAGCAGTTGTTGTTCTTGGCGAAATCCAGCGCCCGTCAGGAGAGCTGTTTGAGCCCAAAGGGCGAGTTCTCTCCTGACAGCAGGGTGAGCCTTAGAACAACAGGCAAGGAACAATGGAGCAAAAAGCATCCACGGCAACTGTCGTTTTTAGGGTGAAAGCCTAAGAAGATGGACTGTCCCCTGTTGCCGGAATGGCTACGGGGGGGCCATATACAGCGCGCGCTCTTTGCGCAAAACGCTGGACCATGGTTTCCGCCGCCTGTTTGAAAATAGGCTCCAGAAACGCGCCCACCAGCCGTGAGGCAAATTCGAAGCGCATATCCAGCGTCACTTCGGTGCCCTTGGGGTCGGGTTCAAGCTGCCACAATCCTTCCAGAAAACGAAAAGGACCATTCACCAGGCGCACTTCTGCCAGCTTGGGGCGCTGATAGCGGTTTTTGGTGGTAAATGATTTGCCAAACGCACCATGAGAAATGGTGATTTCGGCAATCACTTCTTCGCCCCGATCCTGAATGACTCGGGTTCTGCCACACCAGGGCAGAAATTGCGGGTAGGAACGAATATCTTCAATCAGAGCCATAACCTGCCCAGCGCTGTACGGCAACACAGCCGTTTTACAAATATGATGCATGCATCCTCTCAATAACGGCGTTGACCCATGGCATGGGCCTGCACCCAGCGATCGAGCTGAGCCAGACACCACTCCGGCAAACGTCGCCAGTAGGGGCGCTTACGCCAGGGCTCCGGATCGATTTTTCGGGATATTGCAAATTCACGCACAAACAGTCCGTGCAACAGCAAGGATACCCGAGCCAAACGCAGTTCAAGGTTGAGCTCGTGATTAAACCACAAACTCAGGAAATCAAAATTTGCCGAACCTAGTGTTGCCCAGGATCGATCTACCAGTACGTACTTCGCGTGGAGGAAAGCGCCCTGATATTCATAAATATGCACACCTCTACGCATCAGCTTTTGATAATACGCCTGAATCCCGAATCGCAAAAGTGGGTGATCGGTAATGCGTCCCGCCAGCAGCAGGCGCACATCCACCCCGCGCTGCACCGCCCGGTAAATACTGCGCAATATCACTGGGTCAGGATTAAAGTAGGGCGTTGCAATCCAGATGCTTTGGCGCGCCCCGCGAATAGCAGCCAACAAACGTCGGCGCACGGCATAACTGGCAGGTGGTATCCCTTCAAGAAACCGGCCATCACCCCAGGATTCCGGAGAGAAAGCCATTTGTTCACCCTCTCCGGCAGGCAGGTCTGGCAAATGTTCTGGCCGGTGCCGGAAAAATATTTCCCGACCACGGTCCACCAACGCACCACGACAGGCAAACAGCATGTCCCGATAAGGCGGATTACCCGGTTTGGCATCCAGCCATTCATCATCCAGGGCAAAACCACCAACAGCCAGCCATTGGCCATCAATCGCGACAATACGACGGTGAGTACGCCGCAAGCGCTTTTCCAGGCCCTTCAGCTGCAAACGATGATAAAAATGCAGATGTGCGCCCGCCTGCCGTAGCTCGCTGACCCAGCTTTCGGGAAAGCCGCGACTGCCCAGGGCATCGAGCGTAATATATACCGCCACTCCGGTCAGGGCTTTGTCGCATAATATCCGCAAAATTTGCTGGGGCCAGATGCCCGCTGCAAAAATATAGTTTTCCAGTAAAATCTCCCTGGACGCGGCGCTCAAGCGGGTTTCCAGCCATGCGGCAATGGATTGCATGTCATTCAGCAAAACCCAGTCAGGAATAGCCTCCTGTTGCCGGGTACGACGTCGTAGCAAGTGCCCCGTCAACAATCTGGACTCCACCTTGTTCCTCCCCTCTCACTCAGCAAAAATTTCACAGGAGGGCAGGTAAAGTCAATGCCACTTTCTGCATACCCCTTTTTTCACGTACAATGATTGGCTGACTGGCACGGGAGTTGTGCAATGAGCAGCACCATCGCCCTGAATCGTGAGGCGAAACACGATTATTTCATAGAAGAGCGTTTTGAGGCGGGAATCGTCCTGGAAGGCTGGGAAGTCAAATCCATGCGTGCCGGGCGCCTGAATCTCAAGGACAGTTATGTCATTGTCAAAGACGCTGAGCTCTGGTTGCTGGGTGCGCATATCAGCCCCCTGCTGACAGCCAGCACGCACATTCACCCCGATCCTACCCGTACCCGCAAATTGTTGATGCACCGTGAGCAAATCAACCGGATGATCGGGAGCGTGGAACGCAAGGGTTTTACCATTGTCCCTCTGGCCATGTACTGGAAGCAGGGCCGGGCCAAGGCCGAAATAGCGTTGGTCAAGGGCAAACAGGAACATGACAAGCGTGCGACCATCAAAGATCGGGAATGGCAAAGAGACAAGGCCCGTATTATGAAAGGCGGGTCCAGGGATGTTTGATGGACTGCCCCAAGGAAATTTTCCCATGGTTCTCACACTGAAAAAACTGCCCAGGATTGACTTGACCCTTTGGGTGCTGCTTGGCTTTCTGATTATTCAGGGAATAGCGACTGTTGCCGTCGCTGGACCAGCAACAGGTAGTGACGGGGATCAGGATTATTGGCAGGCCCTGACCCACACCCATTACATTCAGGAAGGCAGCAAGGGGCCGATTATTTATGATTTTTACGATCCCAATTGTCCTTATTGTCATGAAATCTATACCTGGCTACAAAACCCCATTCGCAGCCAGCAAATACGGGTCAGGTTCATTACTGTCGGCTTTCTGAGCCACAGTAGCGCTGGTAAAGCTGCCGCCATTCTCTCGGCCAAGGACCCGCTGGCTGCCATGAAACTGAATGAAAATAAATTCAGCACCAAAGGCGGTCCAGAAGGGGGTATAGATCCTGCGCCCATTACCGTACAAAATAAAATGAGTGATGTACTGAATTTCAATGCTTCGCTTTTGGTCAACAAGGAAGCCGAAGTGCTCGGGATTCCTGGAGCCAGCGTGCCATTTCTGGTTTATCGCCAGAATGGCAAAATTCGTTATGTCCCTGGTTTACCCAACAACAAACAATGGTCAGAAATTATTCACGCCCAATGACTGCTGCCAAATACGCGCCCTGGCTGGCGGCTCTGGTCATTCTGGCTGGCATCGTTGCCTTTTCGCTGGTGCTGTGGCTACAGTTTGCGCAAGGTGAGCAACCCTGCAGCATTTGTGTTTATCAGCGCCTGGCTGATCTGGCCGTCATCGTCATTGTAACCATGGGTTTTTTCTGGAAAGGCCCGGCCCGCCGGGGTTTATGGATATTGGCAGCATTGTATGCCCTGCTGGGCGCGGCACTGGCAGGCTGGCAGTGGCACCTGACGCAGATGGCGGCAGATCAGATAGAAACCTGTTCTTCGGTCGAGGTGTTTCAGGGTGGCCCTGCCCTGGGCAGTCTGGGGAATGATTTTGCCTCGACCTTATCCGGCCATGGATCTTGTGCGCTGGCTGGCACCAAAAGCCTGGCAGGATGGCCCATCACCCACTGGAGTATGGTGTTTTTTCTGGGTTGCGCCATGCTGCTCCTGATCGCCCAGTGGTTGAGCGGCCGCGTCCGGAATTAATCCTGACGCCAGTTCCAGTCCTGACGCAGCGTCTCCAATACTGCCAAAGCCTGCTCGGCGTCAGAACTCAAGGCATTTACATGGCCCATTTTGCGACCGGGGCGCGCTTCCTTCTTGCCGTACAAATGCACCTTAATTTGCGGATGCTGCAACAGCTTCTGCCAATCCGGTCCGCCTTCTTCCCACAAATCGCCCAGCAGATTCATCATGACCACCGGACTGAGCAGACGGGTATCAGCCAGAGATAACCCACAAAGAGCACGTACCTGCTGATCAAACTGACTGCTGACGCAGGCATCAATAGTGTAGTGCCCGCTATTGTGGGGACGCGGAGCCATTTCATTGACCAACAGACGACCCCCTTCCTCCACAAAAAATTCAACGGCAAGCACACCGACATAGTTCAGTGCCTCGGCAATGCGCGCGGCGCCTTGGCGAGCCTGATTTTGTAATGCCTCTGGAACTCGGGCGGGCACAATACTGAGATCAAGCACAGCATGGTGATGACGATTTTCTGCCAGGGGATAAAACACCATCATCCCTTCCACTGAGCGCGCCATCACTACAGAAAATTCTTGCACCAGATTAATCCGTGACTCCAGAATAGCTTCCGGAGTATTCAGGCTGGCCCATGCAGCTGGAAGCTCACTGGCCGTGCCAACATTCTGTTGCCCCTTGCCATCATACCCAAAGCGGGTAGTTTTCAGGATGGCAGGAAAACTCAGCTTTCTTGCTGCAAGTGCCACATCATCCTCTTGTCTGAGCAGTGCGAAGGGCGCGACTGCCAGACCAATGTCCTGAAAAAAAGTTTTTTCCCGTGCCCGATCCTGAGCAATGGCCAGCGCCGTAGAGCCGGGGTGCACGGGTATCCGTGCTTCCAGATAAATCATGGCTGAGGCAGGAACATTTTCAAACTCGGCGGTCACCGCTGCACAGTGATCCGCCAAAAGCGCCAAAGCTGAAAAATCATCATAGGCCGCACAAAGATGATGATCTGCCACGGCCGCCGCCGGACAATCGGGATCAGGATCGAGAACCCATACAGCATACCCCATGCGCCGGGCCGCCAGAGTAAACATTTGCCCCAGCTGCCCTCCCCCCAGAATCCCGAGGGTAGCGCCGGGCAGGATCATTGCTTCGTCTCCGGCAAGGTCATGGCCAGAACGGCTGCTTCCTGTTGGTGACGAAAATCCTGCAGGCGCCGGGCCAGCATCGGATCACTTGCCGCCAACAAGGCTGCGGCGAAAAGACCGGCATTGGCGGCCCCCGCAGCGCCGATGGCAAAAGTAGCTACCGGAATACCCTTGGGCATCTGCACAATGGACAGGAGCGAATCCATGCCGTTCAGGTGCCGGGAAGGAACCGGCACACCCAATACCGGCAAGAGGGTTTTGGCGGCGAGCATCCCCGGCAGGTGGGCAGCACCGCCCGCTCCGGCAATAATGCAGCGCAGCCCCCGGGATGCGGCCGTCGCGGCATAATCAAAAAGCAAGTCCGGGGTTCGATGCGCCGAAACCACCCGCTTTTCATGGGGAATATTCAATGCCTGCAGTTGTTCTGTCGCAGCGACCATGACCTCCCAGTCACTGTTGCTGCCCATTACCACCCCAACCAGGGGATGTTCCATGCCTGCTCTCCTCTCTAGGCCTGCACATTAAACGGGTTATAATGCCTGTCATGGAAGAAGCGCTCAATACCGGGCAACGCCCGATTCGCAGTTTTGTATTACGCCAGGGACGTATTACCGCCGCACAGCGTCGGGTGATTCAGGATGCTCTACCTGCCCTGCAAATAGACACGCAAGTTGCCTGGCTGGACCCCTGGAACAGGCAACGGGCCATTACCCTGGAAATTGGCTTTGGCAACGGGGAGCATCTCGCCGCCCTTGCCGCTGCACATTCCGAACAGGGTTTTATTGGTGCAGAAGTACACACTCCAGGGGTCGGTTCTCTCTTGTTGCAGATGGAAAATGCGGGCATTGATAACGTCCGTATTGTTCATGATGATGTCGCGGCCTGGATGAAAACCCTGCCAGATGCTTTATTTGAGCGCATCATCATTCAGTTTCCCGATCCCTGGCCAAAAACCCGGCAACAAAAACGTCGTCTGATTCAGCCTGAGTTCGCGAACACATTGCAGCGTCTGCTCAAAACGGGTGGGGAATTACAACTGGCAACAGACTGGGCTGATTACGCGGAACAAATGCTGACCGTCCTCAATCAGACCCAGGGCCTGATAAATACCGATTCTGAAAACGGCTTTTCGGAGCGGCCCACCAATCGCATTCCGACCCGTTTTGAACGCCGTGGCGAAAAACTCGGACACAGTGTTTACGATCTGGTGTATCGACGCACGAGTTGATTCATAAAGCTTTTCAGTATAGTGCCTTCCGGCATGGTGTAATATTCCGGAAAAGATTTTGCGATATACTCACCAATCAAAATGGATGCTTTTATATGAAAACCCATGAGCGAGGATCGATAACATGCACAAAGTCAGCATTATAGGAGCAGGATTTGGGGGATTGACCGCCGTGCGGCAAGTACGCCGTCAGTTGCCCGATGCCGAAATCACCCTCATCGCCCCCGAGGCAGAGTTCATTTATTACCCCAGCTTGATCTGGATTCCCACCGGTCTCCGTCAGGGTGAGCAGCTCCGCATTCCCCTGGACCGGTTTTTTCAGCGCAAAAATGTGCATTTTCATGCCGGGCGTGCGACGGAATTGCGCGACGCAGGTCGGACGGTGGTTACTGATCAGGGTGAAATAGCCAACGATGTACTGATTATTGCCAGTGGTGGCCGGGGCCTGCGCAAATTGCCGGGTATCGAACATAGCCTGGCTATTTGTGATGGCATTGAAGCCGCCGAACAAATTCGTGATCGGCTGGCGGCCCTGGACAAGGGCACCATTGCTTTTGGCTTTGCCGGCAATCCTCAGGAGCCCACTGCCGTGCGCGGCGGGCCTGTTTTTGAGCTACTGTTTGGCATTGACAGTTATCTGCGCAAAACCGGCAGGCGCGAACAGATTGATCTGGTGTTTTTTAATCCCATGACCGAACCCGGTAATCGCCTGGGAGCCAAAGCAGTTGCCGGATTACTGGCCGAAATGGAAAAACGCCGGATCAAGACCCATCTCGGTCACAAAATCACTGGATTTTCTGCAGATAAAGTCATGACGGAAGGTGGCGAGATCGCGGCAGATCTGATTCTCTTCATGCCCGGCATGACGGGGCCTGATTGGGCGCAACAATCCGGTTTACCGCTTTCGGCCGGTGGATTTATCCAAGCCGATGAATACTGTCAGGTTCCCGGGCATCCGGGTGTTTTTGTAGTGGGCGACGCGGGCTCCTACGCCAACAGTCCAGACTGGCTGCCCAAGCAGGGCCATACCGCCGACCTGCAGGCCGAAGCCGCCGTCCACAATGCGGTTTTACATCTCCAGAACAAGGCTTCTGACAAGCCTTTCCGGACTGAACTGGTGTGCATTGTCGATGCGCTGGACAGCGGCATCATGGTATTTCGCAATAAAGATCATGCCAGCGTTCTCCCCAATCCACTCTGGCATGCCGCAAAAATGGCTTTTGAATGGCGTTATCTGCTGCATTATCGATAAGAACCCGTCTTTTCCTGCAGCATTCATCAGCGTTTTTCTCCAGACTGGTCATAGTGGCGCCCCTTCCAGGCGCCGCCTTTTCCCTGATAGTGACGGCGCGCAGAATCCAGCGTCATGAGCGTGTAAAACATCGCCGCCAGCGGCAAGGTCAAAACCCAGAGGCCGTTCTGTGCATAGAGGCGGACGCTGGGTAAATAAGCCGTAAACATCAGGGCCAGGGTCAATACCGACAGGGTCAGCCCTATCCATTGCTGCTCCCAGCACCCGGCAATCAACAAAATCACTGGTACAGCGTAAAGAAAAAACATGCCCAATGTCGCCTCCAGCAGACGCCATGGACTGAACTCCAGCTGCACATAGGCTGAACGTGTCACCATCCGCCATATTTCGCCGAAAAAACGATAGTCGCGCAGACTGTAACTTTCGGTGCCCAATCCTAACCAGACCGGGCCCTGGGTTTTCAACAGGGCAGCCAGCGTGCAGTCATCAATCAAGGCACTCCGCATGGCAGCAAAGCCCCCCGCCTGCATCAGCAAATCCCGCCGCAACAACATACAGCCGCCTGCTGCTCCAGCCAGCTTGCGACGCGAATCATTAATCCAGGGGAAAGGATAAAGCATCTGAAAAAAGAAAATAAACGGCGGGATCAGCAAGCGCTCCCAGAAACTGCGACAGGACAACATCACCATCAGCGACACCAATGCACGGTTTCCACGCTGCTGCTGGACCACCAAGCGGGTGAGCACATCAGGACCATGGACAATGTCTGCATCGCTAAACCAGAGCAGTGATACATCATCAGCAGCCAGCGCGCCCTGATGCATGGCCCAGACTTTGCCCGCCCACGCATCGGGTAGCGTTTTTCCGCTGATAACCTGCAGGCGGTCTGAAGCTCCTACTTTTTCAGCGGCCATTTTCGCAACTTGTGTAGTGTCGTCCTGACTTTGATCATCCACCACAATGACCCGAAGTTCTCCCGGATAATTCTGGCGCAGCAAAGCCGTTACACAGGGTCCAATTCCTTCAGCCTCGTTACGTGCCGGGATAATGGCCGTTACTGCCGGAAGTCCGACGGCAGTGGGGTCAGCAGCTTTCAGGGATTCTGCGGAGAGCGCCGGTAAGCGCTGATCAGCACGCCAGAAATATCCTCGGGCAAAAAACAATACCAGCCAGGCCAGTAGAACCAAGCCTGCCAGTGCATCCAAGAACCAAAACACAGGGCTCCCCGCTATACTTGCCACTTATCCTCAGAAGAATGCATGGCACCCGGATCTTCAACACCGCGACGCAAGCAATCCTGTTTGATGGCCAGACGCAGATCGTTTTGAGAATCAGCGGCACGGAGCGCATCTTCATATTCCACCAAACCTTGGGCGTACAACTCCAGCAGACTACGATCAAAGGTCTGCATGCCCACATCGTTGGTGCGCCCCATGGCTTCCTTGAGCACTCCAACTTCGCCTTTATAAATAAGGTCAGCAATCGCCGGCGTATTAATCAGCACCTCAATAGCGGCAATCCGTCCCGCCTGTCCCTTGATAGGCAGGAGTCGCTGGGAAACAACGGCTTTCAGATTCAGGGATAAATCCATCAGCAACTGCTTTTTCCGATCTTCCGGGAAAAAGTTGATGATGCGTTCAATGGCCTGATTGGCATTATTGGCGTGCAAGGTAGACATGCATAAGTGCCCGGTTTCTGCGTAGGCCATAGCATGATCCATGGTATCCCTATTACGCACCTCACCAATTAATATCACATCAGGCGCCTCACGCAGGGCATTTTCCAGTGCTCTTTCATAAGTAAGCGTATCTATGCCGACTTCCCGCTGATTCACTATCGATTTCTGGTTCTTATGGATGAATTCAATAGGGTCTTCGATGGTCAAA
The DNA here is from genome assembly GCF_018853445.1 of Acidithiobacillus concretivorus. Classification (GTDB taxonomy): domain Bacteria; phylum Pseudomonadota; class Gammaproteobacteria; order Acidithiobacillales; family Acidithiobacillaceae; genus Acidithiobacillus; species Acidithiobacillus concretivorus. The sequence goes on from NZ_JABELD010000003.1 coordinate 68,526, forward strand.
ATATGCCCGGCAGCATTCTGATTACGATATTGAATCATGGAAGCCAACGAAGTGCTTTTACCTGAACCGGTGGCACCCACAAAAAGCACCAGACCACGCGAGGTCATGGCGAGATCCTTCAAAATAGGAGGCAATTTGAGCTGTTCCAGGGTCGGAATTTGGGTTTTAATAGCACGCAACACAAAACTCAGTTCACCACGCTGATAAAAGCCATTGACCCGAAAACGCCCGATACCTGTCGCTGAAATGGCCATATTAATTTCTTTTTCATGCTGAAATTCCTGCAGACGTTCCATCCCCAGAATTTCCTTGGCGAGACTGAGCACTTGCCCGGGTTTCAACATATCTGTACCCAGATTTACGGCGCGCCCATCAATTTTCATGACCGGCGGAGAACCCACGGTCAGATACAAATCAGAACCGTTTTTTTCGACCATCAACACCAACAGATCATCCAGTACAGACATTTAGTATTCCTCAGGCCACATTCATGAAACTGTCTTTGTTCTGCACCCGGCGCAGCGCCTCTTCGCGGGTGATTTTATGCGCACGCACCAAATCCGCCAGGCATTGATCCAGCGTTTGCATGCCCTGGTTTTGTCCGGTCTGAATGACTGAATACATTTGTGCCACTTTATTTTCGCGAATGAGATTACGAATAGCCGGAGTGGCAATCATGATTTCATGAGCCGGAACCCGGCCTTTTCCATCGGCAGTTTTCAGCAGGGTTTGCGAAATGACCGCCCGTAAGGATTCAGACAACATGGAGCGGACCATGTCCTTTTCCCCGCCCGGAAAAGAATCGACAATACGATCAATGGTTTTAGGGGCTGAACTGGTATGCAGCGTCGCAAAAACAATGTGTCCGGTTTCTGCTGCCGTCAAGGCAAGACGCATGGTTTCCAGATCACGCAATTCACCGACCAGAATAATATCCGGATCTTCACGCAGCGCCGAACGCAGGGCGTTTTCAAAAGAATGGGTATTCGGCCCCACTTCACGCTGGTTGATCAGGCACTTTTTAGCCGTATGGATAAACTCTATGGGATCTTCAATGGTAATAATATGATCCGGCCGATTCGCGTTGATATGATCCACCATGGCCGCCAGAGTCGTGGATTTACCAGACCCGGGTGGTCCGGTAACCAGTATCAGTCCGCGCGGAATATTAATAATTTCCGTAAAGGACTTGGGCGCATTGAGATCTTCCAGACTCAGCACCTTGGCCGGAATAGTACGAAATGCGGCAGCGGGGCCTCGATCCTGATTAAACGCATTCACCCGAAAACGCGCAATACCGGGTAATTCATAGGCAAAATCGATTTCCAGATTTTCTTCGTACCATTTTCGCTGGGAGTCCGACATGATGTCATAAATCATCGCGTGGACTGCCTTTCCATCCAGTGCTTCCACATTGATGGGACGCATATCGCCGTTAATGCGCAACATGGGTGCAAGCCCCGCAGATATGTGTGTATCTGATGCGTTATTTTTCACCGCGAAGGTGAGTAGTTCAGCAATATCCATCAATAATTCTCCACTTGGCATGGTAATACCCGGCATTTGGGCATTGGGACTCATGCGCGTTACTATAGTCGACCTTGGCCATTTCGCCCACGTTTCATGGAGCAGCATGTCCCTCGCCGAAAATCTTGCAAAAATAAAGCGCGCTCTACCGCAGCCCAACCACCCCCTTTTGCTGGCGGTCAGCAAAAAGGTTCCGGCGCCTGCCATCCGGGAAGCCTATGCATTGGGAATACGTCATTTCGGTGAAAACTACCTTCAGGAAGCTCTGGAGAAACAAGATGAACTACGCGATCTGGAGGATATTTGCTGGCATTTTATCGGACGGATTCAGCGTAACAAAACCCATGAAATTGCTCGACACTTTGACTGGGTCGAAAGCGTCGACCGCCTGCTGATTGCCCAACGCCTGAACAGCGCCAGGCAGGAAGCTTCGACGCCTTTGAATGTGCTGATTGAAGTGGCCGTCAGCTCGGAAGACAGCAAGGGAGGATGCCCCCCTGCTCAGCTTGCAACACTTGCAGAAGGCATCCAGCAACTCCCCTTTCTCCGGTTGCGTGGCCTGATGGCATTGGTCCATCCCGACCCTGACCAGGCAAACGTCAACTTTCAACACATGCACAGCTTATTCAACACGCTGCTCCAAAGCGGTAATTATCCTGACCTGGATACCCTGTCCATGGGCACTTCGTCTGATTTTGTGCAGGCGCTAGAGCATGGATCCACAGAAATCCGGTTGGGTACGCTCTTGTTTGGCAGCCGTCACCAGGAGGCAACATGATTGAACAAAACATCGTATTTATTGGCGCAGGCAATATGGCGCGCGCCCTCATTTCCGGAATACGCCAGATTGGCGTACCTGGTAGCCAGATTCAGGTACATGCACCCAGTACCCAGCGTCGTGAAGCCCTTGCCGAAGAGTTCGGTGTGCATAGCCGTCCTGCCAAGGCCGAAAAGCTGCCGCAAAACAGCCTGGTGATTTATGCCGCCAAGCCCAAACAGGTAGATGGGATTCTCAGCGAATGGCGGGAATCATTCGTGAATGCTGAAGTCCTCTTCATATCCGTTGCAGCGGGCATTTCCAGCCAACAAATGAGCGACTCCCTGGGAGAGAATGTGGCCGTAGTCCGCGCCATGCCCAATACGCCTTCGCAGGTGGGAGCGGGAGCGACGACCCTCTTCGCCCAGGCGACGGTCAAGGCATCGCAGTGCGACATCGTGCAGCAAATTTTCTCTGGAGTAGGCAAGGTGTTCTGGTTACATGATGAATCCCTGATGGACGCTGCTACCGCCCTGGCTGGCAGCGGTCCTGCCTATGTGTTGTTATTTCTGGAGGCGCTGGAAGATGCCGCCGTATTCCAGGGTCTGGATCGAGTCACCGCCCGGGCTTTGGCTTTACAAACGGTTTGGGGTACCGCCCAGATGGCAGCAGCCAGTGCTGCGAGCCCTAGTGAACTGCGCCATCAGGTCACCAGCCCTGGTGGTACGACCGCTGCCGGTTTGGCGGTCTGGGAAGAGCAGTTGCGGCCCCTGACCCAGCGTGCGCTGGCTGCTGCCGCCGCGCGCAGCCGTGCTTTAGGTCAGTCATTGAAGACTAAAGCATGAATGAAATCAGCATAGAAGCCGCTCGCCTGACGGATCTGGTACTCACCCTGCTGTTCTGGGCCATACTGATTCGCGCCATTTTATCCTGGGTCCAGCCGGATCCCCGTAACCCTATTGTCCATTTTCTGGACCGGGTTACCGGACCCATTCTTTACCCCCTGCAGCGGATTATTCCTCCCATTGGCGGCATGGATCTCAGCCCTCTGGCGGCCCTTTTACTCATTGAGTTATTGAAAGGTCTGCTGGTCAATGCCATTCTGAACCTCGGCGGCGTTTAATACGCCAGGCACCTCTCGACGCGAACCGGAAACTCACATGACACCTTCTCAGCACGCTTACAGTCTGGACAGCATCCTTGAAATCTATGCACGTCCTTTCAACGATCTGATTTTTGAGGCGCAGCAAATTCATCGTCAGCATTTTGATGCGAATACCATCCAGTGTTCTACCTTATTGTCCATCAAAACCGGTGGTTGCCCGGAAGACTGTGGTTATTGCTCGCAAAGCGTACATCATGAAAACAGTCTGAAACCGGAAGCGCTCATGGATATTGAAGCCGTGCGCAGTGCTGCTGCTGCCGCTAAAGCCAACGGTGCGCAACGCCTGTGCATGGGGGCAGCCTGGCGTTCTCCGCACGACAAGGATATTGAAAAAGTCGCCGCCATGATTCAGGTGGTCAAAGCGCACGGGCTGGAAAGCTGCGTCACCCTGGGCATGCTGAAAAGCGGGCAGGCAGAACGGTTGCAGGCTGCCGGACTGGATTACTACAATCACAATCTGGATACCTCCCCGGAGTTTTACGGCGAGGTCATTCATACCCGCAGTTTTCAGGATCGTCTGGATACTCTGGAAGCCGTCCGCGATGCCGGCATCAAAATATGTAGTGGCGGAATTCTGGGCATGGGTGAATCGCGTCGGGATCGGGCCCGGATGCTTCAGGTGTTATCGCAACTGCCGCAGGCACCGGAAAGTATTCCCATCAACGCCCTGGTCCCTATTCCCGGCACGCCTCTGGAAGCGGCCACACCCATTGACGGTCTGGAATTTGTTCGCACCATAGCCGCTGCCCGGATCATTTTTCCACAAGCCTATGTCCGGCTTTCTGCAGGACGGGAAACCATGAGCGACGAATTGCAGGCCTTGGCCTTTCTGGCCGGCGCCAACAGTATTTTTCTGGGAGACCGTTTGCTGACCACCAGCAATGCCAGCAGCGGACATGACCAGATTTTATTTGAGAAGCTGGGGCTTCACGCCGGATAAGCAGAAAGCCCTCTGACCCATAAGGAATCAGAGGGCTTATTCAACTCAAAAAAACGCAAATCAGGAATGCTCCCCAAAGGACAGGGGCATGGAATAATTGAGCATGATTTCATCTTCGCCCGGATCGCTATTCTTGATATAAGCATTCGAAATATGGGCGATTTTCAGACCGAAACGCGACTGATTGGCAAACTGGTAATCGAGGCTGAGCTCCAGACGAAACTGAAAAGTACCATCCAGATATTTACCCCGACCTTGATGATAACCACCCATGGCCAAAACGGGGGTCAGCACCCAGTGATCCCAGGCAACATCTGTGTAAAAGCCCGTATAACCCATAAAGCCGCCATTGGTATTGGCCATCAGGCCATAGACAGCACCCACCCCGAATAACTTGGCACCCGTTTGATATTCGAGGTTAATCTCTGGAAGTGTAGCATTGGTATAGCCTGGACCAGGAGTCACACCGGCCGCATTAAATGCGCCAAGACCAATATTAAAATACGAAGGACCGCCCTGAATCACGTGCAAACCTTCGCTATCTGCCAATGCTGGAGTTGCCGCCAATAATCCAAGAACGGCACCGCCTAAAATCCCCGTCCAGACCCACTGCTTATTTTTCATGATTACTCCTTGTATCCAATTCATTCATACATCATCTTGCCGACTTGAAGTGTTTAGGTTAAGGTATCAACCGAACGGTCAGTATGCGATTTACTTTCGAGCCTGTCAAAATTTTGCAACAGGACTGAAGTTGAGCTACTGGCTTACCGGAACGCCCTTGAGCCTAGTATATACGGAATATTATGGTTCGTTGATGGGGCGCCACGGGAATTGGCTGCTGTTATTGCAACACAAGGAAAGCTATGCGCTGGCTCAAACGCTTTTTGGTCCTGATCATTCTCATTATTGTCGCTTTCGGTGCCTATGCCTATTTTCAGATTGCCAATTATTACCCCAACACTGATGACGCCTACCTCCATGCCCATGTGGTCAATATTTCGCCACGAGTGACTGGACACATTGTCCATATTTATGTGCGCGACAATCAGGTGGTGCACGCTGGTCAAGCTCTGGTGAAAATTGACCCGGAAGCCTACCAGTACGACGTACAAAAAGCCGAGGCAGAACTGGCTCAGGCAGAACGCCAGACGGGTGCTATTCAGGCCAACATTGCGGCAGCCGAGGCGCGAGTCAGTGCAGACCAGATCACCTACCAAAACGCCCAGCGCAATGCCCAACGCGCTGCCGCACTGGCTGCTCAAAAATATTTGTCTGCACAGGAAGCGGACAACCGGATGACGGCGGCAAAAGGGGCCATGGCCCAATGGCAAGCCGAAAAAGCCAATTTGTCTGCCACCCGCGCCCAACAAAGCCTCAATGCTGCCCGAATCGCCGCAGCCAAGGCCGCATTGGGTACCGCCAAAATGTATCTCGCGGAAACGACTTTATATGCGCCCATCACGGGAGTAGTCAGCAAAGTCGACAAAATTCATGTGGGTGATGTCGTCAGCATCAACCAGGATCTTTTCCCGTTGATTGGTAATGCTGAATACTGGGTGGAAGCCAATTACAAGGAAACCGATCTGAATCGGGTTCATCCTGGGCAGACTGCCAGTATCCAGGTAGACATGTACCCCAACCACAAATTCAAGGGAAAAGTGGTCAGCCTCAGCGGCGGGGCCGGCAATGCTTTTTCCTTGTTACCACCGGAAAATGCGACAGGCAACTGGGTAAAGGTCACGCAACGGGTACCCGTACGGGTGATGATTACCAATCCTGATCCAAAACTGCCCTTACGTATTGGTACCAGCGCTTCGGTCACCATCAACACTGGCGGCGCACCGGATTGGGTCAAGTTTCTGAAGCCGATTCTGTAGGACTAAAGCGGCAGTGGGGCTGAGAGCTTTGCAGCGACTTTGTCCCGCGCCGTTGTTGTTCTTGGTGAAATCCTGCGCCCGTCAGGAGAGCTGTTTGAGCCCAAAGGGCGAGTTCTCTCCTGACAGCAGGATGAGCCTTAGAACAACAGGCAAGGGACGTTGGAGCAAAAAGCTCTCAGGCCCACTGCCGCTTTAGGAGGAACTGTAACGCCAGCGCATGAGTGAAGGAACCCGACTATGGGCACTGCGCGAGCGTCTGCGACTTTTTTCAATGTGTACCGTTCGCATACCTATCCAGCGAGCGGTCCGCAAATTGGCCAGGGTGTCATCAAAAAAAACACAACGCCAGGCGGGAACTTTCAATCTTCCAAGAACCTGGTGATAAGCATGATGGTGGGGTTTCCCCTGAAAACCTGCGGTCTCCATATCAAATACATCCTCCACAATATCCGCCACGCCCAAACGCTCCAGCACTCGCCAGGCATGACTGGACACGCTGTTCGTAAAAACAAACACCGGCCCGGGAAGTTGCACAAGCCAACGACGTAACTCCGGATTTTCAGGAACCTGGGCAGACAGAACCGGGGGATGAATGGCCTTCAGGAAAACCCGGGGGTCAACAGTATGATGCCGCATCAAACCCGCGAGGGTGGTCCCATAACTCCGCCAGTAATGGCGGCGCAACTGATCGGCGGCTTCCATCTTCAGGCCAAGCTCCTGCATCAGGAAGGCATTGATGTGCTCATGCATCCAGGGAAAGCAGTAACGGTCTGCGTCATACAGAGTATTGTCGAGATCGAAGAGGAAAACCGGCAGCGCACTTCGCCGCCAGGCTAACAGACGACGCTTGCGGGTTGCCGCAGAATAAGCGTATTTATTACGCTGCGGAGCAGGAGCGGACAGTTTTTTCAATGGCTGCTGGCAATCAGTGTTCCCACCCCGGCGTCGGTAAAAATCTCCAGCAACAAGGCATGAGGTACTCTGCCATCAATAATATGCGCGGCCTGAACACCAGCAGCGACGGCATCCAGACAACACTGAATTTTTGGCAACATGCCACCATATATCTGACCATCGGCAATCATTTGTGCCACTGCGCTGGCCTCCAGGCGGGTTTGCAGGGTGCCCTCTTTATCCAGCACCCCAGCCACATTGGTCATCAAAATCAGTTTTTCGGCTTTCAGGGTAGCGGCCAGTGCTCCGGCGACCAGGTCGGCATTGATATTGTAAGACTCACCCCGAGCACCGACGCCAACGGGGGCTACTACCGGGATAAAATCGCCTTGGTCCAACCAGCGAATGACTTCCGGATTAACGGCAGCCACTTCACCGACCATCCCCAGATCAGCCACCGCATTGCGCAGCGGTCGGGCGCGAAGCAAAGCCCCATCTTTGCCGGTCAGCCCCACTGCCCGCCCACCGGCACGATTGATTCCCTGCACAATTTCCTTGTTGACGCGACCGCCAAGCACCATTTCCACCACTTCCATGGTCGCTGCATCGGTTACCCGCATACCATCCACAAAACGGGTTTCCACGCCCAGACGTTCAAGCATGGCGCCAATTTGCGGCCCACCGCCATGAACCACCACAGGATTCATCCCTACCTGCTTCATCAAGGTAACATCATAGGCAAACTGCTCTTGCAAATGCGCCTCCGTCATCGCATTCCCACCATATTTGATGACAATGGTCCGTCCATGAAAGCGTTGCATATAGGGCAAGGCTTCCACAAGAACATGGGCTTGGTGTTTAGGGCTTTTATCCATACGAATCTCTTGTGTTATGAAGCAAAACTCAGGATGAGGCTGGGACCAGCCCGCGCAAAAGAATTTCAACAATACCCGCGTCATATCCGGCAGGGTCGTCTGCAAAAGTAATGGGGGGATAGTGTCGCAATATGTCTCGCGACTGGAAAAAAAACACGTTGGCACCCAACAGGAGTGTAGCGACCAGTGCCGGATCAAAGTCCTGGCGGAACTCGCCCCGGCTCTGCCCGAGCTTCAGCACATCTACCAGCGCAGAAAACATATCCGCGAAGCCCTGCTCGGCGAACTCCTGTGCTCTGGGCGCGCCCCTTTCCAGGATTTCCCGCCAGACCAAACGCACCAGTTGCGGCCTGTTCAGCAACGCCTGCAGATGATTGCGGGCAAAATGCCGCAATACATCCAGAACCGAGCCGTGGGCGCTGACCGCTTCGTTCAACACCGCGCGCAGATTATGGCTGGCGACGCGCAAAACCGCGAGATACAGCGTGTCTTTATTCGGAAAATAGTGGTAGATGTTGGCTTTACTGATACCGGCTTCGCAGGCTATGGCATTCATGGAAACTGCATCAAAGGCCTTAGCCGAGAAGAGTTTTTCGGCAGCAGCCAGGATACGCTGCCGCCCCTCTCCTTCTATCATCGCCAGCGTATTATCCATAACATTCCCTCAGCGATCTCTTTCCACATATTATCAGCCAGTTGAAAAACACCCGACCAATCGGTCAATATCCGGTCAGTGTAGCATCAACAAAAGCGATTGTCGCTTTACAGTAAAAATCTAACGGTTATCCTTGGCATTCATCCTTAAGATCGGTCACTGAAAAAGGAAGCTCCCATGTTTAGTCATTCTCCCAGTCAGGGGGACCTGTCTTTTTCGCTGTTGCTGCGGGCATTACGGGGAATCACTCTCTGGCAGCCAATTTTGGTGTATGTTCTCGCCGTTTTTATGGGCATGGCGGGCCTCGAATTTTTTGTGCAATGGCCCGGCGGAATGATTGGTGCCAGCATCGGAATGCTGATTTTGTTCATCAGTTTTGGTGTGGGGTATTTAGGGGCTGGCGGGGTACTATTACATGAAGCCCGAGGTGATTCATTACCTGGGATTTTGCGCAGTCTCCGCTTTGGCTTAAGATCGCTACCCCGGCTGATTGGCTTGCTGATCATTGAAAGTCTTTTGCTCTTTGGCATTTTTGTGGTCGAGTTACTGGGATTCATGGCCTGTAAAATACCAGGAATAGGAGCGATTTTGTTTGTACCGCTTTTCCCGGTAGCCATGTTGATAAATGCCGTGGTTTTCGTTCTGGCCATCATTGTTTTTAATCTGTCCGGTCCGGCTCTTTGGCATGGCGAATCTGTCAGCAACTCCCTGCGCCACACTATTGGTATTGCCCGTAACAAACCCGGCTCCATTTTGCTGATGATGTTGTTACTCGGGGTGCTATCTACTGGTCTGGCGGTCATTATCGCCGTCATCCTTTACACCGGATACAGTATGGCACTGTCCGCTGCGGCCCCAGCTCTGGCCAGCGAACTGAGCCGTAGCGCCGATATGTTTTGGCAGATGATGGATGCGATTACGGGAAACCCTTTTATGCTGGACCATGCAACGCATTCCAGCGTCACCGCGAATACTGCCCTGTATAATGTCGGACTCAGCATGGGGATGGGCGTTGCCACCGCATTGGTTTTCATTATACCGAATATCGTATTTTTGCTAGGGATGGCCCATATTTATATCGAGGCCCTTGAACTGGTTGCTCCTGAGGATGTCTAATTTGCTAATGAAAAAATGGTTACACCAACTGGAAATTGAAAAAAACCGCTGCCAAAGTTGTGGCATGCCCTTACAGTTTGACCCGCAAGGCGGCGGTACGGAAAGCGATGGCAGCCACAGCCGGGATTACTGCAGTTACTGCTATGCAGATGGCGCCTTCAAGGACCCTCAATTAACCCTGGAAGCCATGCAACAGCGAGTCAGGCAATTGATGCGCAACAGACAGGCACCTTGGTATGTTCGTGCCTATATGGCCCATCGGGTACCCATGTTAAAGCGGTGGCGCAGCTGCAAACGCTAATGACTGACATACAAACAAAAAGCCCCCGAATTCAGTAATTCGGGGGCTTTTAACTACAGAAAATTAGAGCGCGCTACGCGGACGCCGTCCACGACGTGGCTTTAGTTCCTGCATCAATGCATTTCCATGGGATTCCAGTTCCTGCAGCGCATGATGGTTATCGCCTACACGATCCCGTACTTCGGCAATAGCTGCCAGAATCTGGGTAGGCTCCCAATCAGGTACCAGGCGGGAAACGCGATCCATCAAAGAACGCCGTTGTGCTTCACGTTCGCGTTTGGCACGGGGATTTTCCTGCAGGGACTTTTTCTGCTGCTCAATTTTGGCCAATTGCTCGCGCAGGCGCAATTCCGTTTGACGTTGCTTTTCTTCCAAATCAGCAAGACGCTCTTCGGCACTACGACGATGACGTTTTTTTGTTTGAGATTCCATACCCGCTCACTCCTGAAAAAAATAAGTTGAAATTTTGGCTAAAGTCGCCAATAAAATTATTATGTCAGCTTGTTTTTGCTTTGGCAAATACAAATGCGTCTGCGAATATATGTTCTGAATCCAATCCTGCCTGAGCTAAAGCGGCGGATAAAGAAAAAACCATATCCGGATGACCGCAAATATAAGCATCAAAAGCACTGGCATCAGGAAAGTCTTTAATCACCTGCTCTGTTACATATCCCGTAGGACCCGACCAATGGCTATCCGGTTGTGAGACAATTTTAGTCAGATTAAAATGGCTATGGAGCGACTGCCACTCCTGTAACAGATCTTCATAATAAAAATCTTCAGAATGGCGGACGCCCCAATAAAAGTGAATGGGCCGTATTGAGCCTTGAGCAAAAAGCGATTCCAGCATCCCCTTGATCGGCGCGAAGCCTGTTCCTGTAGCCACCATCAACAACGGTCGGGTTGATTCCTGGCGAACAAAAAAAGTGCCCAAAGGTCCCTCAAATCGCACAATATCCTTTTCTTTCATTGCTGAAAAAACGTGCCCGGTGAATGCACCACCCTCTACTTTCTTAATATGCAATTCCAGCAAAGCGTCGTCATTAGGGGTATTCGCCAGCGAGAAACCCCGGCGCGCGCCATCCTTCAAAAGAATGTCTATATACTGACCGGGAAGGAACTGCAGGCGCTCTGTACTGGGTATTTTGAGGAACAGTGCGCGCACGTCCGGCGCCACATCCTCTATTTTAGCTACCCGTGCCGGCAGGGTTTTAATCTGAATATCCTTGGCTGCACCTATTTCGCGCACTTCAATTTTCAGATCAGAAAGCGGTATAGCCTGGCAAAACAGGGCCAAACCGTCCACTTTTTCTGCTTCACTGAGCACTTTTTCTTCAATATCCCCATAATCTACAGTGCCACTTAAAATGCGCCCCTTACAGGTTGCACAAGTACCATTGCGACAGCTGTAGGGAATATTAAAGCCATGACGCAGTGCTGCCTCGAGTATGGTTTCATCACTATCGCAATCCATCTCGTGACCGCTGGGTTCAATTGTCAGACGATAAGGCATGTTTTGCCCCTCTTAAAAATGGTAGATGCCAATATTCTAACAGAAGCACCGGATGTTGACTGCTGTTGCAACAACTTCAGGGATATTCCCGATTAAGGTCAAACCCGTTCACTATCTTGCAAAATAATTCTGCCGTCTGGCGCGCATCATATAACGCCGAATGTGCCTGTTCATGATCCCAGGATAAACCTGCGGCCAGTGCCGCTTTGGCCAGTACCGTTTCACCATAAGCGAGACCCGCCAGGCTGACTGTGTCAAAAGTACTGAACAAATGAAATGGGTTGTTTTTCACTGCAGAGCGTTTTTCTGCCGCCTTGATAAAAGACAAATCAAAGGCAGCATTGTGACCTACCAGAATCGCCCTCCGGCACTGTGCAGCCTTTACCGCCGTACGAATGGCCCGAAAAATACCGCGCAGCGCTTCTTCTTCAGAAACCGCTCCGCGCAATGGCTGAAAAGGATCAATTCCGGTAAAAGCCAGTGCCGCTGGGTCAAGCACCGCGCCCGTAAAGGGCATAACGTGAAAATGATGACTGGCTACCGGTTTCAGTTGTCCCACTTCGCCACCAATAATGACCGCTGCCACCTCCAGCAGGGCATTACGCTCCGGGTCAAAACCCGCCGTCTCCACATCAACCACTACGGGCAAAAAACCACGAAAACGTCCAGCTAGTGCGGCCATATCAATTATCCTTCTGTACGCTGTGAAAATATCAGGGCGTGGGGTGCAGCCAACAAGACCGCCGTAGAAACGCTCAAGGTGACTGAGGCAGTCAGCATCAGCATCACCACCAACTGCATGGAAACAGCTGCAAGTGGGGCCATACCCGCCAGAATCATTCCTGCTGTAATACCTGGAATATGAATCATGCCGACACTTTTCAGGCTATCAATGGTAGGAATCAGCGAACTGCGGACCACGATGCCGTAGAGACTGCGCATGGCCTGACGACGTCCGGCACCCAGCGCCAGCATCGCCAGCAACATATCCTCACGTTGGTCAATTTCACTGCGTAAGCGATTCAATGCCAGAGAAACAGCATTCATGGCATTACCAATAATCATCCCGCCAATAGGCACCAGAGATTCACCACGCCAGAATACCAAACCGGAAAACAGCATCCAGGCCAGAGTCACCGTTGTCGCAATACCAATACTTCCGACACCAATCCAGTAAGCATGAGGGATACCTGCTCCCCGTTTGCGATTGAATCGACCGGCCATCAGAATCATCAGCGCCAGAAACACCAGCAGTAACCAGGCTTGATGCTGACGGAACAACCAGCCCAGCACAAAACCCATAATTCCCAGCTGTACGGTCGCGCGTGCTGCTGACCAGAGCAGATCCTTACCGACCCCCAACTTTTGCCATGCCGACAGTGCCCAGGCACTTCCCAGCAGCCCCAATACGCCGGTCAGGGCCCAGGGTGAGAAGGTACGGAATATATCCGGTGCGGCATTAAGCATGGATGCGAATTTCTTTATGGATTAAGGATGCGTGGAAAGCGGTCGCCATTCACCGGCGATAAAACCTTCCAGGGGCGAAAAACGCCTTTTATAATCCATTTTTGGACTTTCTGCGACCCAATAACCCAGATACAGGTGAGAAAACCCCTGGTTGCGGGCCCATTCGATCTGACTCAGAATTGCAAAAATCCCCAGACCGCGTTTCGCCAGGTCTGTTCGGTAGAATGTATAAACTGCTGACAATCCAGAATCTACCTGATCAACCAGAGCTACCGCCAAGGGCTCATCCGCCTTTTCAAATATCAACAGCTGCGAATCCACGGCGCTGGTATCTGCCATCATCTCTGCATACAGGCGATCAGCCTCTTGGTCCATACCACCATCTGGATGTCGCAAACGCTGATAATCGGCAAAAAGACGGGCATGTTGCGCATCCCGGTATGGTCGTGCCACACGCAGGCTGAGATCCTGATTACGTGCCCAGGTACGTTTTTGCCCCCTGTCCGGCTGGAAATGATCCACCGGGATACGAACGGAAATACACGCATCACATTGCGGACACATAGGCCGATACGCGACTGGACCATTGCGTCGAAAGCCCTTTTGTAACAGTTGATCGTACTCCACGCTTTCCAGCACTGCGCGCGGATCACTCAACACCAGTAATTCTTCCTGTTCAGGTAAATAGGGACAGGTTTGCAAGGTCGACATATAAAAACTCATCGCCAAAAAATATGCCCCCAGGGCAGAAGTTCCTGCCACGCCCCTTGCGTTGCCTGGGCTTTCAACCTGGTCAAACGCTGTAAAAATTCAGCACGTGGAATTTCAGAAGCGCCCATGCTTTGCAGGTGTGGAGTCAAAAACTGGGTATCAATCAGACCAAAACCCCAATGCGCCAAATGTCGGGCCAGCCAGACCAAAGCAATTTTTGAAGCGTCGGGAACCCTGCTGAACATCGATTCTCCGAAAAAAATTGCGCCCAGCTCGACGCCATATAATCCACCGACCCTCTGACCATGTTGAAGAATTTCTATACAGTGGGCAGCCCCCGCAGCAAAAAGATCCAGATAGGCATTACGCATCTCGGCAGTTATCCAGGTCCCGCCCTGACCTGAACGCGGAGCCGCACATTCATCCATAACACCAGCGAAATCTTGATCCAGAACCACCTGCCAGGACGCAAAGTTAGCATTTTTTATTAAACTGCGACTGATATGAATGGCATCGGGTTCCAGCACCCCACGAGGATCAGGGGACCACCACAAGATGGGATCTTCTTCACCAAACCAAGGGAATACACCCTGAGTATAAGCCTGAAGAATACGCTTTCGGGATAAATCACCCCCTACTGCAATCAGGTTGCTGTCGGCTTTTTCCGGATCCGGAAAAATGACGGAGGCATTTTGACTACTGAGGAGAACCGGTTTTACCCGCTCAGGGCGCAATGCTGTTTACTCCCCTATTCAGGTGCATCCACAATCACTCCCCTGCCAGAACACTACGGGTAACTATACCCTTTTTGCAGAGCCTGCAAAGCCGCAACCCGCGCTTCAAGGCTGGGATGGGTCGCAAAAAGCCCCTTCCAGCTACCCGAAATATAGGCAGTAGCCATAGGATCACGGACCGCATCATGCTCTACATGCATGGCTGTGGACCGTTGATGCAGCTTCTGCAAAGCAGAAATCATCGCGGCAGCACCAATTTGTTCAGCAGCAAAGCGATCGGCTGCAAACTCCCGACGACGCGAAAACCAGGTGATGGGAATCAGCGCCAAAAAAGACAAGGCCACTTGCAGGAACATGGAAACCGCGAAGGCAATCATCGGGCGATCATCAAATTGTCGGGCCGCCAACATCGATAACCAGAATACAAAAGTATTCATCAACCCCTGAAGTAACGTCGTACTGACCATGTCCCCATTGTAAACATGACCCATTTCATGGGCCAGCACCGCTCGTACTTCATTGTCATTAAGCAGATTCACGAGCCCGCTGCTGACCGCCACCATGCTGTGGTTACGCCCCGGCCCCGTAGCAAAAGCATTAGGATCATCATTCCAATAAATCCAGACTTCCGGCATCCGGATGCCCAAACGGGTAGACAACTGCACCACGGTATCGTAAACCAGACGCTCCTTGGCAGACTGCGGTTGCTCGATGCGTTGCATCTGCATACCGGCTCGTGCCAGATGCTTGGACATCAGCAGGGAAATAAAAGCCCCCCCAAAACCAATGACCAGCGCCCAGAGTAAATCGGTCACACTGACCACCCCGCGCAGATCTACGCCAAAAGCGGGTAAAACCAGATTCACCAGGACCGAAAAAGTAATGGAAAGGGTGATAAAAATAAGTAAATTGGTACCCACCAACAAGGCTATGCTCTTGAATGATTTCATGACATTCACGCTCCATCAGAATATCTACGTTTCACTGTCACGGCTCCCGCTGTAATACCCGCCGCGCCGTGACCGGCTGCCCTCTATTTTTTTATGGCAGTCGTTTGAATCCTAACATCAATCCCAACACGCCGGAAGAGACAGATACTGACTCCTGCAGACACTTGATGCCTCTGCCTGAAAGGGGATTTCTCCCAGGCAGGGGCTGGGCATCAGTCGTTGCAAAGTTTCCAGGGTTCCCGGAGCAAAATCGGGTTGAAGATGATTAGCCACCCAGCCCGCCATCGGCAAAGCACGGGTAAGAATAGCCTCGGCACTAAGCAGGGCATGGTTGATGGCACCAAGACGCAGACCCACGACCAAGAGCACCGGAAATTGCAAATCAAGGGCCAGGTCAGCAAAACTCCAATTATCACCCAGCGGGACCAGAAAACCGCCCGCTCCCTCTACCAGAACAGCATGTATACCTGCCGACTGTTGCTTGATAAATTGCTGAATTTTTTGACGATTAAGCGTCAGACCGGCTTGCGCTGCTGCCCAATGCGGAGCAATAGGCGGATCCAAAGCATAAAGGCAGGTTTGTTCAAAAGAGCGTGAGGGCGTTGATGCGGCGCGCAGGATTTCCACATCACTCCACTGCCCATCGCCTTCCACACCGGAAACCACCGGCTTCAAGGCTGCGACCCGGCCCATTTCACGTGCACAGCGTTGTGCCAGAGCGGCTGTCACCGTCGTCTTGCCAACGCCGGTATCCGTCCCGGTGACAAAAAGACTCCGGAGCGGCGGCGTGGGCGGGTTTTCCAATGTTTCTGCCGGATTCATTTTATATGCCTCCGCATTTGCGGATAGGGCAGGGTAACTGCGCCATCTTCTCGAATCTCAGGACGTGGTCCGCTGCTCCAGGCATGCCCGTAAACCACCTCATAGGTGGCTGGCAAACGTCCATCTTTACGGAACTGTTCATAAGCATCGCGCAGGATTTGCAAACGACCGGGTGTCAACAAACCGCGCGGTCGCTGGACTGTGGCATTGGTCGCACCAATGCTGCGCAAGTCGCGCAAAAGATCCTCCAGCGCTGCGTAAGTCAATTGAAAATGTTCGACATCCAGCACCGGCATTTCATAACCCTGGCGGACCAGGGCATCGCCAATATCGTGCATATCCATAAACTGTATGACATGGGGTTGATCATCCAGTCTGGCAAAAGACTGGCGCAACTCGGTGAGCGTATCCGGACCCAGGGTGCTGAACATCAACAGCCCCCCGGGACGCAGGACTCGGGCAAATTCGCGCAACACCCGATCCAGATCATTACACCATTGGATGGACATGTTGGCGAAAAGCAAGTCCATGGATCCGGTCGCCAGCGGCAGATGTTCGGCATCCCCCTGGCAAAAGTGCTGGCGTTGCCGCCAGCTCTTGCGCAGTCGCGCCTGCTGGAGCATACCGGCGGCCAAATCCACCGCCAGCAACCGTGCCTTGGGATAACGCCGATTCAAGCGCCGACTTTGCAGGCCGGTGCCACTGCCCAGATCCAGAATCCATTGTGGTTCCAGCTTGACCAGATCCAGTCGTTCAATCAGTTGCTGGCCTACCTGATCCTGAAGAACAGCACTAGCTTCATAAGAGCCAGCAGCCTGGTCAAAAGCGCGGCGGATCGCGCGTTTTTCCAGCTGATAATCCGCTGGCGTCGATGGATTCATGCCCAGACCTCCAAAAGAGCATCCCGGCAGGCTTGCGGCTGGGATAAAAAGGGCGCATGCCCTGCCTTTTCGAGCACGTTCAGATGGCTGCCGGGAAGATGTTGCTGCAGGTAAAAACTGGCTTGCGGAGGCACAATGCGGTCCTGCGCACCATGAATCAACTGAACCGGTATGGACAAGCTATCCAGTCGATCGCGTAAATCCACTTCCTGGAGAAGCGTCAACCCATCAGCCAGACAGGCAGGATCAGGCGACGGCCAGTTGGTCATGCCCTCCAGCGCCCGTCGTCCTTGTGGATCACCCAAAACCTGCAGGGCTAAAAACCTTTTGCGGGTTCCCTGGGGATCACTGTGCAGGCGCTGGCCAAAATCTTCCAGAGTTGCGGCAGGAATCCCTGCCGCCCAGTCGGGGCGCTGGCGGAAACTCGGTGAACTCGCCATCAGTACCAAGCCTTTCAACAATGCGGGCTGGGTCAGACCCAGTCCGAGGGCGAGCAGACCACCCAGAGACCAACCCAACAAAATCGGCGCCTCTACCTCACGACGCAGCATGCCCGTCAACTGTTCCAGAACATAAGCCCATTGCATGCCATCCGCCGTACAAGGGCTGCGGCCATGACCGGGCAGATCGTAGGATATGCAGGTAAAATGCTTTTCCAGAAAAGGGCGCCAACCCGCAAAAACCCGGCTTTCCATGCCCCAGCCGTGGAGCAACAGCAAAGCTGGACCTTGACCTGTCTGTTCCCGATACCAACTCATAAAATCTCCCGAAGGGCGGTCACCAACTGCATTAGATCTTCGCGATGATGCGCAGCACTGAGGGTAATCCGCAAACGGGCGCTGCCCTTAGGCACGGTCGGGGGGCGCACTGCCGGGCAGTACAGTCCGGCCTCGCGCAATCTGGCAGCCGCCTGCACAGCCGCTGTTGCCTCTCCCAACACCAGCCCCTGAATGGGCGTTGCACTGGGCAGCCAGGGCGCGTCGGGAAGCTGGGCATGTAGCCAGTCCTGATGCTCTACCAGGCGGGCACGACGAGCCTCTCCGCCGCGCAACAACTGCAAAGAGGCCTGTGCCGCTGCCGCCAGTGCCGCAGGCATGGCCGTATGATAAATAAAACTCCGTGCCCGGTTACGCAACAGGTCAATCAGATCCTGACTACCTGCCACAAAGGCCCCATAGACCCCGAAAGCTTTGCCGAGCGTCCCCATGATGACATCCACAGAGTGCGTATCCAGTTGATAGTGCGCGAGGGTCCCTCGCCCCTCTGCGCCAAACACGCCAAAGGCGTGGGCTTCATCGAGAATGATTCTGGCCTGATACCGGCGGGCAAGGCTTACGATTTCAGGCAGAGGGGCGAGATCACCGTCCATACTGAATACACCATCGGTGATGATCCACGCCTGCCCCGAAGTATCGCGCTCCAGCAGTTGCTGCAAATGCGTCATATCGCCGTGCCGGTAACGCTGCAGACGCGCCCCGGACAGACGCACACCATCCACCAGTGAGGCATGATTGAGACGATCGGCGTAAACCCGGTCCAGACGGCCGACCAAGGCAGAAATGATTCCTAGATTAGCCAGATAACCACTCCCAAAAAGCAGCACAGCTTCCACACCCAGCCAGCGTGCCAAATCTGCCGCCAAAGCCTGATGAGCCGGACGTTCACCGCCCAGCAGGGGGGCCGCACCAGCGCCCACCCCACTGCGCTCCATTTCGGCAATAGCTGCCTGTCGTAACGCGGGCTCCCTGCTCAGACCCAAGTAGTCGTTACTGGCAAAAGAAAGTAGTGAGCGACCTTCCGCATCCACAAACTGTGGACGATCGGCGTCCGGGTCCGGTTGCAGAGGCTGCAACTCTCGCCAAAGTCCCTGCCGACGAATATCCGCAAGCTGCGTACTCCAGGTATTTTCTGCTATATCAGACATAGCTTCTTATAAGGACGGGTATCTACCTTGTCAATGTCAGCCCGAAGCGCCAGAATCTATAAACTACAGCCTCCCACTTTCGCAAAAGGTGTACGGATTCCCTTGCCTCGCTTCTCCCTGCAACATCTCTACCAAAGCAGACGAAAACTCACTCAGTGGCTTTTCCCTGAATATTGTCGCGCCTGTGGCGTGGCTGGTGCCGCCCTCTGCGAGGCCTGTGCCCAGGATTGGCCTCGCCTGCCAGAAAACCGTTGCAGTTATTGTGCATTGCCCCTCCAGGCCAACGGTGACTGCCCGGTATGTTCTGTAGAAGCGCCCCAGTACGATCATGTCTATACGCCTTTTGTGTATGCCGAACCCCTGAATGCTGCCATTCTCGCCTGGAAATTCCACCAGCGTCTGGACTGGACTCGCGCCTTGGCGACGACTTGGGCAGAGGGTTGGGGAGGGCATGCGCCTTCTCATCCCGAATGCCTACTACCCGTGCCTCTGCACCCCAAAAGACTGCGCGAGCGCGGCTACAATCAGGCGCTGCTGCTGGCCCGACATTGGGGAAAACGCTGGCGTATTCCAGTAAAACCCGGGATCTTGCGACGCTGTCGCAATACCCGCCACCAAACCGGGCTGAGTGCGGCCGCCCGACGCGATAATCTGGATTCTGCTTTTACCCTGCACGGCAAATTACCTGCCCATGTAGCCATCGTCGATGATGTGATGACAACAGGAACAACAGCGGGACAAATGGCCGAGTTATTAAAAAGTGCGGGTGTGCAACGTATTGATGTCTGGGTTCTGGCCCGAGCCCTGCGCGAAGCGGCCCCTGCCCATGCCTGAGACTTTTTTGCATGTCATTCTTTATGAGCCGGAAATCCCGCCCAATACCGGCAATGTTATCCGGCTCTGCGCCAACACCGGGGCGCGCCTGCATCTGGTAGAGCCGTTGGGCTTTGCCTGGGATGATCGCCGCCTGCGCCGTGCAGGACTGGATTATCATGAATTTGCAGAGGTGTTACGGCATTCGGATTGGCAACATTGCCTGAATGCACTGCATGGAGCACGTATTTTTGCATTCAGCACCAAAGGAAAAACCCTGCATCAGCAAGTGGCTTTTCAGGAAGGTGATGCCCTGCTGTTCGGGCCGGAAACACGTGGCCTGCCCACGCAGATTCTGGAGAGCCTTCCCACCAGTCAAGTCCTGCGTTTACCCATGCGTCCGGGACAGCGTAGCCTGAATCTTTCCAATGCCTGTGCGGTTGGTATATTTGAAGCATGGCGACAATTGGGATTCAAGGGCGGCGCTTGACTGGACCCTGCGCGCAACACCTGAGCCTGCCAGTCAGGCCCTTCCCAAGCATCCGACCGGACGGTATCTTGTGTTAGACTGGGGATGACAAACAGAAATGACTTAAAAGGAGCAATCATGGCGCGCACACGCATTACTCCACTTCGTCTGGACGGTGAGAATGCTGAACAAAAACGGGAGGAAATTCGCAGGGTTTTTCATGAAACCTTCTCCTTGTATGAATCCTTGTTTGATCACTTGCAGGACTCTGCTGCCTGGGTAGAAAAAGCCATTCCTCTGCGGCATCCGCTGATTTTTTACTTCGGGCATACCGCTACTTTTTATGTGAACAAATTGCAATTTGCGGGACTGATTGAAGCCCGTCTGGACCCGCATCTGGAATCCGTATTTGCCGTCGGCGTTGATGAAATGTCCTGGGATGATCTGGACGAAACCCATTATGACTGGCCAGCCCCTGAAAGCGTCCGCGACTATCGTCAGCAGGTAAGGGAGATGGTGGACCAACTCATCTCCGAGTTACCCCTGACCCTCCCCATTACCTGGGATTCACCCTGGTGGGTCATCCTGATGGGCATTGAACACGAAAACATCCATCTGGAAACCAGCTCCGTCCTGATGCGCCAGTTGTCAATTTCCCGGGTCAATCCTGTAGCCGCTTTTACGCCATGGGATCAGGCTGGCACGGCTCCACAAAATGCCCTGCTGCCCGCGCCCGGAGGTCTCGTTGAGCTGGGCAAGGCAAAAGATGACCGCCAATATGGCTGGGACAACGAATACGGTAGTCATCAACATGAACTACAGCCTTTTGCCGCCGCAAAATTTCTGGTCAGTAATCAGGAGTTTCTTGCCTTTGTCGAAGACGGAGGTTATCACAACCCGAGTTACTGGGATGAAGAAGGCGATGGCTGGCGGCGCTTCAGTCGCGCCGAACATCCACCATTTTGGGTACCCAATTCCGCAGGATGGCTTTTGCGCCTGATTGCCGAGGAGCGGCCCATGCCCTGGAACTGGCCGGTTGAGGTAAATGCCCTGGAGGCAGCGGCTTTTTGTCGCTGGAAATCGACCCAAACCGGTGAAAACCTGCGCCTTCCCAGTGAGGACGAGTGGCGCCATCTGCGCAATCTCAGTGCATTGAGTGACAGCGATGGCTGGGAAGATGCGGTCCCCGCCAATATTGGCTTGAGTGTCGGCTGTTCACCCTGTCCGGTGGACCAGTTTCCCCAGGGCGACTTTTACGACTTGATGGGTAACGTCTGGGAATGGACCAGCACACCCATTTATCCTTTTCCCGGATTTGAAGTCCATCCGGTTTACGACGATTTTACGGTGCCCACTTTTGATCAGCAGCATAATCTGATGAAAGGGGGGTCGTTTATCAGTCTGGGTAACGAAATGCAGCAGGAAGCACGTTATGCCTTCCGTCGGCATTTTTTTCAGCATGCCGGATTTCGTTATGTCACCTCAACCAACACCGTTCCTGAAGTACCTATTTATGAAAGCGACGCACTGGTCTCCCAGTATGCGGAATTTCACTATGGACGCAGCTATTATGAAGTACCTAACTTTGCGGCTGCGGTCGCTGAGTTGGCGCTCCGCGCCATGGCTGGTAAGCCCTTGCGCCGGGCTTTGGATATTGGCTGCGCGGTGGGACGGAGCAGCTTTGAACTGGCAAAATACTGCCCGGATGTGACCGGACTGGATTTCTCGGCGCGCTTTATCAGTGTTGGTGTACAACTTCGAGAGCGCGGACATTTTTCCTACACATTGGTTGAAGAAGGCGATTTGCGGAGCTATCAAAGCATCGATCTGGCAACCCTGGGTCTGCGGGAAAGTGCCAATCATGTCCATTTTTTCCAGGCCGATGCCTGCAATCTCAAACCATTGTATCGGGACTATGATCTGGTGGTCGCAGCCAATCTCATTGACCGCCTGCATCATCCTCGCAAATTTCTGGATGATATACGTGAGCGCATTGTACCGGGCGGCATTTTGCTCATCACCTCACCTTACACCTGGCTGGAAGAATATACCGCACGCAGTGAGTGGCTCGGTGGCTACAAAAAAGATGGCGAAAATCTCAGCACCCTGGAAGCACTCAAGGAAATCCTGTCGCCCTATTTCCGGCTTCGGGAAGAAAGCCCGCTGGATATTCCCTTTGTCATCCGCGAAACCGCGCGTAAATATCAGCACAGTATCGCGCAAGCCACCCTCTGGGAGCGCCTATGAAAAATCATGGAAATTCAGTCTCGCCATTTGATGCCGTTATTCCGCGCGTGGGCACCGGTTCCATAAAATGGGATGAAGCAGCGCAGCGCTTCGGCGGCGATGTTTTGCCCATGTGGGTCGCCGATATGGATTTTGCTGTTCCTGACCCTATTATCCAGAGCTTGCGAAAACGTCTGGAACACCCGATTTTTGGATACCCCAGTGACGGACCGGCCATGTTACGTGCCGCTGACGAATGGATGGCTGCGCGTCATGGCTGGCGCCCGGAACCCAGCGCGACGGGAAGCATCAGCGGCGTGGTACCGGCCTTATTTGCAGCCGTGCGGGCATTTACTCAACCAGGCGACACCGTCATGGTTATGCCACCCATCTATCCTCCCTTTATGAATGCCGTGCGGAAAAACGGTCGGGAGCTGCTCCTCGTGCCCTTGGAAAGGGCAACAGACCTGACTTACCATATTGACTGGCAGGCCCTGGAAAAGGCCTTAACCCGATCTCGCCTGCTGCTGTTCTGTTCGCCGCACAACCCGGTGGGGCGGGTCTGGACGGAAGAAGAACTTCAGCGTCTGGCCCATCTTTGTAAGGCCGCCGACTGCGTGGTCGTCAGCGATGAAATTCACGCCGACCTCAGTTATGCGCAACATATTCCCTTTGCAAAGCTTGCAGCCCGGTCTGTCTTACTGAGTTCGGCGGGCAAGAGTTTCAACATTGCCGGCATTGGCGGCGGAATTGCCATTATTCCGGATAGCGAATTACGCCAGACTTTTCGGGATGAGCTGTATCGCAGCCAGATTCATCAGACCAATGCCTGCGCTCTGACGGCCATGACCAGTGCCTGGCAGCAGGGTGCAGAATGGCAGACGGCGCTGCGGGAATACCTGTTTGCCAATGCACAATTCATTCACGAATTCCTGCGCCGGGAACTACCGGATTTGGGCTATCGTCTTCCCGAGTTCGGGTATCTGGCCTGGCTCGATGTGGCTGCTTACGGCGACGACGATCACATTCAGAAAAGCCTGCTCAAGGCCGGGCTCGGGCTCAATCTTGGACCCAGTTTCGGGCCGGGCGGAGCAGGTTTCGTGCGCCTGAATTTTGCAGCACCCCGCAGCGTCCTGGAAGAAGGATTATTGCGCTTGCGAAACGGGTTGTTGTCCTAGAGCTGGCAGCGGTCCTGGAGGCTTTTGCTCCAACGTCCCTTGCCTGTTGTTCTAAGGTTCATCCTGCTGTCAGGAGAGAACTCGCCCTTTGGGCTCAAACAGCTCTCCTGACGGGCGCAGGATTTCACCAAGAACAACAACGGCGCGGGACAAAGTCGCGGCAAAGCCTCCAGGACCGCTGCCAGCTCTAGGACAAATCCAGTTCCTCCAGAAGTTGCATAATCTTTTTCAGAGAACCGCGCTGCTTTTGGACAAAGGCCAAAGCCTTTTTTCCCTGTTCCTGAGCGTCCTCGGGTTGGCGCAGCCAGTGCTCTAACTGGGCCTCCAGAGCGTCAGCATCATCAACCTGAACGGCGGCTTCAGCAGTCAGCATGTCCCGCGCAATACTCCGAAAATTTTCCATATGCGGACCAAAAATAATGGGGCAGGACAGCACCGCCGCCTCCAATGGATTATGTCCACCAACAGGGACAAAACTGCCGCCGACCGTCACCAAATCCGCCGCTGCATAAAAATCCATCACCTCTCCCAAGGTATCCACCAGAAATACATTTTTACTTTCTATTTCGTCATGTTGAGAGCGCAGCGCATACAATATCCCAGCCGCTTGCAGCTCCGCCTCTACTGCATCGCATCGGCTGGGATGCCGGGGAATCAGCACCAGCAAAAGGTGGGGCCAATGCACCCGTAAATGTTCGAGTACAGTTATTGCTATTTTTTCCTCACCAGCATGGGTGGAGGCAAACACCCAAACCTGCCGGGTCGCCAGATGCTGCCGCCAGACGCGCCCCTTTTTCAGGGCATCCACGGGTTCAGGAAGATCGTACTTGATATTTTCGATGACCAGGACCCGGGAAGCACCCAGGCTCTTGAAGGCTTCGGCATCTTCGGGGCTTTGTGCCGCCACCGCCGTCATGGAGGCCAGCGCCGGGCGAAACAAACCTGGAAAACGTCCATAGCCCCGCAGCGAACGCTGCGACAAGCGCGCATTAATCAATATTAGTGGGATAGAAAATCGGACCGTCCAGAAGCATAAATTCGGCCAGATTTCGGTTTCCATAATCAGACAAAGGCGGGGCTGCTGACGCTTCAAAAACCGGCTTACTGCTGCCGAAGTATCATAGGGCATATAGTGTTGGCGCACCGCCGAACCCAGACGTTGAGCGACGATGGCAGCACCCGTGGGGGTTGTGCTGGTCAGCAGAATCGGAATATTCGGATAGCGTGTTTGCAGGGCGTGCACCAACGGGATAGCGGCAATGGCTTCTCCGACACTCACCGCATGAATCCATAGGGGGCGATCCTGATGCATTTCTCCCCAGCCGAAGCGTTCCCGCCATTTTTCCCGGTAAGGCGGACGACGCCAGCCGCGCCATAAGGTAAAAAGCAGCAAAAACGGACTAAAAAAACCGAGTAATCCCGCGTAAATACGGCGATTCATCATTCGCGATGCAACAGACGATCGGTCAGCCAATCCAGACGATACCAGGGGCGAAAACTCTTCAGCAGCGCCTCACGATCATAATCGCGCTCTACCCACTGGCGTAAGGTGAGTCCCGGTTCATTGACAAGAGCCAATCGGTAACTGGTAAAAAACCAGTCAAGAATCCCGGTATTGGCATGACGGATATGACCAAATGGCCATAATCGCAACTGCTTCTGGGCTTCTGCAATGGGCTGCTCTAAGACCAGGTGCATGTACAGGACACTCATGAATCCGGCCCGATCTGCCCCCGATTTGCAGTGCAACAAAAAAGGTTTAGGGAGCTCAGTCAACAAATCCATGGCTGTCAGCAAACGCTCTTTTTCGGGTAAATCACGGGAACCGAAACCATGCAAAACAATATGCTGCATTCCGGTAGCGTCACAAATTTCCTGCTCCAGACGGTAATGCGGTTCCCGAGGCGCGGGGGCTCGCAGGTTCAGCACCGCCCGGAGAGCATGGCGCTTATGCCAGAGCCGCAACTGCCTTGGCGAAGGTTGTGCCGAACGAAATACGCCCGGTGCCATTTCATGGAAATTGGCGTAAAACCATTCCCGAAATATGCCGTGATCTGTCCAGAATTGATGACGACGATAGCGACGACGCTCTTCCGGCAAAAGCCTGAGGGACGAATTCATGAATCGGACGACTCCAGCAAGGAAGATAAAGCGGCCCAGACCCGATCAGGACCCAGCGCCTCCTGACAAAGTATCCGGCCATTTTGCGCCTCGGGCAACGGACAGCGGGTTTTACCACAGGGGGCGCAGGATTGCGGGCTTTGAAGGTTAATCTGTTGCTCTCCTCCATGGGCTAAACGTTCTACAGATGTAGGTCCATACAGTGTTACTCCAGCCAGCCCCAGAGCACTGCCCAGATAAGATAGCCCGGTATCCATCCCCACAAAAGCCTGCGCTCTGCTCATGACCATAGCTAGAGTTTCCAGATTCAGGCGCGGAAGCGCTATAACATTATCAGCACCCGCTTGAATCGTAGCCACCCGCAGGCGTTCTCTTTCGTCCGCTGCGGGTAGCAATAAATTCAAGCCGTTTACGCGCATACGAGAAGCCAATGCCATCCAGTGCTGTTCTGGCCACTCCTTGGTTTTCCAGACAGCAGAAGTCGCATGAAACCCTATGACAAAAGGCTTACTTACACATTGCGCCAACGGTTCAGCCAACGACTGATCCTGCCATAGTCTACGACGAGGGGCTAAAGCAAAGTCAGGCAGCGTGTCAGGAAGAGGATATTGCAGCGCCGCCGCGAACAACTGGCGATTACGCGTAATGGCAGGACTGGACCAGGGAACCGTAAAGCGCTGTTGATAAAAGCGAGAAGCTCCAGGCTCTCTGGCACTGTCCGCAGCCAGCCCCCAAACCGGAGCACCTACCAACCGGGCCAGAAATGCACTTTTATAGAGCCCCTGACTATCCAGCACAGCATCATAGTGATTAGCGCGCAAGGTTTTGCGGAGCTGGCGCAGCGCGGCAGGAAAAGCGCGTGGTGTTTTTTTAAGGTTGCGCAGAGAAAAAGGAATCGCATTGGAAACTTTCGGGTGCCAGGCAACAACCGGCGCAAAAGCAGGCTCCACCAGCCAGTCCACTTCAACATCGAGGCAATACACCGCCAAATCGGACATAGCTGGCAAAGTATGCAGCACATCTCCCAAAGAGCTGAGGCGCAGCAGCAGCAACTTCACGAATTTTCCTTGTCCTGCAACTGCATTTCACGGGCAATAGCATATTTCATGAAGGCACCCAAGGCTGGGAATGGTTAAAAAGCTATTTTTCACTTTCTTTTTCATACCTTTTCAGATAATTTTCATATAAATAAGCTTGCTTAAGAAAAGAAGAAAATGCACCCATGTAGGCAATAAGTATTCCCCTGCGACCATCTCTCCATGCCCCTTTTACAAAAACATCACGCAAGAATCTAAGCCAAGGAGAAAGCAATAACCGCAAAAGACTTGTTTTAATATCATACTGATAATTTATATCGGCACTTGTTTTTGCATAGGAAGAAATCTTGTGAAGTTGCTCATCGAGATTTCGATAGGTATAGTGAAGCAAATCTGCCTTTATTTTTTTTGTAGCACCAACCACTTCTAAGTGTCCATGCGGATCTGGACCAACCCAACTTGCATTTTCTCTACGCACCAATCTAAGACGCCATTCTGGATACCAAACATGCCATATCCACTTCCCAAGATATTGAGTGCGACGATTAACATAAAAACCATCATAGTCATCCATATGACCTTCAAAAATAGTGCGTATAGCATTTTTTAGTTCTGGCGTAACTACCTCATCAGCATCTATAGATAAAACCCATGGACTAGTACAAAGACTAAAAGCATATTGATTTTGTGAGACATTTCCCTTCCAGCTATTCTTGACGAAAATTGCACCATATTTTCTAGCTATACTTTCTGTGAGATCGATCGAACCAGAATCAACGACAATTACTTCGCATGCCAAGTCGATTATGGATTCAATACATCGCGGTAAATTATGCTCTTCGTTAAGAGTAATTATTGTCACAGTTAATGGTAATTTCATAAGGCTCCTTGACGTTTCAAGCGGATAGTTCCAACTTCAGATGGCTTGGGAACAGATAGCCCATATTAACGAAGTTTACCGGGGTACAATAAAGGCAACCATTGGTTATATCAGCATCCATCGTACTTAGAGATTTTCGTTTTGAATATCGGTTTTAATAATCAACGGAAGCCCAGCAAATAAAGCTATTTCCATTGCATCAACGTAGCCCCAGATTAATGTATTATAAAGGCCACCGACCCAAAATATCCCCAGATAAGTCAGCACGAACCAACCTTGAGGTCTCAATCTAACCCGCCATGCTTCTAGGCTTACACTCCAAATAAACCAGAGGAACAAAATGATTCCGGGTAATCCAAGCGCTGCAGCTTCACTCAAGTAACTGTTAGATGCCGAAGTATTAATTATTCCCGGAGTTTTGGTTACGATACCTTGCTTTTGCAGGATTATCATTTGTTGACTAAAATCTCCGGTTCCTACTCCTATGATAGGATGGTTAAAAAACATTTCAGCACCAGCCTCCATAGTCGCAATACGGATGCCCCAGCTAGTTTCTGTTCTATTGGGATTGTTCCAAAACTGTTGAAGATTGCTTATACCAAGCTCAACTCGATGTTCCACCATCGGAGAAAAGGACATCGCAGTGATCGCAAGCAATAGAGTCCCCAATCCCCAATATCTCCACTGCCCTGAATAAAGAATCCAAATAGCAGCCGGAACGAGAATGATAAAAAGCAGCTGCCCAGAACGAGCGGGGGAGAGAATTAGCACCGCAAAAAACAATAAGGCCACGGGCGCAATAATCCAGCGCGGGAATGCCCATCTATGACGCCAATCCCAAAGAAACCAAAGCAATCCTTGGGTCAGTGCCATCGACCACCAAATATGAGAAGCAAGACCAACAAATTGATGTGGTTGACCATACGGTATAATCAATGTGCCCGTTGACTTCAACACAGCTATAATTGCATTTATAAATAACCCAAGCAAAAAAAGACGGATAAATAACCGAACGTTTTTTTCTTCCCATGGTAAGGTAGCACCCATAAATGCATAAATTCCAAATGCTGCCATCTGAGCCACTTTCAAGCCTGCAGAAACATCATTACTCCAGAGCAAACCCAGAAATGTCCAAAGCATCAACCCTGACAGAGGAATCGTCCAGCGTCTTTGATATAAAAGTTTCCAATTCCTCCAATAACCACTATAAATATAGTAAATAATAAGTAACGCCCCAGCAATACCTGTTGCGGCTGTACTAATTGAAAAGAATAAAATCGGTAATGGATAAAAATAAAATATAAATATTTTTGGTAATTTCATGGCCCCTCCAAAGTCTCAATATAGGAAATTATAGGATCTAATATCCTATAATTAAAAAATGCTGATATTTTTCTTAAATAAAAAATTCCCATGATAAAATATTTTCGATAACGTCATGACTTCTTACCGCGTCAAGACATGGAAACGAATGCCCATCATTTTTCTTATAAATACAATTCCAACCACAGTTGAAGCAGCTATTATCTTGCGATGAAATCACTAATAGTTTTTCCGCTACACCATCCGGGTATTTACAGTAGTTATTAAACTCCCCACCAGAAACAATAGCCACAGTCGGCCTATCGAACATGACGCCAATATGCATTGGTGAACTTTCATTACAAATTATAATATCAGCATTTTTTAACAATAAAATATATTCTTTTACAGTTAATTTACCAATGAGATTCTCATGAGGAAATGGAATTTTCATGCCAGAGATCTTTAGCTTGTCCTTTTCCGTGCCTATAAATATTGGTAGAAGGCTTTTTTTTTCATGTAAGGCTCTAGCAACCTCAACAAAATTGCTAATTTCCCACTCTCTAACACTAGTGCTTGACCCAACATTAAATATTGCATAATTATTATAAACATATTTTTTTTCAACAACTTTATAATCACAATTTTTCAAAAATTCATCATAATTCAGGGCGGTCCCAGCAAGGATTGACATCCTTTCCAACTCATGTATTTTTCCATATTTCCCATCTATCAACGTATCAAACCAACGATCACTGATTAACTTTTCGCATGAGTGCCATTCTCTGGCGTCAAAAGCAATTGTTTTCTTTGATTTCGCAGCCCAAGCGATAACATCAGCCCCACCTTGCTGCCGGCTTATCCCAGAGTGAATTGTACATGAAAATTTCATGCTTGATATTCTTTTCAAGAATGAAAATCTATAGAGTATGTTTTTACGAAATTTATACTCATCAAAAAAAATAAAGCTGTTAACACAATCATAAAATATTTCTTTCATATACATGTGATCAGAACTACATATCAATGTTACATAATGCTTTTTTTTCATTTCTAATAGAAGCGGTATTGATAGAATCATATCACCCATACCACCTATTCTAACAACAGCCACACCACCATCTTTTTCAGGACCAACCTGTAATGTGCAAATAAAAATAAACATCTTATCAAAAGCATGCCAAACAACTCTAGGGAAGCATTCAACCTTATGTATAAAGCCAATAAAGAACTTATGTGATTTTAATTTTTTATAAATATAATTCATGCTTTACGAACCAAAAAGTTAACGATATTATTACTTAGATTATCTAAAAATAAATTTGTATCAAAATTTTCAATCAATATTTTTGCCTCTTTATGATAATGAACAGAACTTTTGGTATTAAATATTGCAACCACAGGAATTCCTAAGGCTACCGCCATATGATAAGGACCAGAATCACTGGATACGAAAGCATCACATAGAGTGATCGCTCCAGTGAGGCTTGTTGGTGAGGTTCTACCGGCAATATCAATTATATGCTCATTATTACCCCATTTTTCTGTATATTTATTTATAAATGAGTTATTTATAAATCTTTCGTTAGGAGCACCCATTAACAATAAGATATACGGATTCTCTTTGTACGCTCTCCCAAAAGCCATCACTAATAAATCCAGGTTAGGACGCTTCTTCTCAGCATCTGGAGTACCGCAACCAATATTTAGACCGATTATCGGCAAGTCTTTTGGCAAGAGCTGCTGCATTTCATCACGAAATAACCGACCATCAGAAGTTTCCGTCAGGACTATGGATTGATCTTCACGGTGCAAACCGAGTGCTACCAGCGCTGCGAAGTCCCTTTCGGTATAGTCCATTGGCCAGTCGAGTCGCTCATTTTTTGCATATTGCTGCAGACTTGGGCCCGATTTGTCATACATCAATCCACGCCCCATAACCTGATCGACGCCGACTATTGCTGCCTTGCAAAAACGACGTAGCCACCTTGCCGCTATGGTAGTTTCCAAACCATGAGGTTCATGATCAATAATTAAATCAGGCTGTATCTGCTCGGCAATTTTTCTCAATTCCGGCAATAAACGTCTCCAGGTTCGAGGCCCCACTCCACGCATTCCCCAGAAACGGCCTTCCTGCATAGGCAAAAAATGTGCACTGGAAAGCAGAAAATGCTCACGAATCAACGCTTCACTAGGATATCCTGGCCAGCGCGTCAAAAACAGCAAATGCAACTCGACATCGGGCCAACGCTTTTTAAGAACGGCCCAAGCCGCAGAGCTGCGGAGAATATCACCTATGCCCGCACTATGGGATTTGATCAGTAAAATACGCCGGGGATTGGAGGGAATAGCACGCGCCATGTTTAGCCTGTAAAACCAGCAGTCATTGCTGCAAATCCTGCAAAAAATTGGAGGCAATGTTTTCTGAGGCAAATCCTGTTGCGTAAACCGGTCCTGCATGAGCAAATTTTTCTCGCAGAGCCGGATTCGCCAACAAGCTCAGCAGGGCATTCTCCCAGCGCTTAACATCTCCAGCCGGCAACAGCCATCCTCCCTGTCCATCCACAAAACTTTCGGGAATACCCCCTATGTCCGCGCCCAGCACTGGTGTCCCGCAGGCTTGCGCCTCCAGACAAACCCTCCCGAAAGTATCGGGTTCTATGGACGGCAGGGCCAGAGCATCCATCACACTATACCAAGGCATTACCGGATTTTGCCAACCCAGCACATAGTGCCAGGGTTTGTTGGCTAGGCGAGAGCGCAATTCTTCCTCATGGGCTCCACCGCCTAACCATAAGCCATGAACATGCGCATTTTGGGCGTGGGCGGCGTCAATGGCGTCGGCCAACATGAAAACGCCTTTACCACGATGCCAGGCACCCACAAAACCCAACAGGAAATCTGCATCAGTCAGCCCTAAATCGCGTCGCCGGTTTTGACGGACTTCGACATCTCGATGGAATTCTGCCAGGTTGATGGGATTCAGGAGCACTTCTACCCGCGCCGGAGGAATGCCCTGTTCAATCAGACGGCGACGCAAGTATTCGGATATGGCGAAAAGCCGCAAGGGCCAGCGGGATAAAAGCCAGCGGGTGCTAGGTCTGAGGCGTAAATCCATATGCCGGAACAAGGCCAGAGGACGTCCACTCATCCGACTGAGCATGGCCAGTGGCCAGTATTCCTTGCTGAAACTCCCGATCAGCCAATCGGGTTGCACAAGACGGATAATTTTCCATAGCTGGCGCATGGCTGGCACATCGGCACTGTTACGAAACACCCCATAGTGCAACTTGACCAAACTGTCAGACAAAGCCTCGCCAATATGTCCCTGGGGATGCACGAAAGCATGCATGTCCACGCCGGCATCCGCCAAAGCCCGACACATGGTGATCATGTGGGTTTCTGTACCTCCCCCCCCCGGATTTGTACCCACCCAGAGCAAACGTAACACGGTGCTCAATGTCGATCCTCATGTGCCGTCCAGATCTGCATGGGGAATACGTGCGGGCCGTGATGTCCGCCTACCATGACGCGCGGCAGGTCAAAAGGATCGTCCTCCCCCGCTCGGGCACGCCCCCGGCGCACGGTCACTGCCGCTAAAAACCCGGCCTGTTTTGCCGCTTCACGCTCGCGCTGTCCTGCGGCCCCGTAGGGATAACAAAATTGCGTGATGGGAACGTCCAACAATTTTTCCAGATCCTGACGAGAACCGGCCATTTCGTTCAGCAGATCCGCTTCTGTCAGATCCGGCAGACGGGGATGATGACGACTATGGGCGCCGACTTCCATTCCGGCAGCTTGCCATTGACGCAATTCGGCTTCGGACATCAACGGCTTGTGTACACCCAGATCTTCCGCATCCCAAGCATTATCCGCGCCCAGGGCCGCGCTGACCATGTAACAGGTCGCCGTAAATCCATAATGCAGCAAAACCGGCAAGGCGTTTTCTAGATTATCCCGATAACCATCATCAAAGGTAATGGCGACTACTTTTCCTTTGGCTTCTCCACCAATATAGGGCATGGCCGCAGACATGGACAAACCCTGATAACCAAAGCGATGCAGCAATGCCATCTGCCGCCGGAATCGTTCTGGAGAAACATAAAGACCGCGCAATTTCACCCCGTTGGGTGCGCGGTCAATATTGTGATACATCAAAATAGGCACGGCCATCAGGGTTCGGCACCTGGGTCAAGATGCACCGTATGGCGAATTACATAAGTCTTTTTATCCTGGGATTCATGGTATATCCGCGACAACATCTCCCCGACAATACCCGTATTCAAAAACTGCAGCCCTCCCAGAAAAAACAGGACGCCAGCAATGAGCATGGGCCGACCGGAAATCTCTGCACCTTCGGCGAATTTATCAATAAACAAATAAATCAGCATGCCGGAGCCCACAAACAGCGAAAACAACCCGACGGTACCAAAAAAATGCATGGGTCGCTGGCTGTAACCCAGAAAAAACTTAACAAACAACAAGTCTACCAGCACCCGAAAAGTTCGGGAAATCCCGTACTTACTCTTACCTGCCACACGCGCATGGTGACGCACGGGCACTTCCACAATTCGATCGGTGTAAGTCAGGGTCGATAACCAGGCCGGAATAAAGCGGTGCATTTCTCCATAAAGGCGCACGCCCTTGATCACCGAAGCCCGGTAGGCTTTGAGCGTGCATCCATAATCATGTAAGCGCACACCCGTAAAACGGCGAATAAGTCGATTGGCAATACGCGAAGGTATTTTGCGCAAAAACAGGCCATCTTGACGATTTTTGCGCCAACCCGCTACTACATCCAGATTTTCAGCCAGCAAGCGCTCGGCCAAAGGGAGAATATCCTGTGGATCATTTTGCAGGTCCGCATCCAGGGTCACGATGACCTCCCCCTGGGCGGCATCAATTCCCGCCTGCATGGCCGCTGTCTGGCCAAAATTTCTTTGCAGATGAATCATCTTGAAATGGTCTCCGCGTGCTGCGGCTTCCCGGTCCAGGGCCGCCGCACTGCCATCACGACTACCATCATCGACAATGATGATTTCTACATCAGCCCCGTCCAGCGCCACACTCAAGGCATCACAAAGCGGTGTGACGTTATCAATTTCATTATACAGCGGAATCACGACCGAAATTCGGGGCACTCAGGGCCTCCAATAGCGCAGAAAGTGACTGGTAGCAGTAAAAGGATCAGAAGCCTCGATAATTCCCGAGAGGATGGCAACCCCACTGGCCCCGGCCGCCATTGCCGCAGGAACACGCTCCGCCGTTAGCCCACCCAAGGCAATAAGCGGGATAGCCGATGTTTCCGCTAGTTCAGCAAAAACTTTTTCGCCTAAAGGCAAGGTATCCGGATGCGAGCGGGTGGAAAACAATGGGGAAAGCAGGGCATAACGGGCTCCCGCCCGGGCCGCCTGATGAATTCCCTCGGCATCATGACAGGAAACACCAAAAGCTTCTGCAGGCCGCAAGCCAGCATCCAATTGGGATTGCGTCAAATGGCGACCGCTATGCGGCCAGTCCGGCAGAGGTTCAGGATGATTTAGCCAGACCTGCGCACCTTCAGCCAGCGATTCTGTGCAAAGGGATTCCAACAACTTCGCGTGCTCTCCATCCACGGAATTTTTGCAACGCAGGATCACCCATTGCAGGCCGGCTCTCAGGGCTTCTCGCCAGGCATGAGCGAATGCCTGAGGCTCCACACGGGCCGGATCTGCAATCAGACACAGTGGCGGATGCGGCAAATATTCTTCCAATACTGCTGCCGTCATCCGCAGGTTGGCGGGCAGACATTCCAACGCTGGAATTTCCCAGGGGAATAACCAGCGAACTTGCTGCCCTTCCTTACCATGAGCTGCACCGTCCCAGCGTCGCACCCGGTAAAAATGCAGGCGCACCGTCCGCTCTGGGTAGGTATAATCCAGGGTCCGGAATGCTTCCGCATCCAGCACCCTGATGCCAATCTCTTCCCATAACTCGCGATGCAGAGCCTCCACAGGCGTTTCTCCGGGGTCCACCTTGCCACCCGGAAACTCCCAAAACCCCGGCCAGGGTTTGCCTTCAGGGCGCAAGGAAATAAGCAGACGACCATTTTCGTCCTCAAGAATACCCGTGGCTACAGGAACGACTGTCATCAGCTGCGATAATCGGCGTTAATACGCACGTAGTCATAGGATAAATCGCAGGTCCAGATTGTTGCGCTCGCCAGCCCGCGACCCAAATCCACCCGCACCGGGATTTCTGCCTCAGCCATCACTGCCTGCCCGGCAGCCTCGGTGTAATCAGGATCTCGGGCCCCATCCCGGACGATTTGCGTGTTCCCCAAGCTGACCTGAACCTTGTCCAC
Source organism: Acidithiobacillus concretivorus (assembly GCF_018853445.1). Taxonomy (GTDB): domain Bacteria; phylum Pseudomonadota; class Gammaproteobacteria; order Acidithiobacillales; family Acidithiobacillaceae; genus Acidithiobacillus; species Acidithiobacillus concretivorus. The sequence goes on from NZ_JABELD010000003.1 coordinate 104,007, forward strand.
TTCCAGATCATCGATCCCGGCTGAACCAATGGCGGCCAACAAACGTCCCCAGTTGGGGTCTGAAGCAAAAAAGGCGGTCTTGATCAAAGGACTGTGAGCCATGCGATAAGCCACCTGCAGACATTCCTCCTCATTGCGCCCCCCTGCAATGTGGATAGGAATAAATTTGCTGGCGCCCTCGCCATCCCGAACAATAGCCTGGGCCAAAAATTGGGCCACCTCGGTGATTACCGCACAGAGCGGCGCATAACGCGGATCTTCGACACTGCTAATGGGCTCAGCGGCAATTTTGCCCGTCGCCATCAAAATACAGGCGTCATTGGTAGACGTGTCTCCATCTACCGTAATTCGATTAAACGATTGCGCCATGGCATCCTGCAGACACTGTTGCAAAGCTTCTCCCTGCAAAGTGGCATCGGTAGCCATATAAGCCAGCATCGTCGCCATATCCGGACGAATCATCCCGGAACCCTTGGCCATGCCGGTTACCGTCACTACCTGACCATCCAGATCAATCTGCCGCGAGCAGGCCTTGGGGATGGTATCGGTGGTCATGATGGCAGCGGCAGCTATTTCCCAATGATTTCCATCCAGGTGTATTTTTAATGCGGGAAGCGCCGCAGAGATTTTTCCGGCCAGATCTACCGGTTCACCAATCACACCGGTGGAAAATGGCAACACGGACCCTGAAGAACAATTCAAAGCTGCGGCCACAACCTGGCAGGAATCTTCCGCCGCCCGCAAGCCTGCAGCCCCCGTACCCGCATTGGCATTACCCGTATTGATAACCAGCGCCCGGATGGGGGTTGCCGAGGACAAATGCTGCTGGGCCACCAATACCGGAGCTGCCGAGAAGCGGTTCCGCGTAAACACTCCCGCTACCTGAGTGCCTTCATCCACAACAATCAGGGTGAGATCACGGCGTCCGGCATAGCGGATGCCTGCTTCGGTGACCGCCAGCCGCAAACCGGCTACAGGCAGTAAATCGTGGGGAGGAAGAAGGCCAACAGCCATAGCAGCTCCTTATTGTAAGCGTCCGTGACAATGCTTGTATTTTTTGCCTGATCCACAGGGGCAGGGCTGATTCCGGCCAATTTTGTCATCGGCAATCAGCGGCGACTGCGTCGGAGAATGGGGCGACGTATCCGTCAGCTGTTCACCGGGCACACTCCCGGCTAATGCGGTCAAGCCTAAATTTTCAGCTCCCGACTCCGCCGCAAAATCAGGATGAGAAAACTGTAAGTGCTGGGGTGCGGCGGCACGCGCCAGAGCGTCCCAATCCATGGTTTCCGCCGCCGGACTGACATGCAGACGCGACAAGGTACTGATGACCTCTTCGCGCATGCGCGCCAACATACTGTTGAACATCGCCAAGGATTCTTTTTTATATTCCTGCTTGGGATTTTTCTGTGCATAACCACGTAAATGAATGCCTTCGCGAAGATGATCCATACTTGCCAGATGATCTTTCCACTGGCTGTCCAGCACCTGCAGCATGATGGACTTTTCAAAATGGCGCGCCATTTCACTACCCATCAAGGCTTCTTTCTCGGCATAAGATGTCTGCACCAGCTCCATGACTTTGCTGCGCAGACCTTCGTAGTTTAAACGCTTGTCCAGTTCCAGCCACCGCTCGACTGGAGCTTCCAGCCCAAAAACCCGCTGCAGGGCCGACTCCAGACCAGGAACATCCCATTCTTCTTCCATGACCCCGGCAGGGGTGTGGTCTGCCAGCACAGCATCCAGTACATCTTCACGCAACACCTGGATTTCCTCACTGACATCATCCGCATCCATAAAAGCATTGCGCTGCTGATAAATGATTTTGCGCTGCTCATTCGCTACATCATCATATTCCAGCAGTTGCTTGCGAATATCGAAGTTACGGCTTTCGACCTTGCGCTGCGCATTTTCAATGGATTTGGTGACCCAGGGATGTTCGATGGCCTCGCCCTCTTTCATCCCCAGTTTCTGCATCAGTCCACCCAAACGGTCACTGCCGAAAATCCGCATCAGCGGATCTTCCAGACACAGATAAAAGCGAGTGGTGCCCGGATCACCCTGACGACCGGAACGACCCCGCAACTGATTATCAACCCGCCGGGATTCATGACGTTCCGTACCGATAATATGCAGGCCACCCGCTTCAATTGCCCGGTCATGCAAGCCTTGCCAACCATTTTTCAGGGATTCGGCGCGCTCACTTTTACGCGCTTCATCCATGTCCGGATCTGCCAGCACCATATCCACCTGATGCCCCACATTGCCGCCCAGCACAATATCCGTACCACGGCCGGCCATATTGGTGGCAATGGTTACCGCTCCGGGCGTACCCGCCTGGGCGATAATTTCTGCCTCTCTTTGGTGTTGCTTGGCGTTCAACACTTCATGGGGAATTTTTGCCTGCTTGAGCAAATGTGAGAGAAACTCGTTGTGCTCAATGGAGGTTGTACCCACCAACACCGGTTGTCCACGCTGATGACAATCACGAATATCCTCAACAATCGCCGTCCATTTTTCCTGAGCCGTGCGATAAATCAGATCCGCCATATCCAGACGCCGAACCGGCTTGTGGGTCGGGATAACCACCACTTCCAGATTGTAAATCTGATTCAGTTCAAACGCTTCGGTATCTGCCGTGCCGGTCATTCCGGAAAGCTTGTCGTACATCCGGAAATAATTCTGGAAGGTAATGGAAGCCAGCGTCTGGTTTTCATTCTGGACCTCGACCCCTTCCTTGGCTTCCACTGCCTGATGTAATCCATCAGACCAGCGCCGCCCGGTCATCATACGACCGGTAAATTCATCCACAATACAAACTTCACCATCTCGGACAATGTAGTCCGTTTCGCGATGATAAATGACGTGCGCCCGCAGCGCCTGATTCAGATGATGTACCAGGGTGACATTAGCCAGATCGTAAAGATTATCTTCAGTCAGCAGGCCATGTTCAGCCATGAGCCTTTCGGCCTTTTCGATACCTTCCTCGGTGAGCATCACCTGCTTGGCTTTTTCGTCAACCGTGTAATCTTCCTCGACAACAAATTGCCCTACCAGCTTGTCTACCCGGAAATACAAATCCGTATTTTCTTCCGTGGGGCCGCTGATAATCAGAGGAGTCCGCGCTTCATCAATGAGGATGGAGTCTACTTCGTCAATAATGGCGTAATGCAAACCACGCTGGACCCGGTCAGCAGGCGAAAAAGCCATATTGTCGCGCAAATAATCGAAGCCGAATTCATTATTGGTACCGTAGGTAATATCGGCTGCATAAGCCGCCCGCCGGTCTTCCGTGGCCAAATCGGAAATGATGGTACCCACGCTGAGACCCAGAAAATTATGTATTTTGGCAACCCACTGGGCATCACGGCTAGCCAGATAATCATTGACGGTAATTACGTGCACGCCCTTGCCCGACAAGGCATTCAGATAGGCGGGCAGCGTAGCGACCAGCGTCTTGCCTTCGCCAGTCCGCATTTCTGCGATTTTGCCCTCATGCAGCATGTATCCGCCAATCAACTGCACGTCATAATGGCGCATACCTATTACCCGCCGGGTAGCTTCGCGAACCACAGCAAAAGCCTCGGGCAGCACGGCATCCAGGCTTTCACCCCGGGCGATACGCTCTTTGAAAAGAGCTGTCTGCCCAGCCAGACTGCTATCGTCCATGGCTTGGTATTGCTCTTCCAGCGCATTGATCCTGACCACTACAGCACGGGCTTTCTTAATCAGACGCTCATTGCGACTACCAACCACATGACGGATGATGGTTCCAAACATGAATAGACAAACCTAGGTAAAAAATATTTTGCAGGTTAGCATGAAAGCCCATGAATGATAAACGACAGCGACCACAACGCCCATTTACACTACGCCACTCAGGAAATGTCGGCAGCATTGTTCAGCATGCCCGCCTGCTGCGGGAACGTCAGCCTGCCTGGAATGCCATGCTTGATCTGGAAATCCAGGACCACACCTGGCTGGTGGCCTGGTCGAATAACACTTTACAAGTGCTTTGCCAAAGTCCGGTTTGGCTCGCCTGGTTACGGCGTAATGAAAAAAAAGTGATTAAACGCTGGAATAAGGAATTTCCCGAAGACCCTGTACAACAAATCCAGTCCAGCATCAGGCACTGGCATGCCCAACTCCCCGTTCAAACCAGAGTACAGAAAAAACCTGAAACCTACTCGGATCAAGCTGCCCAAACCCTCAAACAAAGCAGCAAGCAGATGGCACCAGCTATCGCCCGGGCCATGCTGCGCCTGGCAGAGACCCTGGAAAAAGCTCAGGCTGGAGAAGACACCAAGGTTTCCGCAAAGGAAAAGGGCGCAGAGCTTTCGGAATAATCCGCAAATTCCCAGGCATCCTGGCGCTGCAACAAGTATCGCAACAGGCTGTTATTGAGAGCGTGCCCTGCTTTGTGCCCGGAAAAATGTCCCACCAGAGGATGTCCCAGCAGATACAAATCTCCAATGGAATCGAGAACCTTATGACGGACAAACTCATTGGTATATCGCAAACCCTCTTCATTGAGGATGCGGTAATCATCCACCACAATGGCGTTATCCAGATTACCACCCAGAGCCAGGCCCATTTTTCGGAGGGTTTCGACTTCTCGCATAAAACCAAAAGTCCGGGCACGCGCCACTTCTTTCAGGTAGGAAGTGCGTGAAAAATCCACAGTCACGTCCTGGCCACCGTTTTTGACGACCGGATGGTCAAAATCAATGGTGAAACTCACCTTGAATCCATCAAAAGGTTCCAGACGCACCCAACGATCACCGTCTTCGGCAAGCAGTGGCTTGGTGATACGGATGAAACGCTTGGGCGCATTCTGCTCTTCAATGCCTGCGCATTGAATCAAAAAAACAAAAGGCGCCGCGCTACCGTCCATAATTGGCACTTCCGGACCATCCAGATCTATATAGGCATTATCAATACCCAAGCCAGCCAAAGCTGACATCAGATGTTCAATGGTGCCCACACGAATCTGCCCGTCGCCGATATTGGTGGAAAGACGGGTATCCACCACATGAAGAGGATCTGCCTTGATCCAGGCACCGCCCTCAATGTCGCTGCGATGGAAAACAATGCCGGTGTTAATCGGGGCGGGACGAAGGCCCAGATAAACCTTGCGGCCACTATGCAGGCCGATTCCGGTGCCCCAAATCATATTTTTCAGTGTGCGCTGACGGATCATAATTTTAATTCCTATGCGATCCTCAGGACCGCCCTCCCATACAGTTGTGGTTTAGGTTACAACTTTTGTTGTCTCTATACAACTAACCGACTGGTCAGGAAGTTTACAGCGCCCCACAGTCCTCGACAAGGCCTATTGACATTCATTAACAAATAATATTTTCCATCAGTCGCTCTTTCCTCATGGAAATACCCCAACAATGCGGTAGTCATGTATAATCAGCGAGCCGATGAAATCCTTTACGGGTTTCATGTTAAAGATATACTCAACTTGCGATCAAGGAAGTTCAAATATGGCCACGCCCAGCAGCAAAAAAACCCTGATGACATTGTATTCCAGTGACGATTGCGTGTATGCGCAGCGCGTGCGTTTTGTTCTGGAAGAAAAGGCAATGGAATATCAGACCATTGAAGTCGATCTTGCCCAGAAGCCTGAAGAGCTCGCTGAACTCAATTCCTATAATCAGGTTCCTACCCTCCTGGACCGGGACCTTGCCATTCACGAATCCGTGTTGATTATGGAGTATCTGGACGAACGTTTTCCGCACCCTCCTCTTATTCCTGTTGATCCTATCTCGCGGGCAAAAGTTCGTCTGGGGCTGCTGCGCTTTGACCAGGACTGGTTTGCGCCGCTTTTCCAGCCCGGCTTCAGCCCGGAACAAATCAAGGCGGCCAAAGAACAAATCCGCAGCACCATGGCGGGACTCAGCACCATTTTTACGCAACAGCGTTTTCTTTTTGGTGATGATCTGTCCATTCTTGATTGTGCCATTGCCCCCCTGCTCTGGCGCCTACCCATACTCGATATCAGCCTGCCCGCAGCGGCCAAGGCAACCCAGGAATATATGGACCGCCTGTTTCAAATGGAGAGCTTCAAACGTAGCCTGACCCCTACCGAGAAGGCCATGCGCTGAAATGATGGCAGACCTTGATCGTTTTCGGAGTCTGCCCGAAGGGCTTTTCGCACGTTGCACACTGGATCCAAATGGCTGTATTGCCCTGGAGCGCCAGCCACAGGGCTTCCAGAAAGTCAGTGCTGCCCATTTTCAGACCCAGGTGCGGGCGCGCGCTGAGGGCCTGCTACGCCTGGGCGTCAAAAGGGGAGAAAGAGTCATATTGATGGCACCCAACTCTATGGACTGGGCCATTATGGATTTCGCTATTCTCAGCATTGGCGCCATCACGGTTCCTCTATACCCCAGTTTTAGTCCTCGGGAAATTCACTACGTTCTGGGGGACAGTGGCGCCGGACTGGTGTTGCTGGAGGGTAGCAACGAATGGGAAAAAATGGGTGGCGAGGGTTGGGGGGTCCCTCATGAACGCATATTACTCAGAAATCCTGAGGCAGCCCAAAGTGCCCAGCTAAACCACTGGGCACAACTCGAACAGGACAATACCGCGCTACACAAACTGGAGCTGACAGAACGCCTTGGCGAATTGCAACGTGAGCAAATTGCCAGCATTGTTTACACATCTGGAACAACCGGATGGCCCAAAGGCGTCATGCTTAGTCATGGCAACATTCTCAGTAATATTGCTGGTTTTTTGCCTTTAGTCCCCTTACGACGCGGCCAGCGGCTGCTGTCCATTCTTCCACTATCACATGTGTTTGAGCGAGGGACCGGGCACTTTGGCGCTTACCTGCTCGGACTGGAAGTTGCCTATGCTGAACGCCCTGATACGGTTCTGCGCGATATGGAAGCGGCGCATCCTGATATCGTTATTGCTGTTCCCAGAGTCTTTCAGTTGCTTTACAGCCGGGTCCGACGGGGCGTGGAGGAACGTAGTGGCCTGCTGGGTCGTTTCATGCAGCGCGGTGCCGGGCTAAGTGCCAGTGATCGTTCTGCTCCTCCATGGCAACGGTATGTCGCGCGCCGTCTTTTAGCCTCCGGGCTACGCAAAAAACTGGGGGGACGTCTGCGTTTTTTCGTTTCCGGAGGAGCTCCGCTGGATACCGATATCACCCGTTTTTTTCTGGACATCGGCCTGCCTGTGGTGGAGGGATATGGCATGACCGAAACCAGCCCGGTCATTGCCGCCAATCCTCTGAATGATATCCGACCAGGCACTGTCGGCCGCTTCCTGCCTAATTTGCAAGGCCGCATTGCCGCCGATGGCGAAATCCTGGTGCGCGGGCCATCCATCATGTCCGGCTACTGGAATAATGACAGTGCCACCCGGGAAACCATTGTGGCAGGCTGGTTACATACCGGCGATGTCGGCAGTCTGGATGACGATGGATACCTGAGTATTTGTGATCGTAAAAAAGATTTGATCGTCAATTCGGCGGGCGAAAACATTCCCCCACAAAAAATTGAAATGCGCCTGATGGCTCAGGCGCTCATCAGCCAGGCCGTGGTCTTCGGAGACCGCCTTCCTTACCTGAGTGCCCTGATTTTCCCCAATCCGGAACAGGTGCAGGAACGCTTCGGCATTAATCCTGAGGCAAGTACCCTGCGCAAGGCTTTACAGGAAAGTATCCATACTGCACTACAGGATCTGCCTTCCTATGAGCAGGTACGGCGCTTTGCCGTTTTGCCGGAAGCTCTGAGCGAAGCTCATGGTGAAGTAACACCCACCCTGAAAATCAAACGTCGGGTTGTCGCCGAACGCTACGCCGAATTATTGACCGAGATGCGCAAAAATTAGGTTTATGGAAATCCCCATCCCGCCAAAACTGACGCTAATAATCCATGCGTTGGAACGTGCGGGGGCAAGGACGCTGCTGGTCGGCGGTGCGGTTCGCGACAGTCTGTTAGGCGTACCCATCCATGACTGGGACATGGAAATCCATGCGCTGAATGAAGCGCGACTGGAAGAATGCCTGGCGCCTTTTGCTGCGCATCGGGTGGGTGGTCGCTGTGCAGTCTGGGTGGCTGGCGGTGCGGAATTTACCCTGCCCCAAACACGCGGCGAAACCGACCCGCACCTGCCCTGGTCCATTGCTGTCCAGCGTCGTGATTTTACGGTCAATGCCCTGGCCTGGGACTGGCGCTCCGGACAAATACTGGATGCCGTGGGCGGGCTGCGTGATCTGCAAAAAAAACGGCTGCGTATCGTGAATCCCGGCACCTTTGCTGATGACCCTCTTAGAGCATTCAGGGCTGCGCGTTTGGTCGGGCAACTGGATTTTCATCTCGAAGCAAGCAGCATCCCACATTGCCAAAAACTGGCCGAGCAATTATCGGAAATCCCTACCGAACGGCTGCGCAAGGAATGGGAGGCGCTCCTGCTGCGTGGCTGCAACCTGCGGGCAGCCTGGGATGCACTGGCACTCACCGGCAGCATCCGCGCATTCCCGGCCCTCGAAGCGCTGCAGGCCGTACCTCAGCGTCCAGATGCGCACCCTGAAGGAGATGTCTGGATACATACGGGAAAAGTGCTTGCCGAAGCCGCTGCCTTGCGCCAGGGTCTGCCCGCACGCGACATCATCCTGATGCTGGCAGCGCTCTTGCATGATCTGGGTAAAGCCGACAGCACCCGGCGCGATCCACAAAATCGCTGGCGGGCCATAGGGCATGAGCATTCCCTTGCTCGGGCATGCGAGTTCCTGAATCGCTATTTTCCCGGACAACATTTACAGCAACAGATTTTACCATTACTCCGTTGGCATGGGGCTCCTCACGCCCTGTTTCGGGATCGGGCCAAGCAACAGGCCTATGCCCGCCTGGCTCTTCGTGTTCCTGACCGTAGCCTGCTCCTGGATATTGCCCAGGCCGATGCACGTGGTGCTGGTCACAGTGATTTGTCGTCCATCACCTGTGCCCGCGAGATTTGGCAGAAACGGGGACTCTGGAAAACGCTTCCTGAAGCGCTGATCCGTGGCGAAGACCTCATAGAACTCGGCGTTTCTCCGGGACCAGAACTCGGCAATGCCCTGCGCAGGGCCTACCAGCGACAGGTTTTAGGCAACTACCAAAACAAGAAAACCTTACTCAGGGCGTTACCCGATCTGATCCCCGCCTTCAATCCCCCAAACGACCCCGCTTGTTGACCGCCGTAGCATTGCCCCATTGGCTCATGTCCTGCACCTGAACACCCACCCACCAATAAGCGGCCACACTGTCCTGACCGTGCCCGCCTACCAGCGCCTGCCCGGGTGCCAAATGCACATGGTCAAGCAGCTTCTTGGCGTCCTCCCGACTGCGGAAAATAGACCAAGCCACCACTCTTTCCATCGGCGTGGTTGAGGGGACATCGCGTGCTTCATCCAGAAAATTGTCAGCAATCATAATATTCACTCCTTTTAGTAAACAGTACCGGTCACCCGGATACCCGATACCCGATACCCGATACTCGATACACCACCCATCCTGATGAATGAAGTATAGTTCGCAAAATGGATGGTTTTCTTCTGACAGTCCTGTTGAAAGCGCGTATGATCCGCCTCGGAGTGGGCCAGACGACCGCCGCGGATTTATCCGGGGAGGAAAGTCCGGGCTCCATAGGGCAAGGCGCCGGTTAACGGCCGGGGGGCGTGAGCCTACGGAAAGTGCCACAGAAAATATACCGCCAAGCGCGCAAGCGCCGGTAAGGGTGAAATGGTGCGGTAAGAGCGCACCGCATTTCCGGTAACGGAAATGGCAGGGAAAACCCCGCCTGGAGCAAGATCAAATAGGCATGCGATACCGTGGTCCGCGGTGCATGCGGGTAGATTGCTGGAGCCTGCGCGCAAGTGTAGGCCTAGAGGAATGGTCGTCCACGACAGAACCCGGCTTATCGGCCCACTCCAATTTTTACTCTCTTCGTCATCGGCTTCTGACAAAAACACCGACTCAACGATCCAAGCGCATGAATTAAATATCAATTCGATTGATTTCATGACGCAAGTAGCCGCTCTTCTGTTTTTTTAGAAAACACGCCAAAAATCACTTTGTACAGCATAATCCAACAATTACAAGAACCCCTTAAAGTATTTTATACATCTTTATCAACATGCTCTAACATGCCGTAATTATTCAATATTTCTCCTTGACAGTCAGATGCGCGCCCTCTATTCTTCAACTTGTGGGGAAAAGTGGGTCAAAGTGGAAGGTTTTGGAGAGTAAAGCACAAAATGTTTAGGGGAACGCACCGGCATAATCTCGACAGCAAGGGACGCATGAACGTCCCGGCGCGCTTCCGCGACTGGCTGAATACCCAATGCGACGGTCAGATTGTGGTGACCATCGATGTGCAAAGCCGCCCAGGTGAACATTGCCTGGTGGCCTACCCCCTTCCCACCTGGGAAAAAGTAGAAGCCCGGGTGGCCGAACTCCCCAGCAACAATCCAGCCGCCCGCCAGTTTCAACGGATGTTTGTCGGACAATCGGAAGAGATGCGGCTCGACAGTCAGGCCCGCATTCTACTTTCGCCCAATCTGCGGCGCTTCGCAGAAATTGACAAAGAACTGGTCGTCGTCGGTCAGATCAATAAATTCGAAATCTGGGATGCCCAATGCTGGGATCGCTACCAGGAAAACAGTCTGAACAACAACGATGGATTTGCCAGCCTGGGGGATCTCGTCCTGTGAACATACCCGCGTCCGGATCTCACATTACGGTACTTTTGCAGGAAAGCGTTGCCATGCTCCAACCCGCCTTCACCGGGGGCCAAGCCCGACGTTGCGTGGATGTGACCGGAGGGCGTGGCGGTCATAGCGCGGCACTACTGGAGAAACTTCAGCATCGGGATATGTTATTAATCCTCGACCGCGACCCCAGTGCCGTTGCCGCGCTGAAAGACCGCTTTGCTGACGATGACCGGGTATTGATCCGCCAAGCACGTTTCAGTGAAATCCGCAGTGTTGTGGAAAGTCTTGGCTGGGAAAATGTGGATGCGATTCTTGCCGATCTAGGGGTCTCTTCCCCGCAACTTGACGAAGCCGAGCGCGGCTTCAGCTTCCTCCGTGACGGCCCTCTGGACATGCGCATGGATCCCGACAGCGGCATCAGTGCCGCCGAATGGTTGAACCATGCTGATGAAACAGAAATCAGCCGGGTGCTGAAAAATTACGGTGAAGAACGATTCGCCCGCGCGATTGCCCGCAAAATCGTCAAACATCGTGCGCAATCACCCTTGCAACGCACTGGCCAGCTTGCCGAACTCATCGCCGAGGTCATTCCCCGTCACGACTCGGGGTTAAATCCGGCGACGCGTAGTTTTCAAGGCATTCGTATTTTTATCAACCATGAGCTGGAAGAGCTGGAACAGTTCCTTCCCGAGGCCATGGCGGTACTGCGTGCTGGCGGACGTCTGGCCATCATCAGCTTTCATTCACTGGAAGATCGCATGGTCAAACGCTTTTTCCGGGCAGATGCTTTTCGGGTCAGCAGCGACCTGCCCTTGCGCGCAGCGGAAATTCCACCGCTACCATGGTGCGCAGTCGGCAAGGCCATTCATGCCAGCGCTGAAGAAATCCAGATGAATCCCCGTTCCCGTTCAGCGGTACTCAGAGTGGCCGAAAGGAGTGAGCGTCATGCGGCGTAATACGGTAATTCTCGCCATTCTCATTATGGTAACGCTGCTCGGTATAGTGGCTGCACGGGAAAGCACCCGAAGCCAGTTTATTGCCTTGCAGGAAGCCCAGGCGAAACATTTTTCCCTGGATAATCGCTGGGGACAGCTGCAACTGGAGCAGGCCACACTCGCTTCCAATGCGCGCGTTGGAGATATCGCCCGACAGAAACTGGGCTTAAGTGCCCCCAAAAACAATCAGATTGTCATGGTGAAAGCGCAGTGAACAGGGCTGCCTATCCGGCCAAAATCCCCGCACGCGCATTACCGGCGTGGCGGGCGACGGCCGTTTGGGCAGCCGTAACACTCGCCTTTGCTGCAGTCATGACTCAGGCCTGGCGCGCCCAGGTGGAGCATGGTCCATTTTTACGCGACCAGGGAGCCCAACGCTATTTGCGGCATTTCCCGTTGCCGGTGCAGCGTGGTTCCATTGTTGACCGCGAGGGTAAACCCCTGGCTTTGTCCGTTCCGGTCAAAACCCTTTGGGTAGATCCGCAAGTATTCACCCACCAGGAAAGTCAATGGCCGCTTGTGGCTTCCGCCTTGGGAATCAGCGTCAACGAACTCCATGAACGCGTCAACACGGGCGCCAGCCATTTTGCCTTTATCGCCCGCCAGATCAGTCCCGAACGGGCCGAAAAAATCACGGCACTGCATATTCCCGGCTTGCATAGCCTCACCGAAAACCGGCGTTATTACCCTGCCGGAAGCATTGCGGCTCCACTAATCGGCTTTACCAACGTAGACGGTAAAGGTATTGAAGGATTGGAGCTGACCTATAACCAGTGGTTAACCGGCAAAGCAGGGGAAGAAACCAGTTTGCGCGACAATCACGGCCACCCGCTGAGCTTGCAAGGCCCCGCCCATTCTGCCCAGCCCGGCAAAGTCCTGACTTTGAGCATTGACCGCAATCTTCAGTATGTGGCTTACACCGCACTGGCCTCGGCCGTGCAACGCTTCCAGGCCCGGTCCGGGGCAGCGGTGCTCATGAATGCCCGGACCGGTGAAGTGCTGGCCATGGTCAGTTACCCCGCTTTCAACCCCAATGATCGTCATGATTATCAGGCTGGCCTTTACAATAATCGGGCCGTTGCCGACACCTTTGAACCCGGCTCCGTGATGAAACCGTTCACCATTGCAGCGGCGCTGGACGACAACAGTATCCAGCCCGACAGTACCTTCAACGTCAACACCAACTGTTTTCGCGTGGCCCGTTTCTGTATCCAGGATGATGTCCGTCACAACAATCTGGATCTGGCGCAAGTCCTTAAATATTCAAGCAACATCGGGGCCGCAAAAATATCCTTGCGCACTCCTCCGGCGGATCTTTTTCAAATGCTCCATCAGGCTGGCTTTGGACAAGGCAGCGGTCTGGGGCTGCCCGGAGAAAGTTCCGGAATGCTGCCAGCCTGGCAGGGGTGGGATATTGCCCGCAGAGCAGCCATGGCTTACGGATATGGTTTATCGGTAACCCCCCTGCAACTGGCGGCCGCTTATGCTGCCATTGCCAATCAAGGGGTTTATGTAGCACCTACCCTGATCCGTCAGGATACCAGCTCAGTAAACGGGATTCGGATTATGCCTGCAACTACTGCCGCACGACTGAGCCGATGGCTGAGCGGCGTTACCAGTCCGGGCGGCACCGGCTTTCTGGCCAGCATCCCGGGTTATCAGGTAGCGGGCAAAACCGGGACATCCATCATGGCCAACGGCAAAGGTGGCTTCCATAAAAACCTGGTAAATACCAGTTTTGTAGGCTTTGCACCTGCCCAAGACCCGCGCCTGGTGATGGCCGTCGTAGTACGCGCCCCGACCCAGGGATGGCGATATGGCGGAGTCGTGGCGGCGCCAGTATTTCGGGTAACCATGGCAGCCGCCCTGCAAAGCATGGGTATTCAACCAGACCCGGGGCTTCTGAAAAACGCTGCCAAACATCCATACAGCACTGCCGCCGAAGCCCAACAATGGGCAGAAGGAGCTGGTGATGCAGCGCACTGAACCACTATCCCGGCTATTTGATGCCGTACCTGCCGCCCTCAGGGAGCTGGCTGTCACAGGCATCGAAACAGATACCCGCCGTTTGCAGCCGGGTATGCTCTACGTAGGATTAGACAATCATCGTGGCGATGCCGATCAGTTTCTGGCGGAAGCCTGGAAGGCGGGGGCCGTGGCCGCCGTACTGGAAGCCGGGCACGAGGCCGTCATTCCGCAAGGCGATGGCTCTATTTGCTGGCAGACTCCCAACCTTCGCGACAAGCTCGGCCAGGCCTTGCGCCGTTGGCATCGCTGGGATGAAGGAGTAGCACCGCTATTGATCGGCGTGACCGGCACCAATGGCAAAAGTAGCGTCACGCGGCTGATTGCCGAACTCGCACCACAACCGGCCATGATTATCGGAACATTGGGCTACGGGCCTGTAGATGCGCTCGTCCCCCATGCTAACACCACCCCGGAAGCCGTTCGTCTCTGGGAAACTTTGGCGCTGCTTCGGGATCAGGGTGCCAAAGTCATTGCTCTGGAAGTCTCCTCGCATGCTCTGGCCCTTGGGCGGGTAGCCGCCGTACCATTCGCTGCAGCGGTGTTTACCAATCTCAGTCGTGATCATCTCGATTTTCATGGTGACATGCGTCAATACGGCGCTGCCAAAGCCCGTTTGTTCAAATTCCCCGATCTGAAGCTGGCCGTTCTGAATCAGGATGATCCATTTTCCGCACAAATTGCGCAGCAAATAGATCCCTCCGTAAAGATTCTCGGTTTTGGATCATCTGTCTGCGATTTTCAGGCCAGGGAGATACATGCCGGGGCCAGTGGCACGCTCCTGACCCTGCAGACAGCAGAAGAAATACGGCAAATCCGCAGCCCACTCATTGGTATCAGCAATGTCCAAAACCTGTTGGCCGCCCTGAGCACCGCAAACGGGCTAGGCTGGGAGGTCAGTGACGCTGACATTCACCAACTCAACTTGCCCGAAGGGCGTTATCAGCGCCTCCCGGCCACGTCCGGCAAGGCGCAGGTCATGATTGACTACGCCCATACTCCCGATGCACTGGAACGCATTGTTCGGGATATTCGCGCCGTTGCCAAAGGGCAAATCCTTGTGGTTTTCGGCTGTGGCGGCGATCGGGATCGGGGTAAACGTCCGGAAATGGGAGAAGTCGCCGAACGTCTGGCCGATCAGGTCATCCTCACCGATGACAATCCCCGCAGTGAAAATGCCGCCCATATTATCCGCGACATTCTTGCAGGCATGCAGCACCCTGAAGCCGTCGAGGTCATTCATGATCGGGCGGCGGCCATCCACCATGCCATCCACCATGCCCAAGCAGAGGATTGGGTGCTGATTGCCGGTAAAGGGCATGAACGGACCCAGGAAATCATGGGTCAGAAAACTCCCTTTCATGACCAACAGGTAGCGATGGAGGCTCTTCTCCCATGATGCGCTACTCTCTCAACGAAATAGCCCGCATCACGGGCGGCAAACTTCTGCCTGACAGTCAGGGAAAAGACGAAATACACGGCATTGCCACAGACAGTCGCCAACCCATGATTGGCAAACTGTTTGTTGCACTTGCCGGAGAACGCTTTGATGGGAGTGATTTTGTTCCGGCAGCTTTAGCGCAGGGCGCGGCCGCCGTACTCAGCAACCGGCAGGTGGATGCCCCTGGAGTTGTGGTCAAGGACACGTTACAAAGTTTGCAAGACCTGGCACAGCATTGGCGGCAGCGTTTCAACATACCAGTACTGGCGATTACTGGCTCCTGTGGCAAAACCACGGTCAAGGAAGTATTGACAGCCATCCTCGCCGAAAGCGGCCCTGTACTGGCCACTCAAGGTAATCAGAACAACCATATTGGTGTGCCTTTGACCCTGGCAAGACTGGGCAAGGAGCATCGTCATGCAGTTCTTGAAATGGGTATGAACCATGCCGGCGAACTCACTGTACTTAGTGCTCTGGCCAAACCAACTTTGGCCCTTATCAACAATGCGGGCCCCGCCCACCTGGCCGGGCTTGGAAGTGTAGCGGCCGTCGCGGCGGCCAAGGGAGAAATTCTTTCGGGACTGGACAATCGTGGCATTAGCATTTTGAACGGTGACGATCACTTTGCCGACTTCTGGGCAGAAAAAGCTCCGGGCGAAGTGTGGCGCTTCAGCCTGAACAACCTCCCGGTACGCGTCCGAGGACATTGGCAGGATCGTTCAGGAAGCAGCGGCCAACTGGATGTGCGCGCCCCCCAGGGTGAATTCACCCTCGAAGTTCCGCTACCTGGAAGACATAATGGTGCCAATGTCCTGGCGGCAGTTACCGCCGCACTGGCCCTGGATATCAGCATTTCTCAGATTCAGCGCGCCGTAGCCACGTTAGAGGCCATTCCCGGGCGCCTGCAATGGCGCAACGGAAGGAGCGGCTGCCGGATTCTGGATGACACCTACAACGCCAATCCAGCGTCATTAGAGGCCGCATTGCGTGTTCTTGCTGCCCAATCCGGCCAACGTATTCTCATACTCGGAGATATGGGTGAACTGGGTCCCGATACAGTAGTTTATCATCGCCAGGCAGGAGTTCTGGCCCAACAACTGGGTATTGATGCGGTTTACGGGCTGGGACAACTGGCCGCCGAAGCCGTCGGAGCCTTTGCAGCCGGTACAGAGCATTTTATGGAACTCCCGCCCCTGATTGATGCTCTGCAGCCCCATCTGAATCCGGAAACGGTAGTGTTGATAAAAGGTTCCAGAGCCGCACACATGGAACGTGTCGTTCAGGCACTTGTGGCCGGAGACGTCTGATGCTCTACGCACTATTCATGCAGCTCGGTCATGTTTACCACGGTTTTTACGTGTTTCAGTATCTGACCCTACGGGGCGTACTGGCGATACTGACCGCGCTGGTCCTCTCCCTGGTCATTGGTCCTTTTTTCATTGCCCGGCTGCGCTATTACAAAATCGGGCAGATGGTGCGCAATGATGGACCGGAAACCCACTTCAGCAAACAGGGGACGCCGACCATGGGTGGGGCCTTGATTCTGCTGATTGTCATCATCACCACCCTGCTCTGGTCAGATTTGCGCAATCCTTTGGTCTGGGTGGCGGTCATCACCACTTTTGCCTTTGGCGGCATAGGTTTTGTTGACGACTGGCGCAAGCTGCGGCGTAAAAACACCAAAGGTTTATCCGCCCGCGCCAAATATGGTCTGCAGTCCTTGTTTGCCCTGGCTGCAGCCGGAGTATTGTATGGACTGGCCGATAAGCCCGTAGAAACCAGTCTGATTATTCCTTTTGTACCTCATGTCCTGATTCCCTTGGGATTCGGCTTTATCATTTTCAGCTACTTCGTCATTGTCGGCACTTCTAATGCCGTCAATTTGACCGATGGCCTGGACGGGCTGGCTATCGTCCCAACCGTCATGGTGGCTGCAGCCCTGGGAATATTTGCGTATGTTTCAGGGAATTCCGTATTCGCCCATTACCTCGATCTGCCCTGGGTGCCAGGTTCCGGGCAAATGCTGATTTTCTGCGGTTCACTGGTCGGTGCCGGGCTCGGCTTTCTCTGGTTTAACACCTATCCTGCCGAAGTATTCATGGGCGATACCGGCGCACTGGCGCTCGGTGCCGCATTGGCCATTGTCGCCATCATCGCCCGACAGGAATTGGTACTGGTCATCATGGGTGGGGTTTTTGTCATGGAAACCTTGTCGGTAATGATTCAGGTGGCCTCCTTCAAGCTGACGGGCAAACGGGTGTTTCGCATGGCGCCCATTCATCATCATTTTGAGAAAAAAGGCTGGCCAGAGCCACGAGTAGCCGTGCGTTTCTGGATTATTACCGTGATTCTCGTGCTCATCGGCCTTTCCAGTTTGAAGATCCGCTGACATGAAACTCAACGGCAAAAAAGTATTCATCCTCGGATTCGGCAAAACCGGACAATCACTCCTGAACACCGCCCTGCACCTGGGTGGACATTGTCAGGTGGCGGATACCCGCCACCTGGAAAATGCTGATACCCTCCGTACGCAATATCCCCAAGTCACTTTTCATTTCGGAGCGCTTCCTGAAAATTTGCTGCTCGACAGCGATCTGATTCTGCTCAGTCCCGGTCTTGCCCCTACCCTGCCTGCCTTACAGAAGGCCAAACAGGCAGGAATCACTGTCATGGGTGATATTGAATTATTTGCGTTGCTGGCCACGGCACCCATCATTGCCATCACCGGCAGTAACGGTAAAAGCACCGTTACCACGCTAGTCAGCGAAATTGCCCAAAAAGCCGGGATAATGGTTGCGACTGGTGGCAACCTGGGGACTCCGGCACTGGAGCTATTACCAGAATCTGGTCCTGAACCCGCCTGGTATCTCCTCGAACTCTCCAGCTTTCAGCTGGATGCCTGCACGACTTTTCGTCCCCGGGTGGCTGCCATTTTGAACCTCAGTCCCGACCATCTGGACTGGCATGGTGACTACGCGCAGTACGGGGCTGCCAAAGCCCGGATTTTTCAGAACATGAATGCCGGTGATCTACTGGTTTTGAATGGTGAAGATGCATTTACGTCGAGCTTGCCCGGGCAAGTCCCAGACTCCGTGACCATCCGTTGCTTTGCCGTTCATGATGACCGCAGTGATGCCTATGTACTGAATGACCAGCTCACGCTGCGCAACAGCGGAGCCCTGCTTGCCATTGCCGACCTGCGTATGCAGGGCGGGCACAATATCGAAAACGCCCTGGCAGCAGCACTCCTGGCCGAAGCTGCCGGGTTCCCACTTGCCGCCATTCAGGAGGTGTTTCGCCAGTTTTCCGGTCTTCCGCACCGACTGGCCTGGGTCGCCGAATATCAGGGAGTCAATTATTACAATGATTCCAAGGGAACCAATCTGGGTGCCACGCTCAAAGCCATGAGCGGCTTATCCGGACCGTTGGTGATGATTCTCGGTGGCGATGCCAAGGGGGCGGATCTCCGTCCGTTGCAGCAAGCCTGCCGTGGTCAGCGCGCAGCCATTGTGCTCGGCAAAGATGCCAAAAAAATCGCGCAACTGCTGGAAAATATCATTCCGGTAGATTATGCCAACAGCATGCAGGAGGCGGTTCTTAAAGCCGCAGCCAGAGCCGTAGCTGGAGATCAGGTTCTACTTTCACCGGCCTGCGCCAGTACCGATATGTTCCAGGATTATCAGGATCGGGGTCAGCAGTTCACCGCTGCCGTTCAGGAACTGGCTGGAGGGAAATCATGAAGCGTCCAAGCTGGTGGCTGGCCGAAAACGGAACGGCAGATACCATTCTATGGTGGATCATTCTGGTGCTACTGGGTTTTGGTCTGATCATGGTGTACTCCGCCAGCGCGCCCATTGCCCAGCATGAAACCGGTAATCCGTTCTTTTTTGCCGAACGTCAGGGTCTTTATGTCATTCTGGCCGCAGCAGTCCTTTACTACTTCAGCCGCATTGATCTCGACTTCTGGGAACGCATGACCTTTCCCCTCATGATTGTTTCCCTGATTGCCCTGATGATGGTGTTTTTGCCGGTCATCGGCGTTGCCGTCAACGGCTCACATCGCTGGATCAATTTCATCATTGTCCGCCTGCAACCTTCAGAACTGCTGAAATTTGCCCTACTCTTATTCCTCGCACGTTATGTGGTACGCAAAGGGGAGCTCCTCGGCAAATTCAAGGAAGGACTCTGGCCGATTTTTGTGGTGCTGGGGTTGCTGGGGTTACTTCTGTTACTACAACCTGATTTTGGCTCATTTGCGATGGTGGTACTGCTCACTGGCGTCATGTTGTTCCTGGGCGGATTACCCATTACTTACGTTCTACTGGCGGGCATTGTTGCCGGTGGCGCGTTGGGAATCCTTGCCGTATCAGCCCCCTACCGACTAGCCCGCATCACCGCCTTCCAGAATCCCTGGGCAGATCCCTACGGAGCGGGCTTTCAGTTGGTACAGTCCCTGATTGCCTTTGGTCGGGGTGGCATTTTCGGGGTCGGCCTCGGCGATGGCATCATGAAATACTTTTATCTGCCGGAATCCTATACCGATTTCATTCTGGCAGTGATCGGCGAAGAACTGGGCATGATCGGGGTATGGGCACTGGCCATTTTCTACAGTGTGGCCTGCTGGCGCATTTATCGTATCGGACGCCGCGCCGCTGCCGCCGGAGATGCTTTTTTTGCCTTGTTCTGCTACGGCACGCTGACCTGGTTCGGCGGTGAGGCGGTCATGTCCATGGGCGTCAACCTTGGCGCTCTTCCCACCAAGGGTTTTGCCCTGCCACTGATCAGTTACGGCGGCAGTGCGTTGGTGTTTCTCTGCGCCGCACTGGGTGTTGTGTTGGCCGTCAGCCGGCGTTATCAAGCGCTTTCTGTTCAACAAACAGACCTGATGCAGAAGGAGGCACAGCATGGCTGAACGCGTCCTCATTGCTGCAGGTGGTACTGGCGGGCATGTATTTCCGGCCCTCGCGGTCGCCGACATGTTACGCGATCAGGGGGTGGAAGTAGCCTTTGCCGGAACCGTTGCCGGGATGGAAGCGCGTCTGGTCCCCGAACGCGGATATCCCCTGCATACCATCGACATGCAAGGCGTTCGCGGAAAAGGTATGGGACGCTGGTTGCGTATGCCCTGGCGGGTCAGCAAAGCCGTTGTTCAGGCCCGGAAAATCATTCAACAAACCCGCAGCCAGGCGGTGCTGGGTATGGGCGGCTATGTGACAGCCCCCGTAGGACTGGCGGCCTGGAGTATGGGTTGTCCACTATGCCTGCACGAGCAAAATGCCATCGCCGGACTGAGCAATCGCCTGCTGGCGCCTCTGGCCAAACATGTTTTTCTAGGATTTCCCGAGGCGCGCCTGCCCAGGGGTGAATGGGTAGGTAACCCGGTACGCCGCAGCATCCGCGAGCTCCCCGTGCCGCAGGAGCGCTTCGCCAGTCATCAGGGTCCTGCCCGTTTATTGATTATGGGCGGCAGCCAGGGAGCCAAGGCACTGAATAGTGTCAGTGTCGCCGCCATAGCGGCTATGCCCACCGAACAGCGTCCACAAATCTGGCACCAGACCGGCAAGGATCATTACGAAAGTACCCAAGCCGAATATGCGGCGGCAGGTATCAACGTCCGCGTCGAGCCCTTTATCCCGGATATCAGTGTCGCATTGGGCTGGGCAGATCTGGCGCTATGCCGCGCCGGCGCTGCCACCGTAGCCGAACTGGCAGCGGCAGGGCTGGGAGCCATTCTCGTACCTTTTCCATTTGCCGTGGATGATCACCAGGCAGCCAACGCGCATTTTCTGGAAAGCGCTGGGGCCGCGCGAATGCTTCGCCAGGAAAATCTCAATGCCCAGGAATTACGGGATATTCTCAGCCCTCTGCTCAATGATCCAGCTTTACGCCTGCGCTGGGCAGAGGCGGCCAGACAACAAAGCCGGGGCGATGCAGCTGCAGCCGTCGCCCAAATTTGTATGCACCCGGAAGGAGTAAACCATGCGTAACTGGGTCAGACAAATTCACATGGTCGGAATAGGTGGCAGCGGCATGCGTGGTATTGCCGAGGTTTTGCTCAATCTTGGCTATGCGGTTTCCGGTTCTGATTTACAGCCAGGCAGCTCGACCCTGCGCCTGACTGATCTGGGTGCGCGGATTTTTTCAGGTCACGAAGCCGCCAATGTGCGCGGCGCTGATGTCGTCGTGATTTCTTCGGCCATTCCAGAAAGCAATCCAGAAGTACAGGCAGCCCGGGAATTACGTATTCCAGTGATTCGCCGCGCCGAAATGCTGGCCGAGTTGATGCGCTTCAAACAGGGCATCGCCATCGCTGGAACCCATGGCAAAACGACCACAACCAGCCTGGTCGCCAGCATTCTCGGAGCCGCCGGTCTGGATCCCACTTTTGTAATTGGCGGCCGTTTGAAAAGTGCGGGCACCCATGCCGCCCTGGGTAGCGGTGAATACCTGGTGGCTGAAGCCGATGAATCGGACGCCTCCTTTTTGTACCTTGCTCCGGTCATGGCCGTCGTCACCAATATTGATGCCGACCACATGGAAACCTATGGCGACAGTCTCGACAATTTGCGCAATGCCTTTTTGCAGTTTCTGCAGCGCCTGCCTTTCTATGGTCTTGCCGTACTCTGTACGGACGAGCCCATGGTCGCCGGCCTGATTCCAGAATTGCGCACCCCGGTGCTGCGTTATGGATTCGGTGCTGATGCGGACCTGCAGGCCCGAAATGTGACCGTCAAGGGCGTGGGCAGTCACTTTGAAGTCTGGCGGCGGGTGGACAATGACTATGTGCATTGGCTGGATGTAGAGCTGGGGATTCCTGGACAACACAACGTACTCAACGCCCTTGCCGCCATCGGTATTGCCAGCAAAGTCGGGGTTACCGAACAGACCATTCGCAGTGCCCTGGCCGATTTTCGCGGGGTAGGTAGACGCTTCGAACAGGTCGGCGAGTTCGCCGGTATCACCATTATCGACGATTATGGTCACCACCCCCGCGAACTGAGCGCCACCATCAGCGCCGCCCGGGCCGTATGGCCTGATCGCCCTCTGGTAGTCGCCTTTCAACCGCATCGCTATAGCCGAACCCAGGCCTTGTTTGGCGATTTCGTCCACAGTCTGGCCCAGGCGGATCTGGTCATACTCACCGATATTTACAGTGCGGGCGAAAAAGCATTACCCGGAGTCAGCAGTCAGGCACTCAGCGAAGCCATGCGTGCCCAGGGAATAAGCGTTCACTATTTGCCGGAGCTGCTCAATGCCCCGGCGCAGATTCGCCCTTATCTGCCTGCGAACGCTGTGCTACTGACCATGGGCGCTGGCAGCATTGCCCGTCTGGCCGGCCAATGGGCCGAAGCATTTGCGGAGGCTGCCCCATGATGCCGGTCATTGGTGGCCGCCTGCGCCTGGGAGAGCCCATGCAACGCCATACCAGTTGGCGGGTTGGAGGACCGGCTGATCGCTTCTATCTACCTGGCACCCGCGAAGATCTGCAAGGATTTTTAAGACATTTTGCGGTTCCACCGCTCACCTGGATAGGGCTGGGCAGTAATGTGCTGGTGCGCGATGCCGGACTGCGCGGGACCACCATCTGCCTCGCCAATACCCTGGATCAGATCGTTTTGGCAGAAAATGATCTGCTCCGTGTCGGCGCCGGTGCGGGTGCGGTAAAAATTGCGCATTTTGCGGCCAAGGCAGGACTGGCCGGCGCAGAGTTTCTGGCGGGTATTCCCGGCACCTTGGGGGGCTGCCTGAGCATGAATGCCGGCGCGCATGGGGGCGACACCTGGAGCCTGGTGGAATGGGTGGAAGTCATTCATCCCCATGGTGAAATTCAGCGACTTACGCCCCACGATTTCCAGATTGGTTATCGGGAAGTGTACGGCCATGGTGACGCCTGCTTTGTAGCGGCCGGACTCCGCCTGATTCCCGAGGAAAGTACGGCAGTCATGCAACGCTTGCGCGCCTGGCAGGAAAAACGCGCCGCCACGCAGCCTCTCGAATGGCCCAGTTGTGGTTCGGTGTTCCGTAACCCGACGGGTGACCACGCGGCCCGCTTGATTGAAGCGGCCGGGTTAAAGGGAAAAGCCCGTGGGCAGGCCGAAGTCAGCAGCCAGCATGCCAATTTCATCATCAACCGGGGCGATGCCCAGGCGGCTGATATTGAGGCCCTGGTGGAAGACGTACAAACACAAGTCCAGCAACAGTTCGGCATCAGGCTGCAAGCCGAAATGCGCATTCTGGGGGAGGCGAAGCATGGCTGAATCCATACGCACAGCCGTCCTTTACGGTGGTCCCTCCGGCGAACGCGAGGTGTCATTGCTGAGTGCTGCGGCAGTCCTTGATGCCCTGCGCAGCAGCGGCATGGAAGCGCTGGGCATTGATATTGAACCAGAACGTCTGCAACAGCAGCTGCAGGATGAACGCGTCCGTTTCGCCTTCAATGTTTGTCATGGCGCCATCGGCGAGGATGGCCTCCTCCAGGCCGTCCTTGAAACCCTTGCCATTCCCTACACCGGAAGCGGCGTCTTGAGTTCGGCACTGGCCATGGACAAGTGGCGTTCCAAGCAGATCTGGAAAGCCGCCGGCCTCCCCGTAACAGAAGGGATTCTGATGCGGCGTCACGATCAGCGACCTGATCTCGCGGCAAACTTTATCTGGCCGATTTATATCAAACCCAATCATGGTGGTTCGAGCCTCGGCGTCAGCCGGGTGAATGGGCCGGAGGAACTGGATAAAGCCATAACGGATGCTTTTGCGCTCGAAGATGAAATCCTCTGCGAGGCGGCTGTTATTGGTCATGAAGCCACGGTCGGAATTGTTGATGGCAAAGCGCTTCCACCCATTGTCATTGAAACCCCGCACGCCTTTTATGACTACGATGCCAAATATCTTGCCGAGGATACCCGTTATCTGCTGCCTTCGGGGCTGGGTGCCACCAAAGATGCCGAACTGCAGGCCATGGCTCTGCGCGCATTTGCCGAACTGGGTGGCAGAGATTGGGGCAGGGTCGATTTCATGATCAGTGCATCGGGAAAAATACATCTTCTCGAAATCAACAGTGTTCCTGGCATGACCAGCCACAGCCTCGTACCCATGGCCGCCAAAGCTGTGGGCATGGATTTCCCCGAATTATGCAAGACCATACTGCGTACGGCGCAGAGGAGAGTGAATCATGGTTAGTGTCATGCGTGATTATCGCCACGGACAACAGCCCCAACGGCCTGCAGCCACCCTGAAGGAAAAACCCAAGCCTCCCCGGACGGCACCCGTCAAGGCCGCTGCTGCCAAAGCCCATAAGCCCCTGCCCTGGAAGCTTTATGGAAAGGTCCTTGCGGGTGGCCTGAGTATCAGCATTCTCGCCTGGGGAGGATGGTCCGGATGGCAATGGCTTCAGCAACCCTCCCTGATGCCCATCAACACGCTGACCATTACCGGCAGTTCTCCCAAAATTCCTCTGGCCGAAATCAACACAGTTCTGAAGCCCTATGCGGCACGCGGCTTTCTGTGGGCGAATCCCGAACAAATCCGCCATTCTCTGGATGCCCTGCCCTGGGTCGCCGATGCCGAGGTCCGGCGGGTCTGGCCTGATCGCCTGACGGTCAGTATCAAACCCTACAC